>JBDTTL010000001.1:0-49922 GCA_039930665.1 Acidobacteriota bacterium
GTGCGGAAAACCTGAAGAGAAGCGCCTAGCGAGGTCCGTGCCTCCAACTGTAGTGGCGCTCTGCGGATGTTGCACAATTCGAGGGAAAAGGGGGCTCCCCCGTAAGCGGCAATCCGATCGTTCGAAAATAGAATTGTGGCGCCTCGCGTGTTTCTGCTTTCGCCCGCCCGCATCGGGGGGCCTCGATCATTCATGTTGCTGCGGCCGGCTGCGGAATTCGATCTCGCAGTGAGGCTGCGAGAAGGCACCGCGACTATCGGCGAAGTGTACAGCTTCATCAGCCGCCTTTACTTTCGCGGGAAGGTGGCATACGCAGGAGCTTTCGCTTCCGCTCTCGAAACAGTTCCCCCCGCGCTGACCATCGTTCCGGGAACGGGTCTGATGTCTCTCGAAACCCCTGTTAGCGGAGAGCAAATGCGAACCATTGGCAATGTTTCGATTGAGCGCGACTATCACGTCTATCGTGACACTCTACTCCGCGACGCCCGCTCTCTGGAGCAGGCGGCAGATCCCGCATGCCGAGTTGTGCTGCTCGGAAGCATTGCCACCGACAAATATACGACGCCGCTTCTCGAAGTGTTTGGCGAACGGCTGGTGTTTCCGGCTGACTTCGTCGGTCGCGGCGACATGAGCCGTGGCGGCTTAATGCTGCGATCTGCCAACACTGGAGTGGAACTCACATATATACGGGTGGGAAGTGCCATGCGCCGCGGACCGAGGCCTCCGAAGTTGAAGCGGCTGGCGAAGAATAAATTCGCACCGCTCGCGAAAGAATAATCGGCGTCCGCTACTTGCGCGGCGTCACCGTCAGCAGACCGAGCGGTCCAGGCGCATCGGATTCAACTTGCTTTATGGTGCATTGCCGTGGATTCTTATCGGGGCGCCAGCGCAGAAATTTGGTCCCGTGCCGGAAGCGGCCACCGGTGAAGTGATCGAACTGGATCTCGACAACCAGGACCGGGTTTTAACGGCTGCCACTCGGTTGAGCGCTCCGTACTCCAGCGGCTTGGTCCTCCGGGAGCGGCCCCGGTGAAACCCGGCGGCGCAATGATCTTCTCGAGTCGTGTTGCTGGCGGCGATCTTTCGCCGAAATGAACTAGCAGCGCCTCTATCGGAAGCGGCGCTTATAGAAGAAGTCCACTCCGAACAGGCCGTTGTCGTCTCGCGTGGCTATTAGAGACCACTGCGGATTAAGAGCCCATTCCACTCTCACGATCTGCGGATCTGAGCTGGCGAGGTTTGTTATATAGGTGAACGTCAATCCGCTCGCGATTTGCTGCTGAAGCGTCAAGCGCGCCTGGGGCAGCTCCGACCCGCTGGTGAATGTGGGGTCGATCTTTAGCTGGCTGACACCGAAGACGCGCTGCAACTGTCCGGAGACCGGATTCGATACCGCTTGGCTGAGCAGCGCCGATTCCCCCATTTGCTGGAAATTCTGCGGTGGAGTCGCCGGCTGCTGCGCCACCAGGACCGGATCGGATGTTGGCGCCCTCCCGGTGGCGAGTAACCCCACGATTTCCGAGAAGGGCAATGGCGGGTCGGACTGATACGCGAGGTTCAGATTGCTCATCGGTCCCGTAACATTCAATGTGACCTGGACACCCCGTGCCTTTGTGACCAGGCTGAGATTCACCACCGGCTCAATTTTGTTGGGGTTGTAAAACGAAACGGTAGCGTCATTCACCGTATATTTAGTCCCAAAAAATACCAGGACGCCCTCGGTTACAACTACACGGCCCAAAACGCCCGGCGTGGCCGCGGTCCCCCTTACGGTGAGATTCGCCTGTCCTTGCAAGCTTTCGGCAATGCTGGTTTGAAAACTCGCACCGGGGGTGGTTCTGACATCAAGGTCGAGTTTCATGCTCGAAAGAAATCCGGCCGAATCAGTTTGGACCGGCGGCGCGGAACTGGATAGGATAGAACCAAAATCCGTCTGCGGATTGAATTTCACGCTGCGAATATTTACGTCGCCGGAGAGCAGGCTGCTTTCACTTGTTCCCGTCAATCTCAGATTCGCGTCGCCCACCACGCTAATGCCCGATTCCTGCCGAACCCGTACTTGATTCGCGCGAGCCTGGAGTCCGTATCGCAAAGTGGATCCAGTTCTTCCCGCGAAGCCGGAGATGGTAATCTTGCCACCCCCCGATTCCGCCGTGAGAGTTTCGATTCTTGCGGTATCGCCTGTAAACTGAATCACGCCATTGGCCTTGGAGATTCCATTCGACATGCTCTCCGTCTGGAACGCAGCATCCTTGAGCTGCAGGCGGCCGTTCACGGTAGGCTTGCCGAGGGGACCTTGGATTCTGGCGTTGAGTGCAATCGTGCCGTCTGAGCTGATCGAAGGATCAAGATCGTGCAGCAACGCCAGGTTGGCATCGCCATCCATCGTAAGATTGAATACCATCGTCGGCTGCAGAGCGACGTTTCCGCTAAGGCTGAGACGGGTTGAATTCCCGATCAGACTCGCTCGCCGTATCGTTAGCGCTGCTGAGCTCGCGGACACCTCAATCGGACCGTCATTTCGCAGCACCAGCGCATTGCTGCGGGTTCCGGAAATGGGCCTGGCCAAAAGCGGCTTCGGCTTGGCGGATATTTCAAGCTTTGAAAGTAGAGCAGTGCCACTGAGATTCTTGGGCTGCAGAAGCGCCACCGAAGCCTTCGCATTCCCCTCGGCAACCGCATCGAAAGTTTCGCCCCCAGCCGAAGTACCCAGGCCTAATAGACCATTCCAGTTCGAATAGCGCACATCCTTAAATTCGAGTTGCGCGGAAGTCTGGTACTCGCCGCCCAACTGCGTTTGCAGCTTCGCGTGAATGATCGATTGGGCAAGGGTCGAATCCAGATCCACCGCAATCACCGAGCCGGTCTGTTTCGCGACGGCTTGGAGGTCGCCGTAATCGCGGCCATTGAGCCGCAGACTGTTGGCGGAGACGGTACCCGTCAAATTGGTCGGCAGTACTCGTGGACCGGATACCGCGTGATCGATTGCGACCGCTCCGTCGAGGTTCACTTTTACGAGTCCCGAGAGCCCAGGCCGCTGCTGCTGCACGTATTGCACCTGTGAGAGTTGCAAAGTATCACTCGCGATGTGAATACGAATATCCCCGCTCGCAAAGCTCTGGCGCGGGTGAGAGAACGATCCCGATAGCGCTACGTTGCTCCGGCCCAAGAAAAAATTCGCCGAAGGCACTTCGACGAGTACGTTCGAGTAGTTCACATGGCCCTCGAACCGATCGAAGGGTTGTTGATACACAACAGCCTTCGTAACTCCCAAATCCAGGTCGGCGTGCGGGTCGCGCAGAGTACCGGAAAGCTGCCCTTTCGCTGAAAACAAGCCGCTCGCGGGCAGGTCAGTGCGGCCTGCCACGGCCAGCGCTTGCTCGATGGGAAGATTTTGGATGGACAGGCTTGCCTGGGTCGGGTAGTCCGCGGTCAGCGTAGTCGTGCCGTCGGCGCTGATGGACGACCCGGCGAAATTGGACTGCACTCGATACGAGATTTGATTGCCGCTGGTGCGTGCATCCGCGGCAAAGTCGCCCAGCATGCGCCCGTGGTCTCGCAGCCCTCGGACATTGATATTTCCATTCAACGCTGTCAGTTGAAACACCGCGGTGCCAGCGTTGGATTGCAAGGTTGCATCGGCATCCAGATTCGTTTGCGCCAGACCTCCTAGACCCGGCCGCCGGGTTTGGAGCGCTGGCAGGCCATCCAAGGCCACCTGATTCGTATCCAGATGGACGTGGAACCGTCCGGTCGAGAACGTATCGGGCGGATGCTCGAACGCGGCAGTGAGGTGTGCAACGGCGCTGCCGGCCGTCGCCTGCATATTCGGGATGCTGACGAACTGACCTCCATAGGCGATCTGTCCTTGTATACGATCGAAGGGCTGGCTGTAAGCGCTGCCGTTCACAATAGTAAGGTCCGCTCTGCCTTGAGGGTCGCCGATGGTCCCGGAAGCCTGCGCGGAAAGCGCCACGTCTCCACGGATGGGAAGTTGGCTTTTGCCCGCCAATGCCAGCATGTCCTGCACATCCGCATTGCGCACTGTGACATTTGCCTTGAGCGGTTGCGCCGGCTTCGGCTTCCACTGATCGAGTCCGAGGGATGCAGATAACTGTGCCTGCAAAGGACCGCGCGTCAGCACCGCGTTCTGAACAGATGCATTGGACCCATCGGCCGCCAAGTCGGCAGTGAGTTGATCGAAGTGGCGCTGCTCGACACTGAAGTTGTGAGCGGCCAGTTGTCCGGCGATGTGGGGCGAGTGTACGCTTCCCATGAGATGTGCGTCGAGCGTAAGCCCACCTCCGGCGTCGAATTTTACGGGAAGCACGCTCGGCGGCGTCGAGGAAAGCAGTGTGAATGCCGGTAGAAAGTCGCTGAGATTTGCGGACGTCAAATGGACGTCCATGCCGTCTTTAAGAGTTCCAGAAAACTCGAGCCGGCTGGACGGGAAGCCCAGATAAGAGTGCCCGATTTCCAGAGTATCGGCACGCGAGTCGTAATCCGCATTTAGCCGGCCGCTTAATGGCACGCCGTGCGTCCCCGGTGTCACCAGCAAGCGCGCGTGAGCCTGAACCGCGCTGCCTTTGGCCGAAGGTATTTCGCCCTCGGCTTGTAAAGTTCCGGATATAGCGCCGGTCCACGCCGGTTTCCCGCTGGTGGCCATCAGGTTCTCTACAGCGAATCCGCTCAATTTTCCCTGAATTTTGTAGAGGTTCCTCTCCGCCAGACTCGCACTGCCGTCGAAGCGGCCCCCAGCGATAGACGCGCGGAGGGGATTTGCCGTAATGTTTTTCGGATCTGCCCGCACTTTGGCGGTCAGACTTGCGTTCGAGATGCCCATGTTCCCCTGACGCAGGCTTAAATGCTGCGCAGTGACGTTGGCATCTACTGCATAATCCAAGAGGCCGTTGGTCGTCGCGGTGCCATCGACCCGAATATTGCCGCTGGCCTGTCCCGCAGACTGCAACATCTCGCTCAGTTCCGCTACATTCAAGCTGGAGCTGAACTGGAGCGATCCCTTTTCGAGTGCCAGGTTTTTCATGGTCCCGAAGGCCTGGAGTGTGGATTTTCCTAATGCCAGTTTGACCTGCCGGATTTGGACGTTGTTCCGATCGCTATGGAGTTCCACATTCGCGTAGAGGGTGTTCAACGATTGATCGCGAAGCGAAGGCAAAGCGGAAAGACCAAATGTTCGCTCCATCTCCGGAACATCGAGTTGTGCATTCACGCCGCCTGAAATCAAGGGAGACGCGAGGTTTTCCAGGATTCCGCTGACGGTCACCTTTGAGGAAGCGGTCGCGATCGTCGCACCGTTAAGCTGAATGCGGTCCTTCCCAATCACCACCGGAAGGTTGACGTTCATGTCCAGACGAGGATTCCCACCCGACTGAAAATACAGCGGACTCATGGAGAGCTGTCCGCGATAGCGCTGGCCCGCTATCTCATAAAGCAGGCTGGCTTGCAAGTTTTCACCCTTGGCGTCGAAGTTGGCCTTCCGTTCGGCTAACTCGATGGACCCGTTATTCAAGGAAAATCGGCCAATCGCCAAATCGACCAGTGTCTGGAGCCCATTGGAGTCGCTGCCGCGCTTTATCCGTGGATTGGGCACGTTCGTTCTGCCGTCTGGAAACACCATCAAATTCACTTGCGGCTGGTCCACCGTCAGAGAGGCGATGTCCACTTTTCGGCTGCTCACCAGCGACGCAATCTTAAGGTCGATGGCAAGATGAGGAATTCGCAGCAGCGGCTTGGCGTCCGCGGGTTCGCTCCCCCGCAGCGTGAAGTCCTCTATTTCAGCGCGCAGGTGCCGCCAATCGAATGCGAAAGACGTAATCGCGACTCTGCCGCCGGTTGAGGCTTCCACTGTCTGCACGATCTTCGCCCGAACGAAATCGCGAAACCACTGACTCTGCGCGATGAAGATTCCGACTACGGTACCGATTACGATGAGGCCTCCCAGGGAGGCCGACGCGATCCATAAGGCTTTTCGGCGGCGAGCGGTCATTTGAGGGCCTCCTCGTTATAGACGATGGGCGCATTCTTTTCGGCTTCATCCAGCCATGCAAAGAACAGCTTATTGACACCTTCTCCTTCAAGCGCCTTCTCGATCTGAGGACGCACGGTATCGAAGTCGCCGCCGGATCCTCCCGCCTTCTTGAAGTCCGCAAGGTGCTGTTCGTAATAGGCTCGAACCTCGGGCTCCGGGACCGGTGCGCCGCCGCCAAAGCGGAGGCTCACGAACCGCAGAACGGTGAGCTGCCAGTTCAGTTGCTTGCGCAAGTCCGCTTCGCTCAAATCGTAGGTGGCGAGCGCACGCCGATAGGCTGCATCGGAGCCGAAGCCGTTCTTGAGCTGTTGCAGCAGAGAATCCACCTCGGACGGGTCGGGAATCGAGTACAAACCAGCATCTAACTCTTTCCGGATGAGAGCTTGATCGATGAGGCGGGCGACGGCCTTCTTCTGCTCGGCCACTGCGAAGGAAGGCGTTTCATGGTTCAAGAAGTCGGTGAGACGGATGTCCCGGAAAATATCGCTGTGCTTAATGATCTGGCTATCGACCACTACTGAAATGCGATCGACCATCTCGGCTCGCCCGCCGACGACGCATACGAAAAGTGCCAGCCAATGCCTGCTCATCAGAAAGTCTGTCCGATCGAGAAGAAAAACTGAAAATGGCTGATCCGGTTCTGAACACTTTGGCAGGGACCAGCGGTGTTCCCAGGCCCGCAACTCAGCAACTCTTGTACCGTGCCTTTGAACCCCAGGTAGGATGGCGGATTGATGCTATAAGCAAGATCTGCCCGAACCGGTCCGAGAGGCGTCTTATAGCGAATGCCAAACCCGACTGCGTGGACCATGTAACTAAAGTCGGAAAGATCCCGCTGGTTGGCGCGAAATGAGATGCTCCCAAAGTTCCTGTAAATGTTGCCGGCATCGTGGAATAGAACGCCCCCGATATTATTGCCAATGAGAGGAAACCGGAGCTCGATGGAATTGAACAGCTCCGCATTCCCGCCTAGAGGAAAGCCGGTGGGCGCCGTGGCTTGGCCCCCTGCGCCCGCGGGCGTGCCCAAGTCGCGAGGGCCGGCCTGGTTCTCAGGAAAACCGCGATGCGTGACACTGCCTCCGCCAAAGAACCGCTCCGGCAAGGGGATGGAGTCGAAAGCGGTCAGGCCGGCCGCAACCCGGAACGGAACCACCACCCCAAAGCTGGTCTCACGCGCCAGCACCACGTTCCGCGTAATGCGATGATAGGTCGCATTCCGCGCCAGGACCCGAGCGAAACTGCGTTGCGATCCGAAGATGCCGGAAGACACGCCCGCATCTATCGTGTTGTAGATTCCCTGATGGGTATCGGCAGGATTGTCACGACGATCTTGCACGTAACTCCCTGATAGGATGCCAATCCGTATCGGTTGCAGGAGTTGCGGAACCAGTAGGGCGGGAATCGCTACATCGCCGGTGGCCACGCGCCGGTAAGCAAAGCGGAATAGCACACTACTAGGCTTGGATAGCTGCTGCGATAACTGTATGGAGGCTTCTTGGCGCCGGGACGAAAACGTTCGGACGTCGCGCGAAACATCATACAAGGTAGTGAAGGTAAGATTCCGCCCCTCCACACTCCGAAAACGCGGCGCCAGGTAGTTGAAGGATGCCAATTGCTGGAGATTCGAAACTCTGCCCCGCAGGGATATGGAATGCCCGATCCCCAAAAAATTTAAGCGGCTGAGATCCACTGACAAACGCGGGCTAAATCCGGTAGCGCCGGCCGGAGTTGAAAGATCGGTCGTGGTTCCCCCGATGCGGGCTATTTCCGCGCCTACGCCGACGGCCAAGGTATAGCGGCTGGATTCTTCAATATCATACAGAACGTGTTTATGTTCAGTCTCCCCATCAGGGTTCTGAATCGCCATATTGATTTTGGAAAACAGGCCCAGCTGATACAGCTTCCGCTGCGCATCTGCCAGGGCTACGAGCGAGAGAGGATCCCCGCGCTGAAACTGCAAAATGCGTTCTACCATTTCCGGCCGAGTGGTATGAATTCCCGTCGTGGTCACATCTCGCACCAACTCGTGCCGGCCTTCCACTACGCTATAAACTACGTCGACTTGGTTGGGATTTAGCGCGGGTGTGGATGTCCAGCGGAAGGTCGCTTTGGGAAAGCCTAGTGCATAGTATTCCGTCAGGATCAAATTCTGATCCGCGGCAATCGTGGTTTCGCTAAAGGGTTGACCCGCCGTCGAGCCCAAGCGGTCCCGCACAGAGTTAACGCCCATACTATCGACGCCTTCCAGCTTCAGGCTCGAAACGGTGAACTGCGGCCCTTCTGCGATGCGCATTCGCACGGCGATGGCTCCGGCTTTGCCTTCGTAATCGTCCTGCACTTCCGGTGAAACCTTGACGTCGCGGAAACCGTTGGATTTGTAAAGGTTCGAAATGGAGTCTATATCTTTCTCCACAAAGCCTTCGCTGTATCTGCCATGGCGCACTCGAAAGGAATTCGGCTGCAGAAACATCCGCTCACGGATGTCGTCCGTGGAGAAATATCGATTTCCTTCGATAGCGACATCGACCAGCTTGTGCCGAGTGCCTCGCACGATTTCATACTCGATGATGGTTTGTTCCGGGTCCTGGTCGCGGATCGTGAAGTCAACTTGGGCTTCGTAGTAGCCCTGGGATTGAAAATAGTCCCGCAAATTCCGAGCGCCTTCCACTAATAAGTCGCGATCCACCGTCTGCTCCTGGAATACCGGCACATAGCGCTTCAATATTTTATGGGAAACCTTCGTCTCTACTGCCTTCACGCTCACTTTTGGTCCCGCATCTATTTCCAGCTTGGGTTGCAGCCTGCGGGTGACCGGATCATAGGTAGAGGATGGCAATTCGACCTTAGCCGTCAGCCGTTCCTCCTTTTGATATTTTTGGAGAATTCCGTTAACCCCGGCGCGGGTTCGATCTTCGGTGACTTTTTTCCACCAACCGATAAACCGCATCTTCCAACCAGTGGCTCGAATAATCGCGTCGTCCGGCAGTTTTGTGTCGCCGCTGATGACCGGGGTTTCGTATTTTGCCCTGTGCCCCATGGTCACGAGAATCGTAATGTCGCGTTGCTGGATGTCTGAATTGTCTTTCGTCTGCACTTGGACGGTGTGTTCGTACAGGCCATTTCTGTCGAGCACACGGTTTAAATTACCTTCGGCGGTGGCCAGGTCCTGGTCGCTAAATTGAGTTCCCAGCTCAAGCCGGGTCGCGTCCGCCAGCTCCTCCCGGCTGGGAGGGTGCGAGACCTTGCCTTGCACGTCGATATGCCCGACAAACCAGGTATTCACCGTCAGGATTCGCACTTCGACGCCTGACCCGTCAGGGCTGGCATCGACCTGGATGTCACGAAAACGGCCCGTCGCAAAGAGCCGATCAATGAACGTGCCGGCGTCCGCCGAGTGAAAAGGATCGCCTATTTTGAAGATTTCCAGCGGGGCGAGATCGAGAGGATCCAACGCCTGCATTGGCGGCTGATACGTAACGCGGGTGATCGGCCGCCCTTCGAGGGCAATAGTTTGGGCCCTGAGATTGAACGGAGAGAAGGTCGCCAAAAAAACGACGGTCCAGAGAACCGACCCCATGCACCGAAGAAGGGTCACTATCATTAGATGCGTTAGCGTGGTCTGCTGTTTCCTTCCCGGCCAGTAAATTGCATAATTGTCAGTGTGGTCTCAAGTAATCGGCACCGCGCGTTTTTTGATGTATCTCTATACCCAATGGGATATCCTCAACGTGCCGCGGATGGCTGCCAGTTTAACTTTCTACACTATCTTTGCATTGGCGCCCTTGGCAACGATATTTTTGGCCATCATGGGATTTGCCTTCGGCTCGGATACCGCACGGGACCACTTGGTAGAAGCGGTCCGCTATCAACTTGGCCAGACGGGAGCCGCCGTCATTCAGTCGTTGATTGAAGCTGTTTCCAGTCGCAAAACAGGGACTCTCGCCGCGCTTTTTGGACTGGCTGCGATGTTCTTTGGCGCCACCGGCGTATTTATCGACCTTAAGAACTCGCTCGATCTACTCTGGAACGTCTCCGACAACGGTTCCAGAGGATTGGGCGATATGATGCGAGGTCGCCTGGTTTCCTTTGCCATGGTCTTGGTCACCGGCGTAGTGCTGGTCTTGTTCACGTTTATCAGCGTCAGCTTGTCCGCCGTAGAAAACCACTTTGGCGATTGGATACCAGGTAGGGGGCTGCAGTCCTTGGACCTCATTCTTTCATTCGCAGTCACCTCGGTGCTGTTTTCGCTGATTTACCGCGTGGTGCCCTCTGAGCCCATGCCTTGGCGCCCCACGCTGCTTGGCGCGACCATCACTGCGATATTATTCACGGCCGGAAAGGCCGCCATCTCCAGTTATATCGGAACTGTAGGTATCGGATCGCTCTACGGCGCAGCCGGGTCGCTCTTCGCGTTATCAATATGGCTTTACTACTCGTCGCAGATCGTTCTTATCGGAGCAATCATCACGCGCTCCCGTGCCCGTACTGATCGGATTGGCGAAGCGAGAAGACGTGAGAGTATTACTCCCGCCATCCAATATCCATCCTAAGATTGTTCGCCACTAGAGATGCTCCTCCCCGCGGCAGACGTCCTTAGCGGGCGTCGATGGAGCGCTGTGCTTCCCTTCCGGGCGCGCTGATTCGGAAGAGCCTGTTGCCGTTCGGGTAGAGAGGCGCATAAATTGCGACTGTCGCCGGGCCCTACTTTCTGCAATACCTTACGAGCCTTCTGAACTTCGATTCTCGCCCATCCCACCTAAAGGGAGGTGCATCGTGACGAACCAAATAGAAAGAAATCTCACGCTGTTCTTCGCGGGAGCATCCGTCGGGTGCGCTGTTGCGACGCTGGTGGCACCGTATTCTGGACGATGAATGCGAAGGCTGGCTCGCCGCAAAATTGAGGATGGCGCAGAACGGCTTTCGGAGGTAGCAAGCGGTCTTCGCGAGACTCGAAATGACCTATTAAGCTATTGCGCAAAGATCGTGAATGGCGCCAGCAAAGTTTTCGGATAGTTGCTTCGGTCGAAGTTTTGAGGCAATGGCGGGAAACAATTGCCTCCGCTGGAACATCCCACAAGCAGGAGTATTTATATGCGCAATCTGCTTCAAGGGGTAGTACTAGTCGTTTGTCTTTCTGTTCCCGCGTTCGCGGAGTCTGAATCTTCTCCGATCGGCATCGGCGTCAAAGGTGGCGTTCCGCTGAATGACGCGTTCGTAGTCAGGGGTTCAAATCCCGTCCGTTATATTGCGGACACCCACCGCTACACCCTGGGTCCCTACGTGGAGTTGCGTCTACCTGCCGGATTCGGGATCGAACTTGACGCCCTTTATAAAACCTATGAGTATCGTCAAATTGTACCCGCACCCAATGTGGATCAGAACTCGCACGCATGGGAGTTTCCTCTGGTCGCGAAGTATAGATTCCTTCCGGGTCCCATCAAGCCGTATCTCGAAGCTGGAGCTGCTTTCAGCCATCTGAGTGTTCACGATGTGAGGGAGTTGAATGATCGCAATACCTGGGGACTCGTAGTCGGCGGAGGCATTGATTTTAGACTCGGCCCGGTTCATATCACCCCGGAGATTCGCTATACCGGATGGACGTCCCGTCACTTCGACAGCCCAGGCACGCTACTGCAGTCGAATCGTAACGTGGCATCAGTGCTGCTCGGCATCGGATTCTAAGCGAGTCGATTTACTGCGGGCTTTCAGGCGCAGTGCAACTCACTTCCGAACCATCCGCAAACCAAGCGCGCCCGTCCCGACGGGCGGCAATGTTCACACAACGACGCGGTCGTCCAAACCCTTTCTGGATCGATTGACCACCCCTGCGAGTCTTGCCTACGAAGCATCGGCGGTATTAAAACGACCGGGCAAGAAGTTTCAAACGTCACCTCTATACTTTGGTGATGTGCGTGCTCTTATGTTTGTGATGGCTCTCGCAAAAATCCTGGTAATCGAAGACAATGCGCATGACATAAACCTTCTTCGATACGCCTTGGATCAACAGGAAGAGGACTACGAGTTAAAATATTTTGCAGGATGGTGAGGCGGCGCTCAACTTCATCCATGAGCATAGGAGAGGCGCTCAAAAGCTTGAGCCGTGCGTCATTCTCATCGACCTCTACCTGCCGATATACGATGGCATCGCGATCTTGCGTGCCATTCGCCAGGAAACGACTCTGGAACATATTAAGGTCATGGTACTGACCACCTTGGCAAGCCCCAGTCAGGAAACGGAAATTGCTGGCATGGGTGCGTTCTATAGAAGAAAGCCATCGGCGCTCAACGACATCATCGAGCTTGCTTCGGAGATCATCGAATTGTGCAAGAATTCTTCTACAATGCCACAACGCGTATTGGTCGATTGAGTCAGCGGCCGTATACGGCGATCCATTGGTGCCCGTGATAGCCGAGCACCACGCCACTGGGCGGAAACGCACCGTGCCATCCGCACCCGGAGTTGGTGCCGCTCGATTTAATGGATCGTCTTCGCATAGAGTGCGGCCACATACGCATCGCTAAGGCTGCGATTGTAAATCCTGGAGTCATCCAACATGCTGCAGTAGAGGCTTCCTGCGCTCAAATCCGCTCCCAGGTAGATGCCTACATCTACAGTGGGGGGAGTCGTGCCCGCTGCGAAGGGTTGGTAATCAGGGCTACTGCCAGAAATTCAGTGCTAACGTAATTCAGCATGACGAAGCTGCCTCCTGCAAAGAACTGCGGCCAGTGGTTCGCGTCATTCAGTTTTACGTCCCAGCTATAACGTTTGGAGACGATCCGCGGGTCGGTGCTGATGGTAGCGACAGGTCACCCACATGCTCACTGCGCGAACCTGCCCGGTTTTAAGGATATTCGAACTCCTCTCCCAAGTAGTTTCTGTGATGTATCCGCGCCTCATGTCGCGGTAGCACTATTTGAGAGCCGAATCCACTATTGTCCGTAATGCGGATTTCCGTCGGTAAGGCCGATACAATCAAACGATTTGTCTCCGGCGATATGAACCCTTCGATTTCAAAGCGGGCGCTGCCGCCTACAACAATAGGAGACGCTCTAGGAGTGGTAGTCTTCCAGAACTGGTTACGAAACTTGGCTTTTGCGTGGCGCTGGCCGTGTATGATAGTGCACTCGGTTCCGCCTTCCCGAAGTCTCCAGGCTTGCAAATTCCCATCAACTTCAAGCGCAAGCTCCCAATTGTCGTACCAGAAGCAACAATCGTAATCGGTGCGGTAGAGTCTCCACTCTCCGATGTGGTAAAGCTGATTGGCCCTTCCAAACTGGACCGGCTGCGCCTGCTCCTCAGACTGAAGCTGCGCTTTTTCCTCGCGCTCCAGTCGCTCCAAGCGGGCCTTCTCATCCGCGATGCGCTGGCGGTCTAGCGCCCGCGCTTTTTCCTCCGCAGCCTTGCGCTCGCGGTCCTCTTCTGTCGCACGGGTATTTGCAGTTGTGCGTTCTTCAGCGTCTGGGACAGAAGTCGGTGTCATTGCCGAAGGCGCAGGGGCCGGAGTGCTCGCTTGCGCTGGTTGCTCCATGCCGAGAGTCCTAATAAGGGCTTTGAGCCCGCGTGCATAGTCGGTTCTGAAATCGATGTGCTGGAGGCGAGCCATGCGGAAGGGCACGTCGCAATCACGGTAAAGAATCGGGATGACTCGTTTCTGCCTACTTAGAGCGAAAGAGACCTCGTCGCGAACATTGTTGGAGGTGGCCGAAACTGGAGATAGGATCACCAGCATGCACGACGATTTTATCAAGGCCTCTTCGACCGCACAGTCCCAGGGTGTGCCCGGCTCGATGTCAAGTTGATCCATCCACACGTTCGCACCGGCCGCCTTCAGGTCTTCAGCGAGTTTGAGCGCGAAATCGGAGTCCGCTCGGCAATAGCTGAAGAACGCGGACGGCACATCTGGTGGCACGGGCAATCTCCTGGCGCGGGAACCTTGTTCGGAAGAGCCGTTTCATGAGCGACAATGAACCAACCACAGGCCCGACTCGGTCGCTGCCACGACCTCGCTCGGGATGATTAGGATTCATGAAACAAAGTCCAAGAACACCAACATTGTAAACTGAATCTTGGATTTGAAAAGCGGCAGCTTTCGCGTGCCCTGCGCGGAGTCCAGGTGGAGCGGGAGTGCCGGAACGGTCCATCGAGCTTCGGCGAGACCAGAGGAACAGTGAGCAAACTGGCGTAATATCCTCTTATCACTCATTGACCACCGAAGCGCACACCTCCGTCCCACCGCGCGGCATGAAGGCGGAGATCGCTAAGCGCTGGGGCATAGCGTGCAATGGTGCGCGGCGAGCGTTACGATTTTGGCATAGGTGCCAATGTAGTTTCTATGAGTTATGGAAGCGCTTGGACGCGTGGAGGGATGGTTAGTTTCCAGCGGAGAATGCGCCGCTGCGATGTCGGCGCATCAAACTCGGCCTGTCAACACAAGCACCAGGACTACGAGTAACACTAAACTCAAGCCGCCACTCGGATAATATCCCCAGGCCGAACTGTACGGCCAAGTGGGAAGCACTGCTAGCAAAAGCACGAACAGCAAGATTAAGAACAACATGTCATGTCCTCCATATAAACTGGAGGCAAGTCATGGTCCGATTCCTTGGTGTCAATAATCCAGGAGCTCGGCGCCTTATGCAAACCTTCTGAGTCCGGAAGAACTTGGGGGATTTGATGGCTTTAATGCAGTGTTTGCACCAATGTCAAGCGCAGTTGCATTGTCTTCCTGCTGCTGCGGAGTCAACGGACGCGACAAAAATAAACACGGAGCATCCCTCTGGAATAGCGGCACGTCGTTGAATGAAGCGACGCTACGATCGTCGATCGTCTGCATCAGCTTTTTGAGCAAGCGCGCATATCGAGGGCTCGGATTGTACATGCGAACTTTCTCCTCCAGGGTTTTGTCCTTGTAATATCGGCCTTGCGATAACTGGCGCGCTATATATTCAAGTCCCGCCCGAAACGACGAGAATCCCTTCCGCGCCGAAGCCCAACCCCACCGATTGTTTTGCCGTTGATGGACGCCGCAAGTACTTTCGAGGACCGAAATCGCCGGAAGCAAGCGGTAGTCGATCTCATAGGTATCGGCTGCCCCCACATACTCGGACACGTAATGCGGCGCCGGGCACCCGAAGGACTGAAAGAACATTTCCAGGCGCTCCACCCGCTCATCCTGGAGCGGCGCATTGTCTTGGGGCACCGTGACCGCCAGCGGATTGGCCGCTCCGAATACGCTGACGAGAAGCAGTATCATGCGCGTTCCGACGCGGTGTTTTGGATTTGAATTATTGTTCATAAAGAGTGATCCAATTCAGTTTTCAGGGCTTGCTGAAATGCAATCCTACGAGCGCTTTGAGCGTGCTCCCTGACTAGATGGCGCCCTGGGTGAAGTCGTAACGCCAAGTGGATAAAAGATCCGTATAAAAGTTGAATGGTATTTGAATTCAATAGGTTGCGAGCCGACGCCTGGAGGCTTTTTGCGGTGGATTGGCCCCCGGACCAGCGTGGACATGTACGGTGAGGGATTTCGAATTGCGCTTACATTGTGCTGATTCTGATATAGCGCTTGATGTCGCGGAGCATCGAGATGAATCCCGTGACGAAAAAACTCAATTCGGCTGGCTTCGTTAGACTTGAAGTTTTCACCGACGGCCTCCAACCAGGAAGGAATAACAAACTTGCAATCGTTAGACTCTTCCGCTGGCGATCCGTTGGGGCGATTGTTGAAATTGTGGGCGAACGCCTGCCTGGCGTGGCTAAAACGACTGGTCGGGACGTTAGCCACCAACTGCCGCTGCTTTTGCTCGCGAGAAACGTGCTCCCGAAGCACGCAGCACTTGGCGCCGCCACGATTCGTTGGCTTCATGCCGCCTTAGCTTTTTTCGATCGTTTAGCTGGCCCGCCGCGAGCCTTCTTCGGAGATTCGGTTGCCGATGTAGCAGATAAGCTCCGCTTCGGCGCGGGCCCTTCGCCGAATACCGCCTGACTCGCGGTTGCAAAAAGATCGCATCCCGCGACAGGATTGCACCGCAGCCCGAAGGACCGGCAGGGTTCGTCGAGCGGGAATAGCCCGCCTGCACATTGGAACGCTGTTAGAGATCCCATAGAGTGCGGACGCAACGACAGTTACCTTCGTTTCCAAAGGAAACAGATTGGCCTTTAACCGGGTCTATTTCGCAGAGGATACGAATGGCCGCCAAGACTGCAAAAAAGGGCAAGGGTAAGGTTGAAAAAGTAATGCATGAGTTCAAGGAAGGTAGTTTGAAATCCAGCAGCGGAAAGAAGGTTACCAACCGTAAACAGGCCGTGGCGGTGGCTCTTAGCGAGGCGCGACGGGCGGGTGTACGGATTCCGCAGAAAAAGTCCTGACGCTTTTGAAAAGGCGGTGGTGTATAAATCGTTTCGGTGATCACGATGGCAAGTCGAAAGGCGCGGCAGACGGCCACGGTGATCCGGAGCCCTCTGATGATTCCGACCCACCCATAGAATGGGTGCCCACGCGCACAGAGATCGCGGACCGCGCACACCAGCGTTGGCTCGAAGAAGGTAAGCCCTCAGACTCGGCCGACCGAAACTGGCTGGAGGCTGAGCGGGACCTAAAGACCGCGAGTTCCTGATTCCCTGTCTTGTGGTCGGCGGATGAGGGTCTGCGAGAAGCTCTTTTCACGGCCTGAGTGGTGCCGCGCTCGGCGCCCAGTCGCCCCATCTGGACCTCCTCATTCCGCCTTGTAGCGGCATCCTGAATAAAGTCGCGATTCTGCCCTCGCGCCAGGGGCAAGCCAACGGTGAACATGGCTGCGTTGAGTAAGAATTTTTTTGGGAGTGAGCTGCGATCTCCTTCCGCGGTTGGATCGCTGCTCAAAGGAGGGTGTTTCGAAACCGGTAAAAATGCGCCGATGCCGCGCAATTGCAGGCACCGGCGTGAGTGAACAATTCCTGACGTCGATTCGGCCTAGTGCTTCTCTGCTGGCGATTCCTTTGTCAAAGCCGAGATCAATTGCTGTCCCGCAGGGGTCGGAGAAACGTTGCCGTTGACGATATCCCGGGTGTCCAGTCCCCGGCCATACAATACTTCGTTCTCTCCTTTGTCCGAACGCAAAGTAGTGCCTTTTAGGGAAACGCCGGCAAAGACTCCGCGCGAACGCGACCAGGACAACATTTCCGCCGTGAGCTTTGCATCGGTCTGCGCTGACGCATTCCGTCCTACAGGCCCGGCCGCAACCTCGCCCTCGCCGCCGACCGTGAATTGACTCTGCATCAGCCTCTCGGCGCCTTTTTGATTCATGACCAACATAATGACGTCAGTCTCAGAGCCACCGATCTGAAAGCCTACGCTTCCACCTTCAATTTTTATGGCCGCCGGCGTGGTCCAGCCTCTGTCGCCTTTACCGCGGCACGTGATAAATCCCTTCCCGAATTGTCCGCCGATAATGAATGCACCTTTCTTCAATCCCGGCACAATGACAGTGCACTGTGCTTTATCCAGCAGATCTTGAGGAATATCGCTGTCACCCGCGTGCGTCATCGAAGCGAGAACCTCGGTGGCATCCTTCAGGCGGTCGGCGGCTTCTCTACGGTCCTTTTCACTGGGGGCCGCGAACAGACATGCGGTCATAGTTAGAAATCCAAGCGTCTTACGCATAGTCGCAAATCTCCTTTAGCAGTGAGCTATGCAATTATTCTACCGCCCCTTTAAGCCCTTTGGATTCAGCGAAAGCGCGTCCGACAGCTCGAATCGGGATAGGAAGAAATTGCAGGTTCGCGCAACTTTGCCCGCGGACTTGCAGCCTTATCGACTGATCGTCAACTTGACGGCCTGGGTGTCGGATGCGACCCGAAGCTTGTGGTGAGTGGCCAGCGACGCAAGGTCGGTGGCCTCGAGCGCCTGCGAGCAATCCAAATCCAGATCGTACATTAAGCGATCGGGTGTTCGGGTTGTGCCGTAACCCAAACAGATGACCAATTCATGTACGGATATCGATACAGCTCTGTGCTATTTAGCGATACTGCCGGATTGAAAACTATCAACCTTGAAACGCCGATCTGTCGTGGGGATGGGCTCGCGCGACGATGTTGTCCGGAAGGGGTTCGAAGCGGTCGGATTGTCCGTCGATCAATTCGACGGAGCAATTCTCACTGTCTTCCCGATGCCAGTCCAAGTCGAGGACGTAGCCCAAAAATCCAACGCGCTCTTTTAAATTGCTCGGCGAGAACGGGATTCGCCGTTGCGATGCGAACGCCGAAATTCATCGGCCCGTGTCGTAGCAATTCGGCGTGCGTATGACAAGGTGCGTAGTTAGCGGTCCAGTTGGGTGAGGGGTTCTGCTCCAGAAACAAATCAGGCGGATCTCCCATGAAGCTGGCAGGACTTAATTCGGCCTTGCCTAAGATTGGCTTTTCGCCCACGCCTTACATTGCGGAAAGCGCCTGCCTGCGGGTCGGAAATCGCCCCAGTCAATGTCTGGGACTTGAATATCTTGGAGACTTGAGATAGCGCGGCGGGACAGAGCGATGGCCGAAGCCACCGCTCGTTTGATAACACAAGGACGCTAGTAGTTCGAAGTAGCTTTTTGGTCCTTTACCTGAACCTCGTTGACGACCTGCTCCACGTTAGGAACAGAGGCCGCAACTTTCGCAACTTCCGTGCGCTTGGCCTGAGAGTTTACTTCTCCTTTCAACACCACCACGCGGTTCTTGACGTCATAGCTCAAATCCTTATCCATCCGATTTGCGACCAAGGCAGCATCGAGATTTTTCTCGATACCTTTATCCAGCTCGGAATTCACCGTCTTGGCAACGTGTTCAGCGCCGGGAGGAATTACGGCCACCTGGTTCGCAACCACGTCTCCTGCCGCAGCCGCAGTCGCCACGGTTTCAGCCTGGCTCTTGGCGTCTTCGGTCGATACGTGCCCACTCAGGGTTATTACGCCCTTATCGCGATCCTGAGCGACTGACACGTCCCCTAGGCCCGCCTGGTCGAGCGATTGACGAACCGCATCTTTGACGTCAGGCGATTTTGCGGTTGGGCGCGAGCAGCCAGTCGAGCCATAAAGTGCCAGCATCACGCTAAGGATTGAGGAAAGTGTAAGTGTTCTCATAGATGTCTCCCTTCTTGCTACGAGTGGTTAAACAAAAACCAAAGCACGATCAAGCCGGCAGGAACCCCTAAAATCCAAGCACCCAGGTATTTCATATTCGAGCCTCCGGTCTGGATGGGATGCAATCGAGAGTCCGTAGTGGCACCAGACGACGGACGATTAGAAGGGCCCCGCGTTATGAAAGGGTTAGGAGTAGCTGTGTGGGCGTTTAACAATCGCGGAAGAGGCTGGAGGGCTGCCGAAAGTGAATGCAGAAAATGCGCGTTAATGCTAACTGCACCCTCGGAAGTTCGGGCGCCCTTGGCTCGCTTGGAAGACCACAGGCGCTTCTTTATACTTCCGTAAAATGATCAGCGTTTCAGACTGGCGCCCATTCGCGCTCATTCGGACGCGTTGTGTTCGGATTCTCTCCGTCCTGTGAAGTCCACTTTTCGTTGGCGAGGGTCTAATATTTGCTCGCCTGATTCTAAGCCAGTTACTGGAATTTTATAGGGCCCGCGGGCACCAGAAAAGAAATTTGTAACCTGTGCGCCCATGCAGGCTCTATTTGCGATTAAGGTAAGGACCGACACGACTGAGGGAGATTCAGACATGCCTGCGACGGTGACTCCGGCGAAACGACAAGATGGCCACCGATCCGCGCTAGAGCCCACCTGGTGCGAGACAATGGGATTGGAATCAAGCCGGAGTACGCCCTACAGATCTTCGGTATTTTTTGGCGCCTCCACGGGAGCGCATACCCGGGAACCGGGATCGGTCTGGCCATTTGCGAACGGATTGTCAAAAGGTACGGGGGGCAGGTTTGGGTGGAATCGTCGCCGGGCGAAGGCTCCACATTCTATTTCACGATGCCGGACGGGCAGAATGACTAAGAACCAACTGCGGTCATGTGAGGCTGTCGAGATGCCGGCCATTTTCTCTAAGTTCTTCATAGAAGACCGAGTAGGCATCGCCGTTCCAGAGGATAGTGCACAGGCCCGAGGGAGCGGCTGGGCCTTCGATCTCGACGCTGGCGCCAGGCGGAACTTCGATCAACACTTCGGTAGGATTGCGCAAGGAACTGCCGGGATGGTCCTGCAATTTCACCGCTGTAACCGGCCGCAAAAGATTGATCCGGACCAATGGCTCGGAATTTTCAAGCTTCATTCGCGCCCGTCCTCGCGAAAACTGAACCGCGTATTTTTTCCGAAGCGGAAGGCTTGCTCCGGGACTTTATTGGCTACGACAAGAGATAGTTTACTGTGAGCGTGATGAAAGACCAAGGCCAGGGGGTTGCCCCGAAAATTTTGGAGCAGGACGGCGAATCCGTTCGAGATTTCATTTCCATGGCGGTCCATGATCTACGAGAGCCCCTCCGGGGGATACGTCTGGGGGTGCACTTACTGACGGGGAAGGACCGCGAGCCCTCCGAGGAGAATGTGGAACGCGGCACGCGGTACCTGATCGACGGCGTGGACCGGATGGAGACCCTGATTCATGACATTGCCGAGTTGTGCTACGAAGAGGTTCGCGAGCCGAACCCCAACGGTATGGACCTCGAGTTGGTGCTGCTCGAAGCCAAAAATGAACTCGCGGTCGATATAAAAAGCAGTGGGGCCATACTCACCCACGATGCCTTGCCTAGTGTCAAAATTTCCGCCGCCATCGGTAAAGTATTTCGTGCATTAATCAGCAACGCGTGCAAATTTCGCGGCGAAGACGGGCCCCGCATCCACGTGGGAGCGGTGCAACGCGGCTCCGACTTGATTTTGTCGATTCAAGACAATGGGACGGGGTTCGATCCGGCCTATGGGAAGCGGGTCTTCAGAGCCTTCGAGCGCCTGAACGGCAAACAATATCCCGGCAGTGGCTTGGGCTTAACACTGGCCAAGAGAATAGTGGAACAACAAGGCGGACAGATTTGGGCCGAATCACGGGGTGGTGGAGGCTGCACTATCCACTTCAGCCTGCCGCTCGCGGTTTAGAATGTCCCGCACGTAAGGGCCTAGCTTCATAAATTCATCTAGACGCGACGGTTTTCGGAAGTAGCCGGTCGCATTCAAATTGGCCGCCTGGGTCTTGTCGCGATGAGAATCCGACGAGGTCAGGATCACGACCGGTATTTTCGCGCAAGTAGGACTCTGCCGTACCCGCTCGAGGATCTGGGCCCCGGTTTTCTTGGGCAGGTTCAGATCGAGCAGGAACAAATGAGGACGCGCAAGAGTTGCCGAGCGATCCATCTTTTCTACGAATTCGACGCCCTGTTCGCCGTCGTCAAATACCTCGAGTTCGAAATCCAAGCCGGACTGTTCGAGGGCCTCACGAACCAGGAGGACGTCCGGTTCGGCATCTTCGATCAAAACAATACGAAAACTACTCGCCTTCATGATGGTCCCATCTGCATCTGGATAACCATGATGATATGTTATCCTCCGCCGCCGGTAAAACCGGCAGCTTGAGCATTAGATTCCGAAACACTGTCTGCACGGGCAAATTCTGCGAGCCGCTTGTACAGCGTTCGAAGACTGATACCGAGAATTTCCGCCGCGCGCATGCGGTTGTTGTTTGTATGCTGCAAGGTAAGGCGAATGTATGCTTCTTCCATTTCTCGCAGAGGCTTGCCCGGCTCCAGGACGACGCCTGTGGATTTGGTGTTTTCCTGCGGAGGCAATGCAGTTGCCGACGGCACATGCCTCGGAAGATTGAAATCCGGAGGGAAATGTCTAGGTGACACAACTCCCTCATGCGCGACGATTACGGCGCGTTCCAAGATGTTCCGCAGCTCGCGAATGTTGCCCGGCCAGGAGTGGCTCATGAGCGCGGCGAGCGCGTCATTATCGAGGTGGGTAACCCGGCAATCGTTGCGGAGGTTCAAAATGCGGATCAAAGCCTCCGAAATCGCCGGAATATCCTCTTTGCGATGCCGCAGCGGTGGCAAGAGGATGTTGAACACATTGAGACGATAGTACAGGTCTTCGCGGAGCAGCTTTTTTTCCAGAGCTTCGTCGAGAGGCCGATTGGTAGCCGCCAGGACACGAACGTCGATGGATACCTCCGCCTGGCCCCCCAAGCGGCGGACCTTGGACTCCTCCAGAACCCGCAGGAGTTTCGCTTGCATCGGCATCGGCATTTCCGCGATCTCATCGAGAAACAAGGTTCCCCCGCTGGCATGCTCAAAACAGCCAGCTTGACGCCCAACTGCGCCCGTGAAAGCGCCTTTTTCGTGCCCAAATAACTCGCTTTCTATAAGGCTCTCCGGAATCGCCGCGCAGTTGATCGCGATGAAGGGGCCGTTGGCCCGCGAGCTCAGCTTGTGGATGGCGGCTGCAGCCCGTTCCTTTCCGGTTCCGCTTTCGCCGCTAATCAGCACGGAAGCGGTCTTGGGAGCTACCTGTTGGATAAGCGAGAAAACGCGGCGCATGGGCTCGGAGGTTCCTACCATGTCGCCCAGTACTCCGTGGAGGCTTAACTGGCGTTGCAACCGCGCGGTCTCCGCGATGAGCGTTTTCTGGCGGATGGCGCGCTCGAGCAAGGGGGCGAGAACCGCCTGCTGCGCAGGCTTTTCGAGAAACCAAAATGCGCGAAGATCGTGAACGATCGCCATCGCCTCGCGGATACTGCCAAGGCCCGTCAGAACCACGGCAGGGGTGAGATCGCCGCGAGACAGCAGGGTTCTGAGCAAGGTGTACCCGTCCATGCGGGGCATCATCAAGTCGGTGACGATGGCATCGACGGGCGCCGCGCCAAGCTTTTCGAGAGCCTCTTCGCCGTCCTCTGCCATCTCAGGAATATAGCCCAAGCTGGCGAGTATTTTCGCGAGGTCTCGCCGCTCTTGCGGATCGTCGTCGACCACCAAGACCCGTGCGGGCGTAGAAGACGACGCCATAGGACTATAGTCTATCTGACCGAGTGCTTCGGGTGGTGCGGCTAATATCATTAATTTGGCCTCCGGCACGTTGAAATTTTTTGGCTTTATGGTGAGACAACATCGCCCACCGTCAAGGTTTGGTTGCGCCTGCAGTTTGTGCAGGCACAAGTAAAAGTTCCTTACTTCATTGCATTCTCAATCCCAAAAGCTGGCCTCTGAGCCCAAGCCACCAAGGCCGAAGGCATGGCGAAGGATCCAAAAATGACTTCTTCCGATAACTCTGTCACGTTGGTCTTCGCCACTACACGTGCCCCGCGGGAACGGCGGTAGCTTGCTGGTGCCAGGAGGTCGTCCATTCATTGCTCTCACCACTCTCGGTACATCGTCATCACCCGGTTGGGATCGGCTAGATCGCTCCAGCCTACATCGCCCAAGGACCAGACCCCGAGGCGGTCCGAGGCGGCAGACAGTACTAGCTTTGAAAAATTCGCAGCAGCCAGCCGGTCATAAATCGGGGCAAGCGTTTCGGCATTGACGATCGCGTCGTCGGACTCCAGGACGGCAGCGAATTCTGCATAAACTTCGGGAGCGCCGGAGCGGATGACCGCAGGCGCACGCCTTCGCCCCCGCTAAAACAACGCCCCAGCGATGCTCGTATTCAGAGATCAAATGCATAGCGTTGCCCCCCTTTACGAGTTCAAACTCGTTGCAGCGATAACTTACTGTTAAACGAACGCAGGAGTAATTTGCGTGCTCGGTGATGCCGGGTTTTTACCGCAGAAGCCGACAAAGACAGCGAGCGGGCCGTGGCCGCGATACTTAGTTCGCGGAGGTCGCGTAATTCTATGATTGATCGATATTTCTCCGGCAGCTGCGTCAGCGCTTTATGCAGGCGCGCGGCCTCCTGCCGCTTCTGAATCTGCATGTCAGGCAAGTAGTTAGGATCGGCGACCTTGTCGGCGCGAGTGGCATGGAGCGGTCTGACGGGAGCAATCGCTTTCCCCCGGCGCAAGTGGATGACTTCGTTCGAGGCGATTTTGCTAAGCCATGTCTTGAAAGTAGCCTGTTGGCGGAATTGCCCAAGATTGCGCAGGGCTTGCAACACAGCTTGTTGGACCACATCTTCCGCTTCGAATTCGTTCCGCAATCGCATACGCGCAAATCTTGTCAGCGACCGAAGGTGCGGCCCCACCAGATCACCGAAGGCGTCCGTGCGGCCCTGGAGGACAGACTCGATGAGCCATTGATCCGCGTCGCTCGACGGAGATTTCTTGTCACCGATCCATTCAGCGACACACGGGGCCGCCAGCGGCTGGATCGCTTCGCTAGATTGATACATTGGACGACCGAGTTGCACTTCGCCTGCCAAAGTCAGTAGGCGAAGCTCAGTTCGATCCATTTGCGTCCTTCCGCTGGGCGTGGAGAGAAACTACTCCGAGCTTTGCGCTTCGGTGATTTGAAACAGCAACGCCTTACGTGGGGTCTAAAGAGCGTCCGATTATACGCTGGAGGCAGAGAATGACATCAACGATCCGCGACTTGCTAGTGCAGGAGATGCAGGACTTATATGACGCTGAAAAACAATTGGTTAAGGCCCTTCCAAAGATGGTGAAGGCAGCGTCCAACGAAGAACTCAGCCAAGCCTTTGCCGGGCACCTAGAGGAAACAAAGGGTCAGGTGGAACGGTTGGAGCGGGCATTTGAGGCGCTCGACGTGAAGCCGAAGAGCAAGGCGTGCGCGGCTATGAAGGGGTTGATCAGCGAGGCGCAAGAGGAAATCTCGTCGAATGAGAAGGGGCCTCTTGCGGATTCTGCGATGATTTGCGCGGCGCAGAAGGTGGAGCACTATGAGATTGCCGGCTATGGAACCGTCAGAGCCTGGGCCGAGGAACTAGGCCTGGACGATGTTGCGGGTCTATTGCGGGAAACTTTGGACGAGGAAAAGGAAGCTGATGAAAAACTGTCTACCATCGCCGCAAAGGTGATTGCGGATTCGGCGATGGAAGAGGAACCGGAAAAGGCGGAGTCGATGCAAGGGTCGCGTTCTCGACATTAATCCGGACCGTCGACCTTAGGCACGCGCTCCTTACCGGGCGCGTGCCCTCACTGCCCGAGAGTTTCGGGGGTGCTATCGAGCTCCAGATTTCCAATCGTGATCTGTTCTGCGAGCGGTGCCAATTGGTCGTAGCAGCGGAAGCATGCCACTTCCTGGTATCCCACGCAACACGACGGCGATGCCAGTCTTTGCCTTCCGCACTAGTTGCCGAACGTAAGAGCAACTCCGTATAAGTGTTCGGAAGGTCGAAGCTCAGGCGATATTGCGATTCGTCCTGCAAGGTGCCGATGCAGCGCATGATCCATATGCGTGTGATATACGTAGCGGCCGATGAACCAACCCATAGCGGCGCCGGCGACGATATCGGACGCGTAGTGTCGCTGTGCTGCGTATCGCGATCCGCTGACTACGGTTGCCAGCCCATAGACGACAATGGGAACCAACTTGTTCCCGTGTCCGTACTCATGAGCGATGACCGACGCCAAGGCCCACGATTCGATGGCGTGACCGGACGGAAATGAATCGCCGCCTTCGAAGAAATGGCCGGCCTCTGTCGGAGCGTCGGGACGGTTTCTCCTGGCGATCGGCTTCAAGATTTGTACGACAATCAGGCTGTCGATGAGCGCTTCTGCCCCAAGCACACCTACTTCGCGGGGTTTCGCATCGTCTCTGAGTACCCCGTAGCCATAAAAGCCGGCGACTATGGGGAGCAAGGTGTAGGAGGTCCCAATGCGCGAAAGATTATTTCCCCATGTAATCTGGCCGCGACTATTCTCGAACACTGTTGATGTGTGGCGATCCGTGGCTATCAGCGCCGCCGTCACGCCACCGATGCCAATCCACCATTTGGCATCCGAGCCGCGCATATGAAAAGGAGAAGTCCATATTTCTTTCTGGTCGAGCAATATGTTCGCGAACAGCTTTTTCGAAAGCGGCTTGACTCGTTCGGTGTCTCCGGGATAAAAGATCCGGTCTCGAGCATCCTGGGGAGATTCAACAGCGGGGGGTGCCGCCGGTGGCTCGCCGCTTGTGATTGGAGCCTCTTGCGCGGAGGCAACGGAACATCCCAAGAGCGCAATCACGAGTAGCGAAGTTTTGAATAATTCTGTCCCCACGTGCTTGCAATTTGCCACAAGTGCCCTCTGGCGTTAGATATCTGTAGATCCCGGATCGTTACAGGTAGCCTGTAAAGACGCGTCCCAAGCTACGGGCCGAGTGGTATACAATCTCCCCATGGCCAAGCTGATGAAGCCAGAAGTGAGTTTCATCGCGCTATTCACTTGTTGGACGATCAGTGCTCAACCCCCTGAATCTGGCCCTCTGGTTTCGATTATTCCTCGTTCGGCGTCACAAGTGGCGGCTAATCCCCCAGGAGCACCTGAGGGGCACCTTCGCATCGATTCATTGTTGGCTCTTATTCCGGTTCACGCCACCGCATCCATGGGCGGAAATGTCACGGGCCTGGTCCGGGCAAACTTCAGGGTGTTTGAAGACGGTGTAGAGCAAAGAATCACGACATTCTCCAAGGAAGACGCGCCGTTGTCGGTGGGCCTGGTGTTCGATTCCAGCGGTAGTATGACTAACAAGGTCCGCAAGTCCGCGGAAGCCGCGGCCGCTTTCTTTAAGACCGCCAATGCGGACGATGAATTTTTCCTCGTGCAATTTGGTGAGCGGCCGAAGCTTTTGACGCCTTTCACATCCGACTCCGGCGAGATCTACAGCAAGATTGCCACTTGCAAGCCTTTCGGACGCACTTCTCTCATTGACGCAATCCATGTCGCGCTGGTCCAGATGAAGCGGGCCAAGAATTCGCGGAAGGCCATCGTGATTCTCTCGGACGGCGGAGATAACCGCAGCCGCCTAACGCGCGGTGAAATCAAGAGCGCTTTATTGGAATCCGAAGTTCAACTCTACGCCATGGGGATCTTCGATCCCGACGACCTTGGCAAGCACACACGCGAAGAGGAAAACGGCCCGCGCTTGCTGGACGACCTCGCGGAGTCTACTGGGGGCCGGCTTTATCCCGTCGATAACCTTGACCATCTGGCCGCGATCAGCGAGACCCTTGGCAATACTCTGCGTACTGAATACTTGCTAGGGTACAGCCCCCTCAATCACTCCCGCGACGGCAAGTACCGCCGCGTCAACGTCGATCTAGTCACAGCGCCCGATTTACCGGTTCCCCATATCTCTTACCGGCATGGCTATTACGCACCGGTGGAGTGAATTCCACTACCAGCGGAACCCTAACGTCACCGGCACATAGTCGGTATGGACGTAGCGATCCATGAAAATTCGGTGGTAACGCGCTTCTGCAAAGATCTTGCCATGCCATTTCGTGCCGAACGCGATACCTACACCACCGTTGACGCCCGGCTTGTTTACCGTGTACGAGGATAAAACTTCAGTTGTAGGCACGGCCGCCGGGTAGAATCCAAAAAATGGATCAAAAGCGGTAAATGTGGCGATACCCGGCTGCGTGAATTCCTGGGTTCGATGATACAACCCGCCACCCCCGATCAGATATAGATCGAAGTGGCCCCGCGGAGTCAGGTGAACGATCGGATCCAGAGTGGCCGAGAAGACATTGACGTTTCCGCCGGGAAACCCTACGGCATTTAGCGTAGTCCCATTTATCCCAAACCGATTGTAGTCGAGCTGGATCATGGCACCCACATACTGCGAGAAATTTACGCCGAATCCGCCCCCGATATTCCATCCCTCATCCAAGTGTCTTCCGGTGTTGCCCACAGGCGTAGTGAATCCTCCGCCCAGATCAAACGAGAACCTCGGAACCTCTTGCGCGTTCACGACCCCCGCGAATAGTAAGCCAATACATGCTGATGTAAAACGTGTCATTTTAACTCCCTCTGCTTAGCTAGACTGTTCACCGGCCGACTTGTTTCGCCGTTTTTTACGTTCGAGGGCTCTTACTCGTTCGAACTTGGGGCCCCTTGGAGTAGTGCGTAACGTCATGGGCAACGATTTCTCGGACCGCTTCTTTGACAGCACGCTTTACAGCGTCTTTTCACGCTGTCCTGCAGCTGGTCGGGATCCACTGGGACCTCGAGCGGGTCGCTACTCGGCCAACAACCGAATGCTCCAGCGACCAACGCACATCAAAAAAAACGAGAGCCCAATTCAGCTTTGCTCCCGTTCCTCTTGCGCCTCAATGCGCCACGCGGCCAAACGGCAATTAGGCCGCCGCTTTTAGCCCAGGGCTATGTACTGTGAGGTCACGTTCCTTAATGCGCGCCTGGACTGAGCGTCGCGCACGCAATAACCGAATTCGAACCGCGGTGTAACTGATCCCCTGCTTACGGGCGATTTCTTCAATTGGATAACCGTGCAAATAATCCTCGAACAATTGCCGGTCACTGGGACGGCACCAGGTTAAAAATCGCTGCAGGTCGATCGCGCCCAGGTTGAAATCTCCACCGGTAGGCAATTCCGTCAGAGGTAACTGATGGCTCTCGGAGCGAAGTAAACTCCGATAGCAATTGAGCGCGATGGTATTCACCCACGTTGTCACGACGCTCTCATTCCGAAGTTGATTGATGCGTTCCCATCCCTTCGCCCACGCCGCCTGCGCTGCTTCCCGCGCGCATTCACTTCTGGCACCACGCGAAAGCAGCAGCCGAATGGTCTGATTGAACCCCCGCTGGTATGCCTGTCCATATGCTTCTACTGTCATTACTAGGGAACTCCTCGCGGCCTAGTACTGCACTTGGAAGTCCACGCCTATGTACTTCTAGGTAGGCAGCTATTTGCCTGGGTGCCGAAAGATCTGCACGGTCACGGTGCATCGATTGGCAGAAGGTGCATCGGCGGCGAGGTACCGGCGATCCATAAGCTCTTTCGGGTCAACCATCAACTGATACGGCATTTCGAGTGCTTTTATTCGAGCGAGGCTGGACGCCGAGGAGGGATCTTTAAAGTACCTGGCGCATTAAAGTACCTGGCGCATTGATTTTCATGGTGCTTGGGGTCAGCGGAATTGCACGAGGTGGCGTGGGCTAACTGGCCGGACCTGGCATCGGCCATTTGATCGTATGCATGCCATTCCCCTTGAACCGGCCAACCCGCAGACGATGTTTTCTCCCTGCACACGGAGTTGAGGACTACTGGAAGCACTGAGGAAGTACGATTCATGGCATCCCCGGTTTACAGGGGTGCCTGGTTCGCAAGACCTGCCTGTCAACTGGCGCGCTGCTGTTCCAGTCGGGTTTGATCCTCCGCCTGTCTATTGCGAAGCTCGTTGATACGGTTCTGGAGTGTCCGGAGGCTGATGCCGAGTATTGCCGCCGCATTCTTCCGGTTCTGATTCACGTGTTTCAATGTGAGCTGGATAAAAGCAGATTCAACGACCGACAAGGGGATCCCGGGCCGCAGGGTGAGAGATCCAGCAGCATTCTCTTGAATCTTGTTCGGATTCCCTTCTACCACCGGAGCGGCTACGGGATGGGTTTTCGCATCGAGTTGAACATGCTCCAGAGAGATGGTTCCAGACCCTGCGAGAATTCCGGCGCGCTCCATCACATTTCGAAGTTCACGCACGTTTCCTGGCCAGTGATATTCCCGTAAACGCTCCAAGACTTGTGGACTGATGGGAGTGATTCTCGTTCCGTGCTTCTCATTCAGTATGGGAATCATCGCTTCGGACAGCAGGGGAATGTCTTCCACCCGATTCCGCAAAGCCGGGAGATCGATCTGAAAAACATTCAAACGGTAATACAGGTCTTCACGAAGCTTATTATTGTCCCTTAGCGCTTCCTCGGGAGGGCGATTGGAAGCGGCGATCAACCGAATGTCGATGGACATCTCAGCTTTTCCACCCAATCGACGGATGCGTCTCTCTTCGAGCGCGCGCAAGAGTTTCGACTGGGTCGTCAAAGGCATCTCGGTAATTTCATCCAGGAACATTGTGCCGCCATGGGCCTACTCGAAACAGCCTGGGCGACTTTCAATAGCGCCGGTGAACGCGCCTTTGTCGTGTCCGAACAGCTCACTTTCAATAAGAGTTTCGGGAAGCGCCGCGCAATTCACGGCGACAAATGGATGGCCGGAACGGCAGCTCAACGCATAAATCTCACGAGCGGCGAGTTCCTTCCCCGTGCCGCTTTCACCGGTAAGCAGTATTGAAACATTACTGGGCGCAGCGCGGCGGATAAGGGAGAAGACTCCTTGCATGGCCCGGGATCGCCCCGCGAGTCGGCCTAAGGTACCGCGCAGCACTAAATCCCGTTTCAACGTTTCAGCTTCGCGAATGAGCCGGCTGTGTTGAATTGCGCGTCGCAGCAGAGAATGGAGGGCCCCGAGTTTCACCGGCTTCTCCAAAAACCAATAGGCATCCAGATCGCGAATCACCGACAAGGCTTTCTCGACGCTTCCGAATCCAGTGAGAACGATGGCGGGTATGGTTTTCCCTCTTTCTCTGAGGGTGCGCAACAACTCAAACCCGTCCATTCGCGGCATTACGAGGTCAGTGATAATGACATCCGGGAGCCAGGATGATTCCACTTTATCGAGTGTCTGTTTTCCATCGCCCACGGTGGCGGTTTCGAAGCCTTGATCCGAAAGAGCCTTCGCCAGGTCCTCCAGCAACTGGGCTTGATCGTCAACTATTAGGACCCGCCCCAGATTCGCGGGGACGGGATTCGATTGATCGGTCATACTTTGTCTCGGCGCTCCGAACTAAGAGTGCAACCGCGCGAGGCTATGCGGCCTGACCTGCGCTAATGTATTCGTCAAGAGCACGGTCCAACCGATCGACTCGCAAATTCAGATCTTGAATGCGGGTGGCGAACAATTGGTTATTGTGTGGAGGGCGAGATTCTAACCTACTGCGCAGCCGCTGCTCTAAAGACCGAATCCCCACCAGCTCCTCTGCGATCCATGACATTGTTACCAACATTATTGGGCTCTGTTGTTTTGTTGAATTTTTTCTAGGCGCATTCATGAGATGACTGCTGCATCTCGATTTCCAAACCACGGCGCAGGCGGTAACGGCCTAAGTTTTCCGACGGGACGTACGAGGGTGGAACATCCGAACCTTAATATACCCTCCCTTTCAAGTTACCGGAGTCCGCTCGATGCATCTTCTGCACTATCGACGTTGTCAGAATTGCCATCGCACAACGTTGAGGGGAGGATTCATCCATTTAAGACCCCGCCGTTAGCGCATCTGACCGCTCGGTGGCGCCCAACCCGCTGGCGTGGCCTTTGAACTGCCACAAGATCATGGAGTCGGCCTTTTTGGGCCGACTCCGCAAGAAGAAAGGATACTCCGATGAATTGGGAACAAATCGAAGGCAAGTGGAAGCAGCTCCAGGGTTCAGCAAAACAACAATGGGGAAAGCTGACCGACGACGACATCGAATATATCAGCGGATCAAAAGATAAGCTATTGGGAAAACTACAAGAGCGCTATGGGATCGAAAAGGAAGAGGCTCAAAATCGAGCGAACGATTGGCTGAATAATATGCCTCAGGAAACGCACTCCCCCCGATAGAAATTTCCTCCCTTGGGCGAGGACCAAACGTTCTCGCCCTTTCCTAAATGATCCGCGCCAGCGATTCTGACAGCCTTGAGCAAAAATTGCTCCGAAGTATTTGCTCATCCCTAGCCTAACTGGCACGCGACGAGCGATGCTATGGCGGCGTAAGTTCCTGTAATCAGGCCCTATCCGCATCTGAAGCAGATGGCCATCCAGTTGCCCCTGGAGTTGTGTAGCTCGGCATGGAAGTCGGCTGCGCACGAAAAGGAGACTTAAGGACAATGAAAAATTACTTAAAGCGAATTGCCCTGGTGGCAGTCGTGGGATTGGCCGGTGCTGGTATTGTCGCGGCGGACCAATGGGATAAGAAGACTATCATCACAACCGACGAAACTATGCAACTGCCCAACATGACATTGCAACCGGGCACTTATGTGATTAAGCTTGCCAGCTCGCAAGCCAATCGTCACATCGTCCAGTTTTTCGACAAAGACGAACGGCATTTAGTCACCACGGTTCTCGCGATTCCCAATGAACGGCTTCAACCTACGGGAAAAAGTGTTTTCGCATTTTGGGAAGTCCCTGCAGGCCAACCCAAGGCGCTTCGCGCATGGTTCTACCCTGGAGATAACTTCGGCCAGGAATTCGCCTATCCGAAAACCGAAGCATCCCAGATCATGGCAACTAACGCAGGTGCGAATGTGCCGATAAACGATGAAAAATCCGCAGATCTGGACGCCTCTGCCACGGATAAAGATAAAGACAACGATAACGCCAGAAACAAGGAAACCACCACATCAGTTGCCGTGGCCGAACCTACCCGAGCGCCAGCCTCGGTCGAAACAACAACTCAGACGGCTCAAGAAAGAGCCCCTTCCGATATCGCCCAGGCTCAGCAAGCTCCTCCGCCCCCCGCATTGACGCAGGACAGGCAGTATGCTGCTCCTGTTGATAATAGTGATCGGGGTGGTACCCAGCGTCTAACCGCGCAGACCACGACGCCGGAAAGCCTTCCTGCGACTGCCTCTAACTTGCCACTATTTGCACTCATTGGCTTGCTTTCAATCGCATGTGCCGTGGCGCTGAAGTTTGCTGACCACCGCAGCTAGGAGCAGCGAACGTAGTTTAAAACCGAGGGGCAGGCGGCTTCGCAACCGCTTGCCTCAGTTCGAAATGAGTTGACGTCATGTTCTTGTCTAAAGGTTTAGTGTTGACAACAGCAGTGACCGCGTTCCTCCTTGGTCAATCCCCGTCAGATCAAACGGAGGATCCCAATTTTACTCTCCACGCCTCGAGCCAGCTGGTCGTCTTGACCGTAGGGGTGCAAGATTCCCGCGGCATGAATATAAAGGGACTAACCCCGCAGGACTTCAAGATCTATGAAGACGGCCGCCCGCAGACGATTAAGCAGTTTGCCGCTGACGAACGGCCCGTTACGGTGGGCATTGTGCTGGATGCCAGCGGAAGCATGCGCACAAATCAGCGCGAGGTGATCACAGCCGCTCTAGATTTCGTCAATGCAAGCAATCCGGATGATGAGAGCTTCGTCGTCACTTTCAACGATCGTGCAGAACTGGGGCTACCGTCTGATACGCAGTTTTCAGGCGATGCAGAGCAGCTAAGGAATGCCCTCTACGGGCGAGTACCCGAGGGGAAAACGGCTCTTTATGACGCCCTGGCTCTAGCGGCTGAACATCTCGTCAAGGGCAAATGGGAAAACAAAGTCCTGTTATTGATCAGCGATGGCGGGGATAACAACAGCACGCATACTTTCAACGAGAGCGTTCGGGCCCTTGAGATGGCTGGGGCCGCAGTCTATTCGATCGGGCTTTTCGACCCAAATGAGCCCGAGCACAACCTGGGACTCCTCCGGCGCCTTTCAAAAATCACTGGAGGCGAATCCTTCGCCCCGATGGACGTCTCCGAGGTGGGTTCTTTTTGTCTGAAGATCGCGGAAGACATCCGCGCAAGTTACATTCTTGCGTACACTCCGCCTCAGCCCGATCAACACTCGGCCTCGCGGAAAATCAAAGTGGTTGCGACTTCACCAGCGGGAGGCCGACTCACAATCCACGCCCGAACCACCTACATATTGCCCGAGCGATAGATTCTTACTTGACCGCGGAATGCAATTCCTGCATGACAAGCTGCAGTTTTTGGTTACTTGCTTTCGCTATCGCGGGAATTTCCATTTGAGCGTTCAGGGCTGCGGTCGTTCTGAGCGGGGGCGTCTCCGGCGCCCAGCAATCGGCCGATTCATCTAGGGCCGAACAGTGTAACTCAAAAACGTTCCGAATCGCATCCGCAATTGTATCAATCGCATGAGACCGCCGGGCACCGGGCGTTGCGCATTGAGGTGCGCTGATATTAGCGGAAAAAATCGCATGCGCCGCCATGTACGACGCCCGTTCAAGCTGCTTTGCGTTCATGGGATCTCCTTAAAAAACGGTGGCTCTATGGACTACTTTTAGTGCATCCAACGTGCCAGAAAAGACCCCCATGAAGGTCCGCTAGCGCCTGGGGTTCCGGTCTCGGTAGTAATCGTGATAATGGCGTCCATCACGCATGACGCCAAGGTCCGCGATGCCAGCTTGCATAGCTGGTGGATCATCCGAGGCGCGCGCCGCCCCGAGTGTCCGAATCACAAAAATTGCGGTCGCCGTTTACGGAAGCGCAATGAATAATCCGCTGTTGAGCTTTCATTCGAGGAATGAGACAAATGGCAAGACCGGTAAATGCAGCCGCACCGAGTAAAAACCGCCGGATCGTCTGACGCTTCCTAAAGTCTGCATGCTTCAAAGTCCGCGGGAATACCCGCGTATCCGTCAGAGTCCGTTCGGGAAAGTTCGTTTCCAGCAGGCGCCGCATCGTAAACGGCTAGCGAACTGCATCGCTAACCGGAGGAGCCTATTGGGGGAGATGTCTTTCTATGCGGGTATTGCTATCGTCTTGACCGCGGCATGTACGGTTTCGGCTCAAGCCGACCAACCATCGACAGTGGATTCCGCGAACGCTCGTGCGTTATTTCCCCCGCCCCGCAGTGCGTTTACCTGGGAGGACCGGTTTCGTTGGATCGAAAACGGCACTCTGGGCAGGAAGAACGTGGCCGCAGGGTTGTTCGTCTCAGGAATCCAAACTTGGAGAAACGAGCCGGAAACGTACGGTCCGCATTGGGATGGCTATGGGAAACGCTACGGTTCAAGGCTTGTCGTGGGTGCCACGAGTAACACCATCGAAGCCGCATTCGGAGGCCTTTGGGGAGAAGATCCTCGATATTACCGGGCCGCGGGACAGCCCGTGAGTGCTCGCATTCGCCACGTCGTAAAAATGGCCTTTTTCACTCACAACGAAGCCGGCGGCTACCGTCCCGCCTATGCCCGGTACATAGCAGTTCCAGGAGGAATTCTGGTGTCGAACACCTGGCGGCCGGATTCGCCTTCCACCACTAGCCACGTCTCACTTCAGGTCGGATTGGGATTCGTCAGCCGTATCGTAAGCAACGCCTTTTCTGAATTTATCCCCGACGTTCTCAATCGTCGGGGGCAACGCCCAACGTCATCAGCGCCGGACGTCCCTTAGCGGGCTGTAAACGATGTCTAGCAAAATTCATTCATCGTTAGCGCCGCAAGCAGAGTCCGCCGACGCTCAATCAAAGCGAAACATTCAAGCCGTCTCTCAACTTGAATTCCAAGCGTTGGAGCGCAGAAGCCGGGGCGAAAAAATAAGCGACACCATTGTGTACCTGGGCGGGCGTATGTGGGTAATAGTGCTGCACGCAATTTGGTTTGGCACCTGGGTCGTATGGAATTTAAGTCAAAAGCCTGGATTGAAAGCGTTCGATCCTTTCCCTTTTCCCGCGCTCGCAACAGCTGTATCGCTAGAAGCTATTTTCTTGTCCCTATTCATTCTGGTCAGTCAAAACCGAGCGAGTCGACGGGCTGATGAGCGCGCCCATCTTGATCTGCAGGTAAATCTGCTAGCCGAGCGCGAGGCGACTAAGGTCTTGCACTTGGTGAAGGCGCTCTGCGTACGTCTTGAAATTAAAGAGGCTTCCGACATGGAAGTCACACAACTACTGAAGGAAACTCAACCCGCCGACATCGCCTCACAACTCGAACAGGAGCTTCCGTCGGAAACAAACCCGAAACAGGGAGGCCCCGGATGACTCTAACTAGCGAACAGACCGGGCTGTGGCCCATTCCTTAATTGGGGGACTAGAACATGAAACTTCATCGAGCAATCGTCGCCGTCGCCTTTAGTGCGGCGCTAAGCATCTACGCACAGGCTCCGGACTCTAGCGGCACGAAGCCGGATAACACCAAGGTGAACAAGCGTGATCGTGCTGCCGGCGAAGCGACGGCGGACCAACAAAAAAACAACCAGTCGGATCTGCAGCTCACAAAATCCGTGCGGCGCTCCATCATGGACGATAAGGCGCTATCCACCTACGCTCATAACGTCAAAGTGATCAGCCAAGGCGGAACGGTAACCCTGAAGGGCCCCGTGAAATCCGAAGAAGAGAAGAATGCCATTGTCTCTAAGGCCGTCGGCATTGCGGGCGGCGCCGACAAGGTTGTGGACCAAATGTCCGTGAAGCACTAACAAGCAGCAAACAGTTATTTCAACTAAAGAGGAGCAAAATATGGCAGGCAAGAATACGGCGGTTTTCGGAATTTACAAGAACACAATGGGGGCGGAGCGAGCCGTGGATCAAATCCTGGCCGCCGGTTTCTCGAACAACGACATCTCTGTGCTGTTACCGGATGCCCAGAGTTCGAGAGAATTTGCGCATGAAAAGAATACGAAGGCGCCCGAAGGCACGACCACCGGAGTCACTGCAGGCGGCGTAGTGGGCGGTACCCTCGGCCTGCTGGCGGGAATCGGCACGCTCGCCATTCCCGGACTGGGCCCGTTTATTGCTGCGGGACCCATCATGGCGGGGTTGGCCGGCCTAGGCGTCGGCGGAGCGGTGGGCGGGCTTATTGGGGCACTCATAGGTATGGGGATCCCCGAATATGAGGCCAAGAGATATGAGGGCCGCGTGAAGGACGGCGGGGTGCTCCTTTCGGTTCACTGCGCGACGTCTGACGAAATTTCGCGAGCCAAGGATCTCCTGAAGCAGACCGGCGCCGACGACATCTCTTCGGCGGGGGAGAAGAACGTGAGCACCCACGGCGTCGAGAGCGAGGTCTCTTCTCACCGATAGTCGTGTGAATTGAAGGAACGAACGTTCCACTTGGGCGCCGCAGCAATGTGGCGCCTTTTTTTGCTGCAGAGTACAATTTGCTCGCCAGGGAAACTTTTCCCTTCATCCACTTTGGTAACTACACTCATAGCATCGGATTAGGAACGGCCATCCGCGTGCACTTTATAGCATAGGAGCCGGAGAGGCGGTCGGGTTCCGGGGCGGGTTTTCACATGGAAAACTGCTTGATATAGGAGTATAAGAAATGCTTTGGACAATTGCGTTAATCCTTTTTATTTTGTGGGCGCTGGGGCTAGTGACGTCCTATACGCTTTCAGGCTTCATCCACATTCTGCTCGTGTTGGCGATTGTGGCGGTTATCATGGGCATCGTTCAAGGACGCCGGCCAGTGGTTTAGACGTTCGGGGAAGTTGTGAGCCAAGGCTGGCACGCCGCTTGCCCACAGCTTCCATGCGAGGCGGCAGTAAAGCTTCCAGAACTCGTGACGATCAACAGCATATGCGATATTGCCGGTTCTCCTTTTAACCGCGGCCGGAGTCGCTGAAACCGACTCCGGGGCGCCCGTGGTCGAAGTTTTCGTTGCCCGCAATGGAAACAGCGCGGGCTGTGCGGATCCGCAGAAACCGGGCCAGCCCCCGGTGCCTATCCGTGAGCCTGAAATCCCGATCCCGATGTGATCGAGCCTAATCCCGAACCACTTCCCGTTTAGATTCACGGAACCTTCATCGCGGAAAAGTCGATCGTCCAAGGTAGACGGTTTTGATATCGGCGGCCGGGCAGTGCTCTGATCCACCGTATAGGTGACCATGATTCGTTGGGAATCCCCATACATCGCCAGTCTTGAGGCCACCACTGTCTGGCCTCCTCTCTGAGCGGCCTCCATCCGTACTTCGAATGGCGACAGTGCCTGGCTCAAACGTAAAAACTGGGACTGGGCGATTGCGCTTCGACGGCGACCGGCCCGAGTTCCGACCTAAACGCCAGAACGCCTAACGAAAGCGCGGTGATCGTAAGAACTGTTTTTGTGTAGATATCTATCTCTACGTGGACATGGCGCCTCCTGGATAAAGGGATGTCTGTGAAGAACGATTCGTATCATCGTCCCGTCGAATACTGGCTTATGATTTGGAAACCGGCGGGGGATAGAAACGAGATGATAAGAAGCGAGGCGCAAGCGAGAGCCACCGCACCAGAGTTATGTGATGGCGGGTTTCTTCGTGAGGCCGTTTGCACCGCCTCTTCTGAATCCGCACGCCCGCGAACTCTATCTTACTGAGCCATTCAAAAGACGGCATTCAACTCTCCATTTTAGGCTACGTGGTGCTATGGAGTTTGGGCGTATTTTAACGAAGAACCGCTAAAAAAGCCGTGGGACGACTTCCCCCGAATCCAACTTGCGAAACAGCGAAGCCGGCTCATTCCACGAGTACAATAGGGTGGGCAGGCGTTTCATTCGCCCGGTTAAAGGGGTTGCTTCGATTATCAATGGGTAGTATTCGCACCAGCCTTGAATCTGCCGGGCCTCCCAGAAAAGGGGTAGCAGAATTGCACTCCGCGCTGCCGTCTACCTTCGGGAGCCTCGCCGACGCGTTTATTGTGACGGATGACCACTGGCGAATCATCTACGCAAATCCTGCGGCGGAGCGCTATGGGGAGATGGTCGCGGATAAACTTCTTGGGGGAACTCCTTGGGATCAGTGGCCGCCTGCCGAGCGGGGACGGGTGGAGCAAGAACACCGTCGTGCACTCGATGAGAAGCAGCCTGTTGAGCTGAGGCGCTCGTCCGGAGCAGCAGAGGACCAATGGTCGGAGCTTCGTGCCTGTTCCTCCGAGATAGGCATCATTCTTCATTACCACGACCTGACCGACCAGAAACGGCGGGAGCACGAGCTTAGCGAGCGGACGCGTCAGCTGAGCGACTTTATGGACAATGGCACGCTCGCTCTGCATTGGGTCGCTGAGGACGGGACCATCCTTTGGGTGAATGATGCCGAGCTGCGCCTTCTGGGTTACTCTCGCGAAGAATACGTCGGGCGCAATATTGCGGAATTCCACATAGAGCAACCCGTGATTTTCGATATTCTGCGCCGCCTGAAGCGCAATGAGGAACTTCGCGAATACGAGTCCCGGCTCCGCTGCAAGAATGGCTCTATCAAGAACGTCTCGATCAATTCCAGCGTCTATTGGGAAAATGGACGTTTTGTTCATACGCGGTGTTTCACGCGCGACATCTCAGAAAGTGAGAAGGCTTCTGAACTTCGAGAGCACTTGGCGTCCATAGTCGATTCATCCGATGACGCCATTATCAGTAAGGATCTGGATGGAATCATCCGCAGTTGGAACCGGGGCGCGGAACGGATCTTCGGGTATACGGCTCAGGAGATCATTGGGAAACACATCTCGACTCTTGCGGCACCCGAGCGTGTGGATGAGATTCCTGGAATCCTCGATCAGATCAAACGCGGCGAGAGGTTCGATCATTACGAAACCAAGCGCCGCACCAAAGATGGAAGGATTCTCACCGTATCACTCACTGTTTCTCCGATTCGCGACGCATCGGGCACAGTTGTCGGGGCTTCCAAGGTTGCCCGTGACATGACGGAGCGCCAGCTCCAGGAGCAACTCCTGCGCGAGATGAATGCCACGCTTAGCCGATCCAATGCCGATCTCGAACAATTTGCATACTCCGCCTCGCACGATCTTCAGGAACCATTGCGTATGGTTTCAAGCTACAGCGAAATGCTGCGAAAAAAACTTGGTACGAAGCTGGGGGAACCCGGCGATGTCTATATCGGCTACATCATAGAGGGCGTTTCGCGAATGGAGCAGCTCTTACAAGACCTCCGATCGTATGCCCAGGCTTCCACGGCCGATCAGTCGGCTAGCGCGGTGGCCGACGCTGAAGTGGCCTTCGAAAAGGCGCTGGTCAGCCTGCAGCCGCCATCCGTAGCAGCGGCGCTTCCGTGAAGGGCACTGCTCTTCCCAAAGTCCGAGCGCACGAGTTTCAATTACAACAGCTTCTTCAGAACTTGATTGGAAACGCCATTCGATATCGGAGCAGCGCCCCGCCGGATATCCAGGTAAACGCCGAGCGGCGCGGATCCGAATGGGTGTTCTCGGTACGGGACAACGGGATCGGGATAGATCCGCAATATCAAGAGCAAATCTTTGGAATGTTCAAACGTCTGCACACCTCAGGCGAGTATCCAGGCACCGGTATGGGGCTGGCGATTTGCCAGCGAATTGTCCAGCGCCTCGGAGGCCGGATCTGGGTGGAGTCTAAGCCCGGACAAGGTTCGACGTTTTTCTTTACCTTGCCGGCGGGAGAACACTGAGGCTCATTTCTGAGCGACCAACCGCTTTTCTAGATCCTAGGCCGATCCTGAATCGCGAAACCCGCTCGGATATATAAGAGGGCCGGCGCGCGAGAGTACTATTTTGTCCTGCTATCTCGCGTCGGAAGCGGCTACGATTGTTTTTTTGGCTGTCGCTAATGGGGGAAAATGATGAGATCGAACACGAGGTCGATCAATTCATTCTTGCCCAGATCGATACAGTGCCTCATCTGGAGGCGCTCCTGCTGGTTTGGAACAGCCGTCCCAATGCATGGGGAATCGAGGAAATGGCTCACCGACTGTTTCTGGATTCCGGCGAGGCGAGTGCAGTCCTCGAGAACTTAGCACGCCGAGAACTCATTGCCGTTTCCCCGAACAACGACACCTGGCATTACCATTCTGAGCCGGAAAAAGATCGAATTGTGGCTCTGGTGAGCGCAACCTATCGGCAGGATCTGATTCGCCTCGCTAGGCTGATCCATTCTAAACCTTCTGCGGCCGTTCGCGAATTTGCGCGGGCGTTCCGTTTCAAAAAGGAGCGTCATTAACATAGGACCCGCCGTCTATATTCTCGGTTCTCTGACGAGCTTCGCCTGTGCCGTCCTCCTTCTGCGGGGATATAGCTCCGTCAAACAGAAGTTGCTCTTGTGGAGTGGACTTTGTTTCGTAGGTTTGACGGTTTCAAACACGCTGGTATTTGTGGATCTGGTAATGTACCCGGCTGTGAACCTTTATCCCGGAAGGCTCATCACAGCGGCAGCAGCACTCTTACTTCTCCTGTATGGCCTGATTTGGGAAAGCGAGTAATTTATGATCGAAGGCTTCTTGCTGGGAGTTATCGCAACGGCATCGCTCGCGGCGGGCGCATTTTTTCTCAGATTCTGGAAACGCACGCGCGATTTCTTTTTCCTAGCCTGGGCTGTATCATTTTTTATCGAAGGCCTGAATCGATCGGCTGTCCTGCTTACAGCGAAACCCAATGAGGGCAGTCCCTGGACATACATCGTCCGATTGCTTTCGATCCTGCTAATACTGGTGGCGATTCTCAGAAATAACTATGGCGATAAGGAATGAAACATAGTCGCGCTGGACGACAACCTCATCGGCGCGCTGATGCCGGCTGAGACGTCCGAAGCGCAGCACTGGACTGTCAGAATGTTCGAAGGCGCGCCGGACGTGAAGCGGACCATCGCAATCGTGGACCACGATTCCGGCAAGCTGGGAAACTCACGTTGGGAACTGAACTTCAGCGACGAAAGTTTACCGCTGCTTCACCGCGTGCGGAGGCTTGGGTGGGCACACCGCACCCTTTGCGCCGGACAAAATACTAGGCGCCTATTAGCGGATCCACCAAGCTACCCGAAGGCACGATGATTCGCGCCGCGGGTTGGAGCCTGCAGTGTATCCGCTAGAGACGTGCGCCCGACCGAGCAGCGCCTCCGTTTCTTACGGCTTGATCACTTTGACCGTGTAATAGCTGATGCCGTTGGTTTCCTTAAACCAATGCGGCGTCCCGGCAGGAACAACCACAACGTCACCCTTGCTCACTTTGAAGGTGGTCCCGCCATCGATGCTTTCGCCGAGCCATTGATCTGGTCTGGTTTTCTTGCCATCGATCATTTTCCCGCCCGTGACCAACGTAGCTTCGCCGTCCATGATATGGAAAACGTCGGTTTCCTTATCGTGGACTTCCACTTTGCCGGGGCCAGTGCGCTTGTTGGCAGCTACGCTATAGTCGTTTCCTTTGGCGATAGGTCCGCCTTTGGCGGCGAATAAAGCTGAGATTTTGTCGTGCTCGACGTGCGTCGCCGGGGCTTCAGCCGCCATTAAACAAGCCGAGGCCGCGAAGGCCGTGAGAGCGATCAGGTATTTCATGGTAGTTCCTCCAGTGCGTTTCATATTGTATCAGCACGAAGGCGGACGGGCGCCTCCGCTTTGTTGATTGTCGCGGCCAAGTGAAAAGTTCCTAATTGAGCCAAGTAGAAAGTTCCTCTTGACAGGCGTAAGCCGGAAGGATGGAACGAATCGAGATGAGCCAAGAGGAACGGGACAAGTTGGAGTGGCTGAAACGGGCCAAGGACGGAGTGATCAGTCAGCGAGAGGCGGCCCAGCGGATGGGAGTCAGCGAGCGGTGGGTACGCAAGTTGCTGAAGCGGATGAAGAGGCGAGGGGATGAGGTAGTGGTGCATGCGCTGCGAGGACGCGCATCGAACCGCAAGCTTCCCGCCGAGATCCAAAGCCAGGCGATGGAGATTTTAAAGCAGCCGGAGTGGCACGACTTTGGGCCGACCTTTGCCGCCGAGCAACTGGGGAAGCGGCATCAGATTGCGGTCGGTAAAGAAACCCTGCGCGGATGGATGATCGGAGCCGGATTGTGGAAGCCCGGCTCACGCAAAATCGAAGAGGTGCACTGCTGGCGGCCTCGGCGGAGCGCGTTTGGCGAACTGGTGCAGTGGGACACCTCCGAACACGATTGGGTCGAAGGGCGTGGACCTGTGCGCTACCTGGTGCGGATGATCGACGACGCCACCAGTTGGAGCTGGGGCCGTTTTGTGGAACACGACGCGGCCCCCTACAACATGGCGGTGCTGTGGGAGTACCTGGAAAAAAATGGGCGCATGGTGGACGTCTATACGGACCGCGATTCGATGTTTGCAGTGCCGCCGCGGCCCGGAGAAAGCCAGGACGAACAGCGCGAGCGAGACCGCTTGACGCAACTCGGACGAGCGTTACGAGAGCTGGGAATAGGATCCATTCTGGCGTATTCGCCACAAGCCAAAGGCCGCATTGAACGCAGCTTTCTAACGGCGCAGGATCGTTTGGTCAAGGACCTGCGTCTGGCGAAAGTCTCCACCTTGGAAGGCGCCAACGCGTTTCTGGAGAAAAAGTATTGGCCCGAGTGGAATGCGCATTTCGCACGGCCCGTCGCGGACTTCCCCAACCAGCATCGCGCACTGACCGGGCAGTTAGACCTGGCCTCGATCCTGTGCCACGCCGAGCAGCGCGTGGTCGGCAATGACTACACGTTTTCTTTCGCTGGTCATCGCTACCAGATTGCACGCGATCAGGCGCAAGCCGGCATGCGTCATCAGCGCCTGCGCGTGGAACTGCGCCTCGACGGCGAGTTACGGGCTCGCTATCAAGGCCGTTACCTGAATATCGCCGAGTGCGGTGTGCGGGCGCCTGCCGCCGAGTCCACAGTGCGTAAGCCGGTTCGCAAAGATCACAATGCCGGAGGCAAGAGTAGCTGGATGAAGGCTTCTTTGATCGCCCCAGTCCGCCCCTGTGGAAAGCCATCGGCGAATGAAACCCCATTTTTGGTGCGCCGGGCAAGCCCGGCGATCTTCGCGTTGTATAGCCCAAAGCCTCAGCTCTGAAGTTTCACCACAAGCAGGTGTCGTCCAGGAAGGCCCTCCTCGGCGACCGGTTGAGACTACCCGGGTTTTAATCGCTGTCTGGAGGGCCTGCGCCGACTTGCTTCCGGAGCCAACTCCGTCGCCTCGGCTTTGGGCGCTTCGCCAGGTGCGACCCCGGCGAAGCTGTGCGAACATACCATGAGGGTTCTCAATCAACCCTCAAAATAGGACCTTTCTACTTGGCCGGAAATAGGAACTTTCTATTTGGCTCCGACACGGGGGTTGCGCAGCAGAAAACGGAGCACCCAACTGCCGGTCAGGTTGGTTTTGAGCGCCTCGACGAATTGGTCTGCTGTCAGCAGTTTCAACACTTCCATTCGTTCATCCCACTTCTGATCGTCCCAGCGCGCGATCCTCTGGTTGATCTTGTGAGCTAGGCGCAGATTGGCGCCATAGCGTTTGCCCCATTCGCGTTCGAAGGCGCTGAGAGCCGCCCGCGAGGTCGTCCTTCGCGATCGCCTCTGCCGCGACTTCACCGGCCATCCTCCCCGCTTGTATCGCCCAGCGTATGCCTTCGCCCAGCAATGACGACGCTTGCCCGACCGCATCTCCCACGCCCAGGATTCCGTTGCCTGCGAACTGCCGAGCGAAACACTCCGATGGGATCAATCCCGAGTGATGTTCCAGCGGCTGCGCCCCGCGCAGATTCACTTCATAACGGGCGGCGCCTGAGATCAGGGCGTCCAGATAGGCATCCGGCTTCGCGTCCGAATCCGGATGTATGATGCCCACACCCACGCGCACCCGGTGCCGGCCCCACGGAAACACCCAGGCGTAACCGGCGGGCGCGAGACTACTTCCGACGAGAAGCACCGCTTCCGACTTGTCGGGATGTGTGATGCTTGGCAAATGTTGCGCTTTAAAGTTCGACGAGTGGGTATAATTACGGGAGCTGATACTCAGTGGGGGATATCTGGCCACTTCACCTGAAGACATCAAGACTCTTTCGGAAAAGATTATTGATCTTGCAAGCCGCAAGGTTATTGCAACTTATGTAACACGTCTCGCCGGGCAAGGGCGATTTGGCCGCGTGTTTGCTTCGCTGACTATTTCACTCGGTGCGTATTCGATATTTACGCTGCTCGCGTGTTATCTCGGTGCCGAGAACTGGCCAGACACGATGTTTAACGAGAGGCGCGCTGTGGCGGCCTTACTGGTAATGGTCTGCACCGAGATTGTTGATTTTCTGCGTCAAAACTATGTGGCGAAGACGGCTTCGGGGCTACTTTCCAGCGCCGAAGACCGAAAAGCAATTGAGGCCTTTGACAAGTGGTTCAAAAGTCTATTTTCTCGTCGTTGGCAGTGGACTTTCTTGACGATTGCACTCGCCGCGGCTAGCCCTCTCATCTGTTCGTTCACCCATCACGCATCAAGGCACGACAGGATCCAAACGATTGTCGCAGGATATGTGGTCGCCTTTTTTGGTTTGCACGGACTTTACTTCGCACTTTTCATCCCCCAGCTGGCTCGACTCGTATCGCGACAAAATATGCATCTTTATTGGCTTCGTCCGGCAGATACGCCGTGGATTGAACGGTTGTCTGCAATGTTCACCGCGATGTGCATAGGGCAAATATTTGGCGGAAGCGTCGCATTTCCTATTCTATGGCTTCGAATGCCCAAGGGGTCGACGGTCGGATTTCTTGCATCCTTGATCTGGTTGGTAATCGCTTGCGTCGTGGTATGTTATTCATTCCTTTTCCCTCAATATTTTCTCGCACGTGTTATTAAAGAGAAGAAGCAAAAGGATGTGGCATTGCTGCAGTCTGAACTCCACTATCACCTACAAACGTGTGATTCCTTTGGCCATGCGCAGGAATGGAGTTCATCGATGCAGAATGTTTTCGGCGCGTATGAACTAGCTGCCACCGCGCCGGAGACGGCGGTAAATTTCAAGTCGTCAATCTTCGTTGTTGGATCGCTGCTCTTTCCTGCGATCAACCTTGTCTTGCAGCTTGTACCAGTGCTTTCGCCAAAGAAATAATGCCACGTACATCCAGCACGCGCACTCGCGGCCGGGCGTAATCGATATCGGATGATATAAGCCGGCCGGAATCGACAGCGCTTCCAGTTCATCGATAAAGCTACCCCCGCTGGTGTGCATGGGGGATCCAATTTCGTGACTCTGCTCCAGTACCAGGGCCGAACATCGACGCTTCGCCAAGGCTTCCGCCGCCGCCAGTCCTGCCGGACCGCCGCCCGCGATAATCGCGTCGTAAGTCGCGCCGTGACTCGTGTTCTTGATCCCGCTCAGGTTGCTCACTCCCATCATGTTATGCTGTTTTTTCGATCCTGCGAGAGTAGGGCGCAAATGGATTTTTTCTGCACATATCCCACAAAGACGCCGCTGCAAGTAAGGTAACCTTAGTTACGTTCTAAGTGACATCTTGCCCGAATTCGTAAGAGGGTCCTGATTTGCTCCAGTACTAGAACCGCCTATTATCGAGACGGAGTAACAGTACGGGAGCTTATGGACATCATGACAGCGCCAATGAATCAGAGCCCTGAGGCACGAGAAAACCGTAAGGGTACGGTACGAATTGTGATTGCCGACGATCATCCTATCGTGCGCGACGGCTTGAAAAAGCTGCTGCTCCTCGAAGACGATTTCGAGGTGGTTGGCGAAGCGGGCGATGGGCGCGAAGTGTTGGACAAAGTCCGGGAACTCGATCCCGACGTGCTCTTGCTCGACCTGCGCATGCCCAACCTGGACGGTCTCGGCGCACTGCAGGCGTTGCAGCAGGTCAACCAGCGAACCCGCGTGATTATTCTCACGGCGTCGGAGGACAAGAACGAATTCGTCCAGGCCATGAAACTCGGCTGCAGTGGCATCGTGTTGAAGCAGACCGCGCCGGATCTGATCGTCAAGAGCATACGCAAGGTTCACTCGGGCGAAATCTGGCTGGACTCGCACACCACCGCCGCCGTCATGCGCCAGTTCTCCACCGCACTCGAGGGAGGCCATCCTTCGGCGTCCGGGACCGGCAAGGGCCGCGAGCGCAGTCCGCTCTCCGCGCGGGAACGGGAGATCGTGGCTCTGGTGGCGCAGGGCTACAAGAATAAAGAAATGGCGGAGAAGATGTTTATCAGCGAGCAGACGGTGAAGAACCACCTGCACAACATCTTTGACAAACTGGGCGTCTCCGACCGGCTGGAGCTGGCGCTCTACGCCATCCATAAAGGTTTGCACCTGAACGGCGAGCCGGCCCTCCGCTGAACGCGATGTCGCTCCCCGCTGCCGGCCAACGAAGCTAGATCGTCTTGTCCTTCGCGTAGCATAGCGGCGCCAGTTTGCACTCGGCGCACTTCGGATTCCGCGCCAGACACAGCGCTCGGCCGTGGTGAATGATCTGATGCGAGAACAGTATCCACTTCTCCTTCGGAATGACGAGCATCAAATCTTTTTCGATCTTCACTGGTTCGTTCGCCTTGGTCAAGTCCAGGCGTCGTGAGATGCGCTGTACATGCGTGTCCACTACTACGCCATAGGCGAGACCAAAGGCCGTTCCCAGCACGACGTTGGCTGTCTTCCGCGCCGCGCCGGGCACCGTCAGCAGCGCATCCATCTCTCGCGGCACCTCGCCGTTATAGTCCGCCAGAATCTTGCGCGCCGCGCCGATCACGGACTTGGCCTTGTTATTGAAGAAACCCGTGGAACGGATATCCCCTGCCATCTCTTCCTGACTGGCTGCCGCAAAATCGCGCATCGTCGGATACTTGCGGAACAGACCGGGCGTGACCTGGTTGACGCGCTTGTCGGTGCACTGCGCTGATAGAACGGTCGCCACCAGCAGTTCCCAGGCGTTCGAGTGATGCAGGGCGCAGGTCGCCGCCGGATACATTTCATCCAAGCCAGCCAGGATCTTCTTGACACGCGCCTTCCGCTCGGCGGCATTCTTGGGTCTGGCAATGCGCGTCTTCACGGGTCCGGATTTAGTCAAAGTCAATATCGCGCTTGGGAGGCGGTTCGTCCGGATGCTCCTTGGCGATTTTGAGCATCTCGTCGAACTTCTTGCTCAGCACATCCGCATGCGTCTTGTGGCTCTCCACCGATTTCAGAAACGCATCCTCACGCCGGCCGGCTTCGCCGCGCTGCCGCTGGACCGCGCTTTCGAGGTCGGCGAAAGTCGGCGGCTTGACGTGCTCCACATGGCGGATGACGGCGCTGGTTTCGGGGTCAATATGCAACTCCGCCTGGCAGCACGGACAAGTGACTTTTATGAGCGGCGCCTGTTTCGCCATGCTCCCAGTGTATACTGGCGTGCATGTCGGGGAGCGACCAATATGTTTAAAGAATTCAAGACCTTCATTATGCGCGGCAATGTACTCGATCTCGCCATCGGCGTGATTATCGGCGTGGCTTTCGGCAAGATCGTGGCCTCGCTGGTGGGCGATATCTTCAATCCCATCATTGGGCTGGCGCTGGGCAAGATCGATTTCTCGAACCTGTTCGTCGCGCTCAACGGGCAAAGTTACGCCACCCTCGCGGACGCGAAGAAAGCCGCGGCTCCAACGCTCAACTACGGACTGTTTATCAATACCGTCATCGAGTTCGTGATCGTGGCGTTCGTGATCTTTCTCGTCGTCAAGCAGGTGAACCGGTTCATGCCAAAGGCGCCCCCGCCTCCGCCCCCTGCGGCCACCAAGGAGTGCCCGGAGTGCCTGAGCACGATACAAGCCGGGGCCAAGCGTTGCGCGCAATGCACGTCGGTTCTCGCTTAAGGCGGTTGCGGAAAGACCCAGCGAAAACTCGAGACGTCACGTCGCGGCGGGTCATAATGCTGAGGCGTTACTTCCTGGCTGACAATCCATCCGAGCTTGATCCCACCCGAGCTTGATCCCACCCTTGACTTCATCTCTCTGCGGGCGTAATACAGTAGCCGGTAGTAGACCAACAAGGGGGTTCATCCATGTCCTTGATGTCCTCGTCTCCATTGGAAATCGTCGCAGTGATCTGGGGCGTCGTGACGATCCTGTATTTCGCATTGTTCTTGTTCCGCTCGGTGGTCGGCATGAAGGAAGAAGACACGCTCTATCTGAGTGTTGGCGAAGAGCGGCTCGCGGCCGAGCAGCGGGAAGTTATGAAGCGCATCACCAAGCTGGATTCTTATAGCCACAAGTTGGGCTACGCAGCGCTGGTCATGAGCGTGATCCTCGCTGGGATGTGGGTGTATAGCGTCGTGCGAATACTGCTCTGACCTGAGGCGTGCAGCTTAAACGACGGGTTCCATCCCGAAGCGGCGCAGCAGGAGAAACTCCGACAGATTGTCGGTGGTGAGCAATCCGAGCAAGCGGCCGTTCTCCATAACCATGGCGCAGCGGCCGGCTTGGGCCATCAGAGGCAGAACCTCGGCTAGGTCGACGTTCGGTTCCAGTTCAAGAAACTCGCGGTCCATGGCGCCTGCCACATAGGCTTCAGGCCCGTCGGACGCGATCGCACGAATCAGCAGGTTGCGCCCCAGCAGCCCCACAATCTGGCTGTTGTGCAGCACCGGGAAATCCTGCTGCGACGTCGACAAGAGCAGATTGGCGGCGTCGCGAATTGTACTGTGATGTTCCAGGGTGTGGAACTCGGTAATCATAGCGGCGCGGATCGGAATCCCGTGCGTCAGCGAGCGGCCGAGCGCAGCCACACTTTCCTGCGCCGCGCCAAGATAGATAAAGAGCGCGAAGAACACCAGCATAAATTGTGGCGCCAGAAGCCCATATAAGCCCATGCTGATTGCCAGCATCCTGCCCATCCAGGCCGCGGTTCGAGTGGCTTCCTCTTCCGGCCGGATGTAGCTCAGTAGCGCGCGCAGAACTCGTCCTCCATCCATCGGAAACGCCGGCAGGAGGTTAAAGCCGGCCAGCAGGATATTGCCGTACAGGAGCAGCGCCAGCGGGCTCTTGCTGTTCGGATGCAATAAATCCGCCACCTTGATCACGGCGGTTTCGTGGGTCGAGATCATGTAGCAGAAGATCCCTGCGGCGAGCAGCACATTCACTAGCGGGCCGGCGAACGCCACACAGATTTCCGCGGTGGGCGGCAGCAGCCGTTCCATCCGCGAAAGTCCGCCGATCGGAAACATGACGATTTCGGTGGTCCGAATGCCGAAGCGCGAGGCGACCACAGCGTGTCCAAATTCGTGAAGGAGCACGCTTACCAGGCTCCCCAGCAGAAAAATGGCGTAGGTGCTGTGGGATTGGTCGCTCCCGAGCACGGAGACTATCACGAACACTACTAGCAGAACGAAGGTAAAGTGCAGGCGCACGGGCACGCCAAACACGCGGAAGGCTTTAATCGTACCGGCAGTAGCCGCTTCATGGCCTGGATGACTTAGCGTTTGAACTGGCAGCACGAGTGAGTACCTACCCTAAATTCGGCTGCCGGGAGATGAACTTTAGGGCTGGCCGGTACTTTATCTGGAGAAGTCCTAG
>JBDTTL010000002.1:0-37800 GCA_039930665.1 Acidobacteriota bacterium
CCGAACCGATGGCTATTTGTACGGGAAAATTGAAGCCAGTGGGAAACTCCGTTATTACTCCGGCGGGAGTAATTCTCCCGATATTCTGTCCAAAATACTCGACGAACCATAGATTCCCGTCGGGCCCTTTGGTTATACCGCCGTAGGTGCTGCCGTTATTGTAGATTCCGTTGCTGGGAATAGGAAATTCATTCGTAACTACGCCGGCAGTTGTGATCCTCGCGATATTGTTTCCATAACTCTCCGCGAACCACAGATTACCATCCGGCCCCGCTGTGATTCCAGCCAGTCGACCGAGAGGGTTCGGAACTGGATACTCAATGATCGTAATTTGGGCCGGGCAGACGACCGCTGCCGCGAACAACAGAGCCATTACGTTGAAACTCACTTTAGTCATCGTATTTTCTCCTATTCAGCTTCAAGCCGCGATTCTATTGCCGTAAATCAAGCCTTAGGTTGAGGGAGTATATACCTAATTTGTTGCCACCGCAAGCACCGAATTGAGCACCGAATTGAGCACCGAATTGGACAGCACCGAATCGTGATCTGGTCAAGTCACTGCGTTGAGCCATCCGGTTGCCACTTTGAAGCAGAGCCCGTGAGTCCGCCCGAGTGGATGATCCGTGGCCGTCGTGAAGAAAAAGAAGTAGCATAAACAGGTGGAGCGATTATGAGCCGCCTTCTAGTTTTGAGCCTAGTGCTGTGCGTGTTCCCGGCCTTCGGCCATCATTCCTTCTCGGCGGAGTACGATATCGACAAACCAGTCACCATCAAGGGCAAGCTGACAAAGCTCGACTGGGTGAATCCGCATGGTTGGATTTACATCGACGTGAAAGACGATGACGGCAAGGTGGCCAACTGGGCCGTGGAATTCGGCGCGCCCAATGCTTTGCTGCGGCGGGGACTGCGCAAGACGGATTTTCCGGTGGGCGTCGAGGTGACGGTGAAGGGATATCGCTCGAAGAACGGCGGGCGCGACGTGAACGGGACCAGCGTCACTCTGCCGGATGGACGCAGCCTGTACACTGGGTCGTCCGTAAACGGGACGCCGGAGAACTAGGGCCCTATGGGAAGGCTGCCAGGAGGTCTCGCGCTAGCCTTGCTTGTGAGCGGGATTACGTGCGCGCAGTCGTCGATGCCGCGCACTGCGGAAGGGCATCCCGATCTGTCGGGCATCTGGCAGGTGATGAACACGGCGGAGTGGGATATCCAGGATCATCAGGCAAGACCGGATGCGCCGGCGGGACTGGGCGTAGTAGAGGGAGGCGAGATTCCGTATCAGTCCTGGGCGGTAGCGAAGAAGAAAGAGAATTTCGAAAAGCGGGCGACCGCCGATCCATTAGCGAAGTGCTACTTGCCGGGTGTGCCGAGGCTCACCTACACGCCACTGCCGTTTCAGATTTTCCAAACGCCCCAGCAGGTCACCATTTTCTATCAGTATGCACACGCGGTCCGGCATATCTTCGCGAATGGGAGTAAGCATCCGGCGGGGCATATCGACTGGTGGCTGGGGGATTCGCGCGGTTCGTGGCAGGGCGACACACTGCTGGTGGATGTGACGGATTTCAACGATCTGACATGGTTCGACCGGGCAGGGAACTTCCATAGCGATGAGTTACACGTGGTGGAGCGCTATACGCCGCAGGACGCGGATCACGTCAACTACGAGGTCAGCGTTGAAGATCCGAAGGTTTTCACTCGTCCCTGGAAGATGAGCATGATCCTCTACCGGCACAAGGAAAAGAATTTTCAATTGCTGGAGCACGAATGCTACGGCTTCGAGTATGAGCAGTATTATCCGTAATCGAGGGCTACTCGCAACAGTATCGGCCGGCGCCTTGGCGGTAGTGGCCGTGGTTGCGGCCGCGCGGGCGCAGAATGCTGCGGTGGACCAAGCGATCACGGCGAAAAGCGGGGCGGGTGCAGAGGCCGTGACGGCGTGGGTACCGTCACGATTGTCCGACGGTCAGCCGGACGTCCGAGGGTTTTGGTCGGCGGAAGTGAGCGGGACGTATTCGCTGTTGAATCCGAGGAAAGGCGGCATCCGTCTGCAGGAACAGTTGCTGGAGCGCGCCGGCAAGAAGCCGCCCACCAAGCCGACGCGTATCGTCGATCCGCCGGATGGGCAGGTGCCGTATCAGCCCTGGGCGAGAGCGAAGCAGCAGGATATTCAAGCCAACATCGATCACCCTACGGCGCAAAAATATATCGATCCGCAGGCGCGCTGCCTGCCGAATGGACCCCTGCGGTCGCCGCTTTGGTCGACGTATGAAATCATGCAGTCCGCCGGATACCTGGTGTTCTCCTACGAGACGACGCACATGTACCGCATCGTGCCGCTGGACGGGCGCCCGCATCCCAGCCAGAACGTCAAGCTCTGGATGGGCGATTCGCGAGGCCACTGGGAAGGCAACACGCTGGTGGTGGACGTGATGAATAACAATTCCAAGTCGCGCTTTTCGACCGAGGGAGATTTCGCGAGCGACAAACTGCATATGGTGGAGCGATACACCTTCCTCGATGCGAAAACCATGGAGTATCGGGTCACCATCGAAGATCCCACCGTGTACACGCGGCCGTGGACCATCCAGGCGCGGATGATTCGTATCCACACCAAAGATCCGGATTACGAGGTGTGGGAAGACTCCTGCCATGAGGGCGAAAAGAGCGCGGACGGGATGCTTCCGGGCGCGGAGACAGAGAAGAAGTAGCCGGTCTGGTTATCGCAACCGGCCCGTGGCCTGGATATTCATTTCCACTTTATCGCTCACCCTAAGCAGAAAATTACTCGGGTTCTTCATCCCCCACTGAACGTAGGGAATCGTGAAAGCGGTGGAAGAAACCACCTCGCTGCCGTTGACCGCGGCGCGAAAATGCAGCGTCATCTCGTGGCTCGCGCCATGAATCTGGAACGCGCCGTGGACATCGAGATCCGACTCGCCGTGCGTCGCCAGCTCGCCAGTGACTCTATCCGCGGTGAAGATCGCTTCCGGGAAGCGCATGCTCTCGAGTATCTCCTTGTGCATGCGCTTATCGCGTCCCCCGTTGCCTGAGTTCCCGCTGGCGACATCAACCACGATTTCTCCGGATGCCTTGCCGGTTGCGGAATCGATTGTTATCGACCCGCGCTTCAGCTTGAACGTGCCATGGACGGTATGGAGAACATCCGCCAGCGTGAAGCTGATGGCGGTGCGAGCGGTGTCAAGTTGGACGGCGCGCTCCGCCGCAGCCAGCGGAAGCGTGCAGAGGAGGAGGTATAGCGCAGAAGGCGACATAGCGGCAGCATTAATAGGACGCGCGGGCAAGCCGCACGTTTCACGCTAGTCGAGCTGCGCTTCTTTAAGCCATGCGACTAAAGCGCCGGTCCAGGCCGCGGAGGTTTTGCCGCTCTTCTGAATCCCAAATCCGTGACCGCCTGACGAATAAATGTGCAGTTCGGCGGGAATCTTCGCGGCGCGCAGCGCGACGAAGAGCCGTGCTGCATTTTCGGCGGGATTAACAGTAGTATCGTCATCGGCGGCGACCAGAAATGTTCGCGGCATGGCGGACGTGACGTTGAGCATCGCGGGGATCGCCGGATAGCCGAGCACCAGAAAATCCGGGCGAGTATCGGGAGGCGCGATCATTCCCATCATTGCCGCTAGGTGACCGCCGGCCGAGAACCCCATCATGCCGATGGCGCCGGGTTTCAGGTTCCATTTCGACGCATTTTCGTGCATCAGGCGCATGGCGGATTCCGCATCTTCGAGTGCGACGTGAATGCGGTCCGCAACCTCGTGAATATCGTTTTGCGAAGTTCCGCGCATGCTGCCTGGCAGGCGGTACTTCAACACCACGGCTGCGATGCCGATGCTATTCAGCCAGCGCGCGATGTCGTGACCTTCCTTGTCGATGGCCAGATGCTGATAGCCGCCTCCGGGACAGATCACGATGCCGGTTCCGTTGGCCTTGTCCTTCGCTGGCAAATACACAGTGATGGTGGGCTGTCCCACGTTGCTGATCGAGCGGTCTATGACGCCGCCCTTGCCGCGCTCCTCAATTTTCTCCGCCGGAGCGGACGGATCCACCGGCTTGGTAAGCGGCAGCAAGATAGTCTCCTGCGCCAGGAGCGGCAATGCGATGATCAGGGCAGGCCAAAGTTTCATACGTATAGCATACTGCCAACAGATGCGCGTTAAAAGTGCCGCGAGGAGAGCGTCAGATCCGATAGCGCGGCGACCCGTACAGGATCGTTCACGTAAAATCCGGCGGCGTATTCGACACCGATGGATAGGCCCAGGTGGCGCGCGGCCGAGAGGCGAAGATCCACGTAGCCGCGGGTCTGCATCTGGCCAGCGTGGCACAGCATGGCGGCTTCCCACTCCTTCACGATGTCGCTGACGTCGATTACGATGTCGGGCAGGCCGAATTCCTTGGTGATGGTGTAGAAGTAGAGTGCGGAAATAGTATGTGCGGCGGTGCCTTTTAGCGAAAAACCTTTGAGAAATTCCAGGCCTCCGTAGCGGGCGAAGCGGGCGGCGTCGCGCACCAGTTGACCGACGATAGCGTGATCGGGATGCTGATTCTCTCCGGTGTGCGGTGCAATCACGATGGCAGGCTGGAACTTGCGGATTTCGACCGCCAGCTTAAAAGCGTTTTCCGGCGAGCGCAGCAGGTGGCAGTCGCCGCCGAAATCGAGAAAGTCGATGTCGGCGCCGATGAGTTTCGCTGCGGCGCGGGCTTCGCCTTCGCGGGCTTCCGGTGTGCCGTGAGTCCCCGCCTCGCCTCGCGAGAGCACCAGGAGCTTGACTTGGTTGCCTTTGCGCGCTTCCTGGATCAGGACGTTGGCGCAGCCGAACTCAATGTCATCCGGGTGCGCGCCGACCGCGAGAATATTCATGCTTACGCCCACCTGGCGGCAAGCTGCGCGAAGGTGCGGACGCAGACCCCAGTGGGTCCTTTAGCGAGGTTAGGCGCGGCCTCGTCGAGCCAGCCGGTGCCGGCAATATCGAGGTGTACCCAGGGCGTGTCTTCGGCGAACTCACGCAGGAACCAGGCGGCGGTGATCGCTCCGCCCCAGCGCGGCCCGATGTTTGCGAGGTCCGCGTAGGCGCTCTTCAGAAGCTCGCGGTAATCGTCGTCGAGTGGCATGTGCCACATATTTTCGCCTTCTTCTTTGGCGGCGGAAAGGACGCGGGCGAGCATTTCTTCGTTATTCGTGAAGGCTCCGGTATGGACGTGGCCAAGCGCGACGACAATGGCTCCGGTGAGAGTGGCGGCGTCCACCAGATGCGTGCAACCCAGGCGCTTCGCGTAGGTGATGGCGTCGTTGAGAATCAGGCGGCCTTCGGCGTCGGTGTTCAGCACCTCAACGGTTTTGCCGGACAGAGATGTGACGATGTCGCCGGGGCGCTGCGCGCGGCCACTCAGCATGTTCTCGACCGACGGCACGATGCCCGTGACGGGGACGCCGGGCTTCAACTGGGCGATGGCGCGCATGGCTCCGATTACGCCCGCGGCGCCGCACATGTCGTACTTCATCTTTTCCATATCCTGCGCGGGTTTGATGGAGATGCCGCCGCTGTCGAAGGTGACGCCCTTGCCGATCAGAGCCAGGTGGTCGCCGCTTTTTTTAGCGCCGGCGGGCACGTATTTCATAATGATCATCACCGGCGGCTCGTCGCTGCCTTGCGCGACTCCGAGCAGGGAGCCCATGCCGATCTGCTTCATGCGCTCGCGATCGAGTACTTCGATCTCCAGGCCGTAATCCTTCGCCATCTTCTGCGCCTGCTGCGCGATGATGGTCGGCGTCATTAAGTTGGCGGGTTGGTTGCCCAGGTCGCGCGCAAAATTTTGCGCTTCTGACAGGATCACGCCCCGCTGCAATCCGGCTTCCAGCTCTGCCAGACGCGTGGGCGCCACCAGCGCAAACGATTCGAGCGGCTTCGCGTCGCTCGACGGCTTGTTCATGATCGGCTCGTAGTTTCCCAGGATCGCGCCTTCGACGGCGGCCTCGGCGGTGACCGTGTCGTTGTCTCCCGAAAGCATCCACGCCAGTTTCTTCACGCCCTTTTGCTTGACGGCCCGCACCACGGTTCCGACAACCTTCCGCAGCGCCGCGGCGTCGAACTTAACTTTCTTACCGCCGCCGACCGCGATCAGGCGCTTGGCTTTGAGGCCTTGAGGCTGATGGAGCGTCGCCATCTCCCCGGATTTACCGGTGAACTCGCCGGAGCTCCGCATTTCATCCAGCCATGTCTTGGCTGCGGGCAGACCGTCGCCGCCCTCGAACAGCACCACCGACACGGCATCAGCCTCGACTTCACTTAATGCTTGATATAGGAGCTTGGTTTCCATGAGTCTCTTATTCTTTACGTTTTCTAGCGAGGCCCGCTTTGGCTTCGTCTTTCATCTCGCGCTCGCGCTCGCTTTCGCGCTTGTCGTGGAGTTTTTTGCCTTTGCCGACCGCCAGTTCCACCTTAATGAGGCCGTGTTTCAAATATAACTTGGTAGGGACCAGCGTGAGTCCTTTTTCACGGATCTGGCGCTGCATTTTTACAATCTCCTGGCGATGAAGCAGGAGCTTGCGCTTGCGCACCGGCTCATGATTCATAATGTTGCCATGCGAGTACTGTCCGATATGGGCATTGCAAAGCCACGCCTCGTTGCCGCTCACTTCACCATAGGCGTCCTTGAGCTGGATTTTGCCATCGCGCGCAGATTTGACCTCGGTGCCGCTGAGGACTAATCCTGCCTCGATACGGTCCGATAATGTGTAGTGGTGGCCGGCCGACCGGTTGTCGCTCAGGATTTTGAATTTTTCTTCCACGGATGGACCCAAACGGCGTCATAATTAGTGATGCCGAAGTTCCAGTGTAGCATGCCGGTAGTGACGGTCCGCCGGTAACATAATGAAGCCAAAACACTTAACCGCTATTATCCTGACAATTTTTATTCTGTTAGTCTCCGGCATCGAGGCCAAAACCCGTAAAGGGGACAAGCTTCTCAAGCAAGGCCTGGCGGCCGAGGTACGCGGAGAGTGGGACGCGGCTCTCAATTTGTATGAGCAGGCAGTGGATACCGACCCCGGTGACATCGGCTATCTGGTGCCCATGCGCAAGGCGCGTTTTGAGGCGGGGCAAGCGCACGTCAAGGCGGGCCAAAAGTTGCGCATCGAAGGCAGGCTGGAAGAGGCCGTCCAGGAGTTCCAAAAAGCGCTAATCGCCGATCCGTCCTCCGCCATCGCGCTGCAGGAGATCAAGCGCATTCAGGTGATGCTGCGGGCTCCCGCCAGGACCGGGGCGAGAGCGGAAGACCGGGGCCTGACACCGGCAGAGCTTTCGCGGCGCCAATCCGAGCAGCGCGTGGGTTCGATGCTGGGACCGCCGGAGCTCAAACCGATGACGGCTGTGATTCCGGTATTGAAGATGAATAATCAGCCGCCCAAGGTGCTGTATGAGACGGTGGCGAAACTGGCCGGCGTCAATGTTGTATTCGATTCGCAATATCAGGCTCCCGCTCGCAATTTCAACGTCGACCTGAGCAACGCAACGGCCGACCAGGCCTTTGACTATCTGGCGACGCTGACGCATACCTTCTGGAAAGCCATCACGCCCAATACCATATTCGTGGCGGAAGACAACGTCACCAAGCGCCGCGACTATGAAGACGACGTGGTGAAGGTGTTCTACGTGACCAATGCAACTACGGTCCAGGAATTCCAGGAGATCGCGACGGCCATCCGCACGGTAGCTGAAATCCGCCGGGTCTTCACCTACAATGCGCAGCGCGCCATGATTGTGCGCGACACGGTGGATAAGGTGGCGCTGGCCGAAAAGCTGGTGCATGATCTGGATAAGCCGAAATCTGAAGTAGTGGTGGACGTGATGGTAATGCAAGTGAACAGCGAACGCACGCGCGATCTAGCCGCGACCATCGCCTCCGCCGGCACGGCCGGGTTAAATGTACCCATCAATTTCGCGCCCGCAGGAACTGTAACGACCCCAGAGACGGGCGGTGGAACGCCAACCACCACCGGCAACACCGTCACTCTGGCGCGACTGGGGCGTCTCTCCACTTCGGATTTTTCAACCACACTGCCGGGCGGCCTGCTGCAAGCCATGCTGAGCGACAGCCGGACCAAAGTGCTGAATCAGCCGCAAGTGCGTGCGTCCGACGGCCAAAAGGTGACGCTGAAGATCGGCAGCCGCATCCCGTACGCAACGGGCAGTTTTGGATCGACTCTCGGCGGCGTCGGAAACGGAGTCAGCCCGCTGGTCTCGACGCAATTCAACTACGCGGACGTAGGCGTCAGCATCGACATGACGCCGCAAGTGCACTCGGGCGACGAAGTGACACTGCACATGGAAGTGACCGTCTCCAGCGTGCAGCAGTACATCAATATTGGCGGTATTTCGCAGCCCATCATTCAACAGAGCGCCAACGTTGCCGATATCCGGTTGCGCGAGGGTGAGGTCAATATTCTCGGCGGCTTGAGCCAGAATCAGGACACTAACCTGGTGAACGGGATTCCGGGCCTGGTGAACATCCCGATACTGGGCCACACTATATTCGGCAGCGAGCACACCGACAAGATCCGCTCCGAGCTGATGATCGCGCTGGTACCCCACATCGTGCGCACGCCCGGTTATACGGCTGAGAACCTGCGGGGCATTTACGCGGGAACCGATCAGGTGGTGAAGATCAATTATGCGCCGAGGGACGAAGAGCCGATGGGATCGATTCTCGAACCAGCGGGCGCTTCTTCCACGGTGGCGGGCGCCGTTGCTCCGGCTGCGCCGCCTCCAACCGCAGCGCCGGCGATCACGCCAGGAACGGTTCAAGTGTCTCCTCCCTCGGCGCTGCCGCTTGCGCCCCAAAATCCAATGGCGGCGGGGCGGGTTCCCCCACAGGCGGCGCCCATGCCTTTCCCCGGGGCGGCGACTCCGGCTGTGGCGCCGGCGGTCCCCGGCCAAGCTGTGCGTGTAAGCTTTAGCCCCCCCACCTTGCAGGCCGCTAACGGCGCGACTGTGAAGGTAAATGTTCAAGTGGAGGGTGGCATGATGAGCTCGCTCGCCCCGCTGCGCATTAAATACGATCCCGCGCTTCTGCGGCTCGAAGATATCGCTCCCGGCGATATCTTTTCGCGGGGCGGAGGCGGCTCTACGTCTGCCAAAGACATTCAGAACGACGCCGGTGAGGCATCCATTACCATTGAGCGGCTGCCCGGCGCTCCGGCCGTGAGCGGTCCGGGAACGCTAGCGGTTCTTACCTTCACGGCAATTGGTTCGGGACAAGCGCCGGTGACCATCGAGGAAGCGGCGCTGAAGGACTCACAGTCGCAGCCCGTCGCCGCGAGCACCGCAGCCTTGGGAGTGCAAATTCAATAGCCGTGAACTGTTCTTCCGAGTTAAAAAAACTCGACCTGCTTCCGCTCGCCGGTAACTCCCCAGTAGGCGGCAGCCGGTTGGCCTCGCCCGCGCGACGCAACCAGCGTGGTCTGAACCAGCGTGCCTTGAACCAGCGTGGCCTGACGCTGGTGGAATTGATTGTCGCCTTCACAATCATGGCGCTGCTGACCACCATGGCGGTGCCCTTGGCGCGCTACAAGGTCCGGCGCGACAAGGAACGGCAACTCACATACGCGCTGCGCGAAATGCGCAAGGCCATCGACGATTATAAGGACGCGGCGCTCGCTGGCAAGATCGAAGTGAAACTGGGTGCCGAGGGTTACCCGGAAAATCTGGATCAACTGGTCAATGGCGTCAAACTGCTGCAGGATGCGAACGGCAAGAAGATTAAGTTCCTGCGGCGGGTGCCGCTCGACCCGATGACTAACTCCAGCGAGTGGGGGTTCCGCAGCATGCAGGACGATCCAGCCTCGCAAAGCTGGGGGCGGCAGAACATTTTTGACGTGTATACCAAGAGCACGGACCGCGCGCGCGATGGAACGCCATATGCGGAGTGGTAATAGCCAGCCCCTTTTGGGCGCGAATGTAGAAGGCGTAGCGCGAGGGCGCGGCCTGCGGGGCTACACCCTGATCGAGCTGATCATTGTCATGGCGATCATCTCGATCCTTCTGGCCACCGCCGTTCCCATGTACCAGAAGTCGCTGGTGCGCACCAAAGAGAGTCTGTTGAAGAACAATTTATTCACGCTGCGGACCGTGATCGACGAATACACTTTCGATAAGCAGAAGGCTCCGCAGACGCTGCAGGATCTGGTCGACCAGGGTTACCTGCGCGGGGTTCCGCTCGACCCCATCACCGGCAGCAGCGAAACCTGGCGCGTCATTATGGAAGACGCGGTCTCCACCGTCGACCAGACCCAGCCAGGCATTTACGATGTCCGCAGCGGGTCTGACTTGCAGAGCCTGGAAGGCACTCCGTACTCGGAGTGGTGATCGAATCGAGAACGTCCCCTATGGCCGCTTAACGGCGGCGGTGTAAGTTGGAACGATAGTAAGGGCGAACCGCGGGGCGCCGTTTCCAATCGGTCACGGAACGCCAAAAGCGAACCAGCCAATTCCACATAGCTGAATCCCCCCACAGCAAGCTATCACAAATACTCAAGGGCGTCACCGGGGCTGGCCGAACCCCGGCATGACCACGCCGCTCGGGATAAAATAAGGAATCGTCTCGTAGGTGTTTCCAAACGATCTTCGCTAGCGCCAGCACAAGCTTACCCCAAGATATAGGCGAGTTTCCCCGCCACCCCCAATCTACAGTAGTCTTTGTGCTTTACTTTCCCGCCGATTCAGTTTACGATTGGTTTGTCCCCCCGAGATGCGTCTTTAATTAATGGAGGGCAGGGATTTTGCTCCAGCTTAAGCGCGTCGATATCCAAGGCTTCAAGTCGTTCTACGATCGCACCGAAATGCGCTTCCACGGCTCCGGTGTCACTGCCGTTGTCGGTCCCAACGGCTGCGGAAAGTCCAACTTGAGCGATGCCATTAGCTGGGTCCTGGGCGAACAAAGCGCCAAGAGCCTGCGCGGCTCGCGCATGGAAGACGTCATCTTTGCCGGCACCCGCGATCGCAAGCCACTGGGCATGGCGCAGGTAACGCTGACGATGGCGGACCCCGCCGCGCATGATATTCCTAAAGCCGGACCCGAGGCGGCGATGAACGGCCATGCGAATGGCCACTCCAATGGCCACGCCCATTACAAGCCTTCCGAGATCACCATCACCCGCCGTCTCTACCGTTCGGGCGAAAGCGAATATCTGATCGACGGCAAGTCGGCGCGCCTGCGCGATATTCAAGATCTTTTCATGGGCACCGGACTCGGTCCTGAGAGCTACGCCATCATCGAGCAGGGCCGCATCGGCCAGATTCTTTCCAACAAACCGGCCGACCGACGCGCCGTCATTGAAGAGGCGGCCGGTATCGGCAAATATAAGACCCGCAAGCGCCTGGCCGAATCGAAGCTCGAAAGCTCCAAACAGAACCTCTCGCGCGTATTTGACATTTTAGAAGAGGTGGGGCGTCAGGCGAATTCGCTCAAGCGCCAGGCTGCCAAGGCTAAGCGCTATGAAGAGCTGCGCACCGACATGCTGTCGCATTTGAAGCGCGCTGTGGCGGGCCGCTTCCGCATGCTCGAGAGCGAAGCTGCCAAACTCGCACTCGATCTGAATCTGGCACAGGCGAATTTCCAGAATCTTTCGGCCGAAGTCCAGAGCAAGGAGCAGGAATACACCCGCACCCAGGAATCCTGCTATCAAGTGGAGGCGGCGCTCACCGAATCGCGTGCCCGCGTCGCCGAGCTCAACCTCGAAGCCGAGCGCACGCGCAGCCGCCTGGCGCTGCAAGCTAAGCAGATCGGCGCCATCGAAGAACGCATGGCGTCGGGTGAATTGGAGACGCGCACTCTCGAAGAACGCCATCAACGGGAGTCCGCCGAGCTCGCCGCGCATCAGGAAAACATCGCCGCCATCGAGCGCGATGCCGCGGCCGCCCGCGCGCGCCTCGATACCAAGTCACGGGAACGCGACGCGCTGCAGCATCATCTTCGCGAACGCGAGCACTCGCTCGAATCCGCGCGCCAGCAGGTATTGCGGCTATTGAGTGAAGCGTCCGCGCTGCGCAATCAACTGGCGCAAGCCGACGAATATTTGGCCGCGATGGAACGCGATACCGCCCGCGCCCGCAAGGAGGAAGAAGGCGCGTCCGGAGACATCGCCCGGCTGGAACACACACGCGCCGAGCTATCCTCGCGGCTCTCCGCGCGTCAAATGGAACTCGAATCCTTAACGGATCGCCGCCGCCGTGTGGAAGAAGAATCGAAAGACCGCCAGCAGCGTACCGTCGAGGCACGCCAGAAATTAAATGAGATGCGCGATTCGCTTTCGAAGCAGAAAGCACGCAAGGAATCGCTCGAAGGCATTCTGTCGCACCGCGCCTACACCACCGAATCGGTAAAGCGACTGTTCGACCGCCCCACAGAGGGCTTCCGGCCGCTAGGCGTGCTCGCGGATTTCGTCGAAGTCACGAATCCCGAATGGGAGCGCGCGTCTGAAGAATTTCTGCACGAAGAACTGGAATATGTTGTGGTCCAGGATTGGTCCGGCGCCGAACGCGGCATCGAAGTCTTGCGCGCCGCTGCCGATGGCCGGGCTACTTTTCTGGTTCATCCTAAATCTGGGGAGCCGTCGGTCGCCGCACCGGATCTTTCTTCGGATCCCGCAGTGTCAGGCACTTTGCGCGACGCGCTGCGCCTGACCAACGGTTTCGCCGCCGCTCCGCAGGGCCTGCTGCCGCGCCTGGCACGTTGCTTCCTGGTGTCGGATCATGCCGCCGCACCGCGTTTGGCCGAAACGCATCCCGACTGCTATTTTCTCCTGCCCGACGGCGCCAGCTATCACGGCCACACCATCACCGGCGGAAAGAAGAGCTCGGGCGGTCCGCTCGCACTGAAACGCGAGTTGCGGGAACTGACGGCCCAGGTTGAAACTCGCGACCGCGAAGCCGATGAACTGACATCCGAGCTAGAAGGGTTGGAACGCGGCTTAGCGCTCTTGTCGGAAGAGTTGGAGCAGGTTCGCTCGCTCCAACAAACGCAGGAGAAAGACGCACTCGCGCTGGATCACGAGCAGCGTAAACTTGCCGAAGAATACGCGCGTTCCGGTTCGCGGCTCTCGACGGCTCGTCTGGAGCTCGATCGCCTGGCGCGTCAGGACGAACAAGCTCGCTCCCAGCGGGAACGCAACCAGGCACTGGTGGCGGAGAAGGAGCAAGCCCGTTTCGACCAGGAGAAAGCAGTCGAGATCGCGCGCGGAGAATTCGACGGATTACAGGCGCAGGTCCATGCGATCGGCGAAGAATATTCCGTATTGCGCGCCGACCTTGCAGGCCTGGATGAGCGCGCCCGTTCGGAGAAAACTGCGGCTGCGCGCCTCGAATCCCAGCTTCAGCAACTCGCGGCGCGCAGCAAGCAACTTTCCGGCGATCTCGAACGCATGGGCGTGGAACGCGCGCGGCTGCTCACCGACAATATCGAACTGGATCATCGGGCGCAGCATCTGCTGGAGCACACCTCCGAAGCCACCTCGCGGGTGGAATTGTTGACCGCGCAGGAAGCCGGCGGCCGTGAGGCGCTGGCAGCGCTCGACGAGGCTCTTAAATCCCTGCGCATCGATACGCAGACCGCGCAGGAACAGCGTGCCCACATCGAACTGGAGTTGGTGCGCAAGCAGTCCGAGTTAAAGTATCTCGACGAAACCAGCCGCAAGGAATTGAGCGCGGCCGCGAGTGAGATTGCGGCATCGCAAGGCCCTGAAGCGGAAGACGCCGAGCTGGTCGGGGTGGAAGAATCCGAGCAGCGCTATCAGGAAGTTCGCGCCCGTATTGAAGCGTTGGGCCCGGTGAATGCGCAGGCGCTTGAAGAGTATCACGAGGCGCAGCAGCGCTACGAGTTCCTGAACGCGCAGCGGCAGGATCTCCTCGATTCCATCCGCGACACCGAAAAAGCCATCCAGGAGTTGGACATCGAATCGCGCCGCCGCTTCAAAGAGGCCTTCGAAAGTATCAACACGCACTTCAAGGAAATGTTCCAGACGCTTTTCGGCGGCGGTCAGGGCGAGATGCGCCTGACAGACGAGGCCAATCTGGCCGAAAGCGGAATCGATATCATGGCATCGCCCCCGGGCAAGCGCCTGCAGCATATCGCGCTGCTCTCGGGCGGTGAGAAGTCGCTGACCGCGATGGCGCTGCTGATGGCCATCTTCCGTTACACACCCAGTCCGTTCTGCATTCTCGACGAAGTGGACGCCCCGCTCGATGAGCCCAACATCCAGCGCCTCACGCGCCTGATCAAGGAAATGTCGCACGACACACAGTTCATCGTGATCACGCACGCCAAGCGAACCATGGAGGCCGCGCAAGCGCTCTACGGCGTGACCATGCAGGAGCCCGGCGTCTCGAAACTGGTGAGCGTGAAGTTCGATCCGCTTCCTACGGCGGCAGCGCCACCCAGCGCGACGGCGGCGTTGGCCGCGGTTTAGGTTTAGAGGGTCAACCCTGGCGATAAAGTCTGCTCCAATCCTTGTTCGACCGCGTTGCGACACTTTTTTCAGGAGGTCGGTCTTCGTTTCGGTGTGATGCTAGCCAGCGTAGACCACATAGCTAAGGAAGCCGGCTAGGACCACTAAGGCGGCGCCAGCCACCTGGAACTCCCAGGACCGCTCCACGGAGACCCGCGCGATCATCCTGAGCGCCACCTTCGGTGCGCAGAACCGAATCAGGCCCTTGATGAGGAGGCACCAGCCCACTAGCGTCAGCAGGACAGGCAGCCCCGACCATGTGTTATGAAACCCGACGATGAGGGCTCCGAGTGGCAGATTTAGAAACCCGTCCACGAAGGCACCGGCCTCTCCCTTGCTGCGTAGAAGGATGAAGAACTCCGCCCAGGCCTTGGGTTGCAAGATGTGCGAAAGACCAATGACCCCGAACAGAATAATGGCAAGGACTTCAACCGATCTCTCCATCCGATCCTCCCCGGTCTTTGCTGAAAATAGCGCCGCGCGGCACCGGATTGCGCGGTCTAGTGCGTTAAATCGTAGATCCAATAATCGACCGCGACTCGGTAAGCCAGGCCGGAGAATTTCTCGTCATAACGCGGATCGTCGGACCATTCCCAGGCGTCGCCTAGATCCATGTTGTGGCAGATCGCGACCATGACACGGCCTTTGTCGTCGTAAATCGCGCGCCAGTGCTCGGGCCTGCCGTTCTGATCCTTCTCGTAGGTCCGGCCGCTCCACAGGTACTGCGCGCCGGGAACCTGGAAGCGGTCGTCCAAATCGTAAATGGTATGGAAGATGGGATCGCTGTTGTCGATGTCCACGATCTGGCGGTCGGGGAAAACTTTTTGGATGCCTTCTAGAAACACCTGCCATTCGAAGGTGCTGTGGAAGTCGTCCACCATCAGGAATCCGCCGCGCAGAAGGAAGTCGCGGAGCTGCGCGGCCTGCTGGTCGGGGATCGACCAGTGACCCACTTCGACGGCGTACAGCGAAGGCCAGTTGTACACATCGTCGGTGCCGTCGAGATCGACCACCTGCTCGACCGAGCGCGTGTCGATACGGGTCAAGCGGCGGATGCCTTGCAGCAGATGCCGGTCGGAACGCGGATAATCGATGGTCCAGTTGCGATCGCCACGATAGCCGCGATAGATGGAGGGGACGCGCAGACGCGCCCGTGTCCACTCAGTCGAATGGATCCAATCCGGCGGTAGCGGAAAATCCGTGTACTCTGCGCCCGGGTATTCTTTGAACGGCCGCTGTGCCCGCAACACGCCCCACGCGCCGAAGACGGCCACCACTGCTGCCGCGAATATCCCCCAGCGCCGGATCACCTACCAAATATACTCCCTCGCTTCCTCCCGCCGCGCGTAACTATCCAACACATGCACCACTCGCAGCTTCTTGAGTTTGGTAGGCGACAGCTGGCCAATCGGTACATACAATATCTTGCGGTTGAGGTGCGCGGCAACGGACCGGAAAATCGAACGCGGCGGCTTGGCGGCGACATAAACCACGAAGCGCTCCACCGAATAATCCAGCGCTGCCATCAAGAGGCGCTCGGGCTTCGACTCGGCGAATTCGTAGTCCGCGTCCGACCACACGTCGAACAAGCGGCGCGGCGGCAGAGTCATCAGCAGGCCGCCGTACTCGGCCCGCCCGATCCCCGGCCCCACGATATTGTCGAACGGATGCGTGGAATAAAACGCCATGTCGGATTCGTTCTGGTGTTCGCCCAGCCAAGTGGTCAGGTAGGTGTAGCGATCGTCGCGGTCTTCGTCGAAAATGACGACGACGGAACCCACTTCGCCCGCCAGCCGGTGCGCCGTGCGGACGAAAATCTTGCGCTGATGCCAGTTGCGTATGGTCTCGCGAATGTCGATGCCGTCGAGAATCGAAGTGGTGAAAGGCTCCACGCGAGCACGCTCTTCGGAAAGGACGGCCTTGGCCTTTTGCTTCACGTAGCGGCCGTATTCTTCGATCACCAAATCTTCGGGAGGATACGAACAGATGGCCTCGCCCGAAGTCTGATGCGCCCACTCGCCGGCAAACTTTTCGCGCTTGCGCTGCTTCAGGCCGGTTGGCTTCAGGCGCTGCTTGGGGCGGGGAAGTCGGCGGCGTATTCGCAGCCTCTTGGTGTTGATCCAGATTTCGCTGGCGTTCAGGCGCACTGTCTCCAGGTCCGACGTGTCATGCTGCGCCAGGTAGCGGTTGGCCATCTGCCACACTTCCCAGCCGAAGTTGTCATCGACGACTGAGCGGGCCGCCACCGCAAGATCGTATACGCTGGCCACCAGATCGCCGCTAATGTGGGCCAGATTGCGGGTAAAGCGCGCAATCATGCGGCGCTGCCAGTGCGCCAGCTTTTCGCCGGTGGAGGAAGTATATTTGCCCTCGGCCTCACGCATCAAGTCGAATTGCACGCGCGGACGGTCGAGCGTCTTGTCATCGCAAGGCGGGGACCCCATGCCCAGCCGGAAGAATTCGTAGCGCTCCTGCAGGTAGGGAAACTCGATGGTGATCTCCGCCAGGCAATCGGGATGCGGATTCAGCAGGTCCGGTTCATACTTTTTGCCCCTGGGCGGCTGCTGCTGTGGGGTTTCCATCGCATCCAGCAGCGGATCCAGCATGTTGAGCGCGATCACCGCCACTACGCTTGCCTCGGGATCGGCGCCCTGCAGCTTCCACGCCATAGCGGAGGCGTGGGCCGTCACCTCCTCTGTACGCATCTGCGGATATACGCGATACGCCTCGATGTAGGGATCCAGGCCGATACGCCGGACCGAGTAGGTATCCGGATAAGTATCGGGAAGATGGGGACGCTCCGCCGAATCCGGCTCCAGAAAGATCAAGTGCGCCCCGATTTCTTCCGCGGTGCGCAGCGCTTCGACGAAGGGATCGCACGGCTCGACGGGAATAAAGATTGCCCGGTCGTCGCCATCGTCGTCGTGATAGAGAATTACCGACAACTCCGGCAGCCGTGCCAGCGCGCGCTTGTAGGAGGGCGCGAGAAATCCCGGGAGTTCCACCGCAACCACGCCGGGCTTAGCGGCGAGCAGCAGCTTGCGCAATTCCAGCGCGAACTCCAGCTTGCCCGGCACTACTGGAAAATAGTGCAGCTTGCCGCGGTCCAGGCCGCCGGCGCCGCCGGATTTGATCTCAGCTTCGAGCGACATACCGCATCGCCTCTTCGCCGAGGGTCTGCACGATCGCGATCTTGAGAGTCTCGGTCTGGCTGAGCCGCGCGGCGCCGCCCAGATCCGCCTCACTGCGCATCAGCTTCATCGCGAAGCGGGCGATGTTGATGCCGTCGCGCGCCGTATAGCGTTCGTCGGCGGCGTGGGCCTGCTGCAGAAAATCGGTGACGTAGTTGAGGATGTGATCGTCGCCGAACGGCAGGTTCTCGCGCAGAATCGCGAATTCCTCGTGACGCTCCGGGAAATCGATCAGGATCATGGGCTGCAGGCGCGAGTGAATATACTCGGGCAGATCGAAGGTGCTGGCGTCGTCGTTCATGGTCGCCACCACGCGGAATAAAGGATGCGCCTTGATCTTGATCCCCGCCACGATCGATTCCACATAGCGGCGATTGTCGAGCAAGGGCGCGAGGCTCGCCCAGCTCTTCTCGCTCATGCGGTTGCCTTCGTCGAGGATCACGATACCGCCGCGCAGCATGGCGGTCACCAGCGGCGAGGCGACGTAGCGCAGCCGCGCTTCGCCCTCGATCACCGGCGTGACCAGAAGGTCTTCGGGCCGCGTGTCGGCGGTTGCCTGCATGATGTAGACTTCGCGGTCCAGGCGCTTGGCCGCCGCGTATGCCAGCGTGGTCTTGCCCACGCCCGGTTTTCCCAGCAGGCGCGGGTTCATGGGCAGATCCTGGGCGTCGATCACCAGCCAGGCTGCCAGCAACTGGCGCATCACTTCTTCCTGTCCCACCCAGGTAATCGACAACTCGTCGGGGTGCGCCAGGTGCAGCGGAACGCCTTCGATCTCAACGATCATATGGCTTCAATGTAGCAGAGCGGTCGCTGGTTTCCCGGCAAGGGCTTCAGGCAACGGTTCCAACGATAATGAAGGTATGCCTGAACCGAAACTTCCGCCGCCCGATCCGGATCCCAAAGAACCCGGACCAGGTCCCGTGCCGATCCGCGAGCCGGAAGAGCCCGCGCCCGATGTGATCGATCCCCCGCTCGAACCGCTTCCAGCTTAAGTGTTTACTGGCTAGTGGCCCGGTTACTGAGCTCTCTTAAACGTGGAGACGAATACCGCGGTGCCGAGGATGTGCCCGTCCAGCGCCTTCATGGCGTCCCCTCGCGTCGCGTCTGGTCCCAGATTGAGCTTGGTATCGAGCGCATAAAGCTCAAACGTGTAATGGTGAATCAACGCCGGCGGCGCGCACGGCCCGAAGTATCCGTCGAACCCGCGAATGTTCTTAAGCTGCTTGGCGCCATCTGCCATGTCGCCGTTCTTGATACCTTCGGGAAGTTCCTTGGCACTGGCGGGAATGTTGTAGATCATCCAGTGCGTGACGTCGTAAATGCTCTTTTGCGGATGCGGTTCCGGATCGTGCAGCAACAAAGCGAAACTCTGCGTTCCCGCAGGTGCGTTCATCCACTCAATCTTCGGTGAGACGCCGGAGGGCGCATTGCTGCAGGAATACTTTATGGGGACTTCGCCGCCATCTTTCATGTCGGGGATCATCATCATCAGGGGCGGCGCGGGCGCGGCTTTCTTATCTTGCGCAAAAACGCCGGCCGCGAATATTAGAGTGCCCAACAAAAACATCCTCATCTTTGAATACTCCTCTGGTGAAATCGTTCTCTCTGAACCACTATAAGCTCCCGGCGCGAAAGTTCCAAATTAGGGGGATCTATTGACGCCGCAGGCCACGCCGCGAGCGCGCGTAGTAAGCTTTTATACGGTAGCAGGGAGAACCTGAATATGAGTTCCTATCGAAAAAGTTGGATGCAGATCTGCTTTGTGGGATTAATCGCCGCATCTATCGCCCCCGCGCAGACGGGGTCTTCAGTGGCTGCTTCGGCCAAGCCGCCCGCCAAGATATTTTATGCGCCGAAGCCGATCCAGCCCATGCCATATCTGGCTCCCATGAAGCCGCTGGTGCGCCTGGCGGATTTGAAAGCCAAGCACGCAGGCCAGGCGAATTGGAGCGAACTGGTGGTTTACGACAAGAACAACCGCGCCGAAGTGATCTCGGCGGCGCCGGGAACGAAGGTGCCGCGCCACCTGCACTCGGACGCTCCCGAATACTGGGTGGTGCAGGAAGGCCGAATTCGCTTCGAAATCGAAGACCCGCCCGGAAAGTTTAGGTATTTTGATGCCGCGAAGGGCGATCTGATTCTGGCTCCCGAGCGGCGTCTGCATTCGCTCGAAGTGATCGGAACGGAACCTGCCATCCGCTTTCAAGTTACGCTGCCGGACACCACCACGGTTTACGAAACCAAGCCCGAGCATACCGAGAAGGGCACGGAATACGAGCCGGTCACCTTAGCCACCGGCGATAATCCCGACGAAGTCCCGAGCGACGGCAAGCCCGATCGGTTGTTCTTCAACATCGACGAGTTGCAAAGAGAGCATCCGGGGAAGCGGTCGTGGAGCGATCTCGCGGTTCGCAAAAACCGTGCTCACGCGAATATCATTTGCGGTTATGCCGCCGACGTGAAACGCCGGCCGGGCGATCTGGGCCACTATCACACGGATTTCGCCGAGATCTGGGTCATCATGCGCGGCCAGCAATCGTATGCGATTGAAGGGCTCGCCCCACTTGTGGCGGGGATGGGCGACATGGTCTACGCGCCGGCTAAACGGTGGCATCGTCCGGAGCCTGCCGGCGAAGGAATGTCGTGCCGTCTTGCGATGACTCCCTATCCGGCTGGCAACCACTTGTATCAGCCGCGCGAACGTGGTGACGGCGGTTCCAACTAGGCGCAGCCGCGTACGATTACACTCCGCGTGAACTAGGGCCCACGGTACAATGCAGACTTGGCGAGGATTTGTAACCGACGTATGACTTCAAGATTTTCTCCCGTGTCCGCTGCGGCAGTCTTTCTGCTTTCAGCCGGATTCCTGGCCGCGCAGAACTCCATCCTGCAGGACCATCCCCAAGATTATTCTCGGGCTGATATCGAATACGGCGCCCGCCTCTACTCTGAGCAGTGCGACCGCTGTCATGGCCCGAATGGCACCGGCGTGAGCGGCGTGGATTTCAAGAGCGGTAAATTTCGCCACGCTGCCACAGACCGGCAGTTGAGCGAGGTGATCACTACCGGCTTTCCGGAGGCCGGCATGCCGGCGTTCAAGCTGGATGCCGCCGACATCGCGGGCCTGATCGCGTTTCTCCGCAACATGAATACGCTCGACCGCGGTTCGCTGAAACCAGGAGACGCCGCTCGCGGCCAACTGGTGCTCGAAGGCAAAGGCGCGTGTCTGAGCTGCCATCGCGTCAACGGCAAAGGATCGCGAAAAGCGCCTGACTTGAGCGACATCGGTGCGGTCCGCAGCGCCGGCACCATCGAACGCTCGCTGCTGGAGCCTGACATCCAGATGATGCCGATCAATCGTCCGGTTCACATCGTCACTCGTGCCGGCAAAGTGATCGATGGCAGGCGGCTCAATGAAGATACTTATAGCGTTCAAATTGCCGATGAGGAGGGGCGCTTGCTGTCCCTTCAAAAATCCGATCTGCGTGAATTCAACGTTTCCACGAAATCCAACATGCCCTCCTACAAGGGCGAGCTGACGCCTGCGGAGCTGTCGGATGTCGTGGCGTACTTACTTTCGTTGAAGGGGCAATAACTACCATGGCACGATGTGCATCATTCGTAATCATTCTGCTCACCTTGCTGCCGTGCGGCTTGCACGCTCAAAATCCGGTCACCTTTGACCGCTTGACCAACGCTCAAAAGGAACCGCGCAACTGGCTGACGTACGGTGGCGATTATTTCAGTAGCCACTACAGTCCCCTCACGCAAATTACGCCCGCGAGCGTAAAGAACCTCAATCTGGCGTGGGTGTATCAGTCGGCGGTGGCAGGCAGTTGGGAATCTACTCCATTGGTCGTCGACGGAATGATGTACGTCACCCAGCGGCCGAACGACGTGGTTGCGCTCGACGCTGCGACTGGACGCGTCTTCTGGATCTATCGCTACACCAACGACCCGAACGTGACGGTTTGCTGCGGTGCGAATAATCGCGGTCTGGCGATCCTGGGCGACACGCTCTATATGGGCACGCTCGACGCGCACCTGGTTGCCATTGACACCAAGAGCGGTCATCCGCTGTGGAAAACGGATGTGGCCGATAGCAAGGCTGGGTACTCCATCACGGTTGCGCCGCTCGCCGTGAAAGACGAAGTGATTGTGGGCGTCGGCGGCGGAGAATATGGCATTCGCGGTTTCATCGCGGCCTTTGATGCCCACACCGGCAAGCAGCGCTGGAAGTTTTACACCATCCCGGCGCCGGGGGAGCCCGGTTCGGAAACCTGGGGCAACTGCCAGGCTGCGACGGCGTATTGTGATCCCGAAGCGTGGAAGCACGGGGCCGGCTCAGCTTGGGTCACGGGATCGTTCGATCCCAGCCTCAACTTGATCTATTGGGGCATCGGCAACGTGGGTCCGGATTACAACGGCGCTCAGCGCCCCGGCGACAACCTCTACACCTGTTCCGTCATTGCAATCGACGCCGACACCGGCAAGCTCAAGTGGCATTATCAGTTCACCCCGCACGACGAATACGACTACGATTCCGTGCAGGTTCCGGTGCTGGCCGATATCACCTGGAAAGGCGCACCGCTCAAAGCCATGCTGTGGGCCAATCGCAATGGCAACTTCTATGTGCTTGACCGCGCCACGGGCAAGTTTCTGCTCGGCAAGCCCTTCGTGAAAGTAAATTGGATGAGCGGTTTTGACGACAACGGCAAGCCGATTCAAACGCGACAACCTCCAGGAATGCCCACGTATCCCGCGGTGCAGGGTGGAACGAATTGGTATTCCCCTTCCTACAGCCCGCGCACGCGGCTCATGTACGTTTCTGCCTGGGAAGACGAGGGTGAGTTTTTCGCTGGGATTCCAGTGGAATACAAGGAAGGTCTGAATTTCGGAGGCGGCAACCTCGAGTTGTTTGTGCCGCGGTCCGACGCACCCACCAAACCGATTCCGAATGCTCCCACGATTCCGAATCTTCGGCGAGGTCCCATCAACAACTGGACCGATGCCGGCGGTCACGGCGCGGTGCTCGCGATCGATCCCATCACCGGCACCGTGAAGTGGCGCTTCCGCATGACCGACGTGACCGACACCGGCATTGTTACCACCGCGAGCGACATGCTCTTCACCGGCGGCCGCGAAGGTTATCTGCAAGCCCTTGATGCCCGAACCGGCACACTGCTCTGGAAGGCGACTCTGGGCGCGCAGATGATCAACAACCCCATCACCTATTCGGTGAACGGGAAGCAGTACGTCGCAGCGATGGCCGGGCTTTCACTGTTCGTCTTCGGGCTCCCGAACTAAGCGACGCGAGCGCCGCAAGCGTGACTATAATAGCCGGAGGTGGTGAACCCCATGCCCTTGACGTCATTCCGCCGAGTGATCGGAAGCACCGTGATTACGTGCGTTCTTGCGATCATCCCGGCCCTCGCACAGACCGGTGCTAAAAACGGAGAATGGCGCAGCTACGGCGGCGACACCGGTAATACGCGCTACTCCCCGCTCGATCAGATTAATGGGTCGAACTTCGACAAGCTGCGGCTGGCGTGGCATTTCACCACCGTAAACTTAGGTCCGCGCCCCGAATACAATCTTGAAGGGACGCCGCTGATGGCGAATGGGATCATATACGCCACAGCCGGAACGCGGCGCTCGGTGGTGGCGCTGGATGCGGCCACCGGCGAACTGAAGTGGGTGCATAGCGAAGTGGAAGGCGAGCGCGGACGCAGCGCGCCTCGTCAGCTCTCCGGCCGCGGACTCTCCTATTGGACCAATGGCACGGATGAGCGCGTCCTCTATGTGACGCCCGGCTACCGCTTGGTCTCGTTGAACGCCAAGACCGGCATACGCGACTCGGCCTTCGGCAAAGACGGCATCGTGGATCTGAAGGATAACGACGACCAGGTCATCGATCCCATTACCGGGGAAGTGGGTCTGCACTCGGCGCCGGTGGTGGCGAACGACACCGTCATCGTCGGCGCAGCGCACGCCTCCGGCGGTGTGCCTCACGCCAAGGCGAACGTGAAAGGTTTCGTGCGCGCCTTCGACGTGCACACGGGCAAGCGTCTGTGGATCTTCCACACCATCCCCAAGCCGGGCGAATTCGGTTACAACACATGGCAGAACGATTCTGCGGATTACACGGGTAATGCGGGCGTGTGGGGGCAGATCAGCGTCGACGAGCAGCTCGGCATGGCCTATCTGCCTGTCGAATTGCCCACCGGCGATTACTACGGCGGCCATCGTCCGGGCAACGGCCTGTTCGGCGAAAGCATCGTTGCTGTCGACCTCAAGACTGGCGTGCGCAAATGGCATTACCAGCTAGTGCATCACGGGGTCTGGGACATGGACATCCCGTGCGCGCCCATGCTGGTGGATCTCACCGTGAACGGCCGTCCGGTGAAAGCGCTGGCCCAGCCCACCAAACAAGCGTTCCTCTATCTGTTCGATCGCGTCACTGGACAGCCCATCTTCCCGATTGAAGAGCGGCCGGTCGAGCAATCGACTGTGCCCGACGAAAAGACCAGTCCCACGCAGCCGATCCCGACCAAGCCGCCCGCCTATGACCGGCAGGGCTTCTCGATGGATGATCTGATCGACTTTACCCCGGCGCTCCATGCGCAAGCCATGGAAATCGTTTCGCACTTTAAGATTGGACCCATATTCACTCCTCCCGTGCTGAGCAAGAATCCGGGACCGCTGGGCACGCTGGCGTTCGCTGCGGCAGGTGGCGGAACTGTTTGGCAGGGAGGGTCGTTGGATCCGGAGACCGGTATCGCGTACGTACCCTCGCACAAATCGCTTAGTAATTTGGGGCTGGTGCCCCCCAGTCCGAACACTACTGATTTCCGGTATGTGCAGGGCAACGCAATCGCAGGCGCGCGGACGGCAGCCGGTGCGGGTGCCGACGGCGGTGCGGACCCGGCTCGCCCCGTGGCTCCGCCCCCGGCCGCCGTGCGCCTCAACGTGCAGGAACTGCCGCTATTCAAGCCGCCCTACGGACAGATCAGCGCCATCGATATGAATAAGGGCGAGATTCTATGGCAGGTGGCCCGCGGCGAAACTCCGGACAATGTGCGTAATCATCCAGCGCTCAAGGGGCTCACCATTCCGCGCACCGGACGCGCAGGAATCGCCGGACTGATCGTGACGAAAACACTGGTAATCGGCGGCGAGCCCGGAACCATTACGATGCCCGATGGCAAGAAGGGCGCGTATCTCCGCGCCTACGATAAGAAGACCGGGCAGGACGCGGGCACGGTTGCCATGCCCGCCGGGCAGACCGGTTCGCCGATGACCTACATGCTGGACGGAAAGCAGTACATCGTTGTGGCGGTGGGCGCCGCCGGTTTTCCGGCCGAATATCTGGCGTACAGGCTGCCGAACTGACGCCGTATCAAGCCATCATTATCGGCGGAGGCCACAACGGACTGGTCACGGCCGCGTATCTTGCGCGCGCCGGGATGCGTGTCGTGGTGCTGGAAGCGCGCGAACTGGTAGGCGGCTGCGCGGTCACCGAGGAGATTTGGCCCGGCTATCGGGTTTCGACTGCATCGTATCTCGCGAGCCTGATGCAGGAAAAAGTCGTGCGCGAACTGGAACTAGCGCGCTTCGGCTATCGCGTCGACGCCAAGGACCCCGCGTTCTTTTCACCGTTTCCCGATGGGCGTCATCTGTTCATGTGGCAGGATCGCGCAAAGACAGTAGCGGAGATCGCCAAATTCTCACAGCACGATGCCGCAGCGTTTCTGCGCTACGAAGCGCATCTCGAAAAGCTGGGGATGGTAGCAGAGTCGCTGCTGCTGACCACGCCTCCCGATTTCCCGCCGCAAGGCATCGGCGATTTCATCGACTACCTCAAACTGATGGGACGTCTGCGTGGATTGTCGCGGACTGAGATCGTCGGGCTGGTGAAAGTCTTCACGCAGAGCGCCGCCGATTTTCTGGACGACTGGTTTGAGTCTGAAGAAATCAAGGTCACCCTCGCCACCGACGGCGTGATTGGAGCCAACGGCGGTCCGCGTTCGCCGGGGACGGCTTATATTCTGCTGCACCACTGCATGGGCGGCGTGAACGGTCATCGGGGATTGTGGGGCTTCGTGCGCGGGGGCATGGGAGCAGTATCAAACGCGATTGCAGATTCGGCGCGGTCGAGCGGCACGGTGATCCGCACCAGCGCACCGGTGGAGAAGATCATCGTCAGGAACGGGCGCGCCGCGGGCGTGGTGCTGGCAGGAGGCGAAGAAATTCTGGCTCCCATCGTCGCGAGTAATCTCGATCCTCGGCGGACGTTCCTGCATTTGGTGGACGAAGCGGCTCTCCCCGAGGACTTCGTCGCCGGCATGCGGCGATTCCGCTCCGAGGGCACGTCGTTAAAAATGAATCTGGCGTTGCGCGGGTTGCCGGAGTTCACGGCCTTTCCCGGCGCCCCAGGTCCGCAGCATCGCGCGACCATGCACCTGTGCCCATCCATCGAATACGTCGAGCGCGCCTGGGACGACGCCAAGTACGGTCGCCCGTCGCGGTCCCCGCTGATCGAAATGACGATCCCGACGATGTACGATGCATCGCTTGCGCCACCCGATCGTCACATCATGGGGATCTTCCTGCAGTACGCTCCCTACACGCTCAAGGACACCGATTGGGATACTCAGCGCGAGCCGTACGCCGACCGCGTGCTCGATGTGATCCAGGAATACTGCCCGAACATCCGCGACATCGTGATCGAGCGGCAGACGCTTACTCCCCTCGATCTGGAGCGCCGCTTCGGTCTCACTGGCGGCAATATTTTTCACGGCGAGATGTCGCTCGATCAGATGTTTGTGATGCGGCCGCTGGCCGGCTGGGCGAAGTACCGGACCCCCATCAAAGGCCTGTATCTATGCGGCTCAGGTGCGCATCCCGGCGGTGGAGTGATGGGCGCTCCGGGTCACAACGCCGCGCGCGAAATTCTCAAGGATCGTTGAGTCACGATATGCCGCTACGCCTCATGCCGACCCGCCACTCGCCGTTCTATAGCCCGCTTCTGGCCGCGCACGCGGCGGGGTTTCTGCAGCAGGAAGGAATCGAGTCCACGTTGCGGATACCGACGGATGGTGAAAGTACCGGAGCGGTATTGCGTCGCGGCGAAGTGGATGTGATCCAAAGCGCCGTCTCCGCTGCCTGGACTGCGATCGAAAAGGGCGCGACAGATTTTCCGGTCCACATCGCGCAGATCAATCAGTGCGATGGATTCGTCATCGTTGGCCGCGAAGCAGACCCGAACTTCACCTGGCAAAAACTGGACGGCAAAGCGTTGATCGCCGACCACGGGAATCAACCTCTGGTGTTGCTGCGCTGGGCCGCGCACCAGAATGGCGGCGACCTGTCGCTGGCGAATCTGTTGAACATCGGTTCGCCTCCGGCCATGGAAGCAGCGTTCCGCGCCGGTCAGGGCGACTACATTCATTTGCAAGGCGGCATGCCTCAGCAGATGGAGGTCGAAGGTGCGGGGCACATCGTAGCTTACGTCGGTCAGGGCCTCGTGCCCCTGGCATTTTCCACCGTTGCCACGCCCCGTGCGTTCGCGGATAGCGATCTGCTGCAACCGTTTCTCCGCGCCTTCGCGAAAGCCAAGGCCTGGGCTCGTGAAACGCCGGCGTCCAAAGTCGCCAAAACACTTGCGCCGCTGTTCCCGGCTCTTCACATGGAGGCGCTGATCGCCACCATCGCTGGGTGTCAGCAGCTAGGGTGCTGGAAAGGAGACGCCTCCATTCCTCGCGAGCATTATAGCGAAGCGGAAAAAGCGTTTCTTTGGGCCAACGGCATGCAACGCGCCCACGCCTACGAAGACGTGTGCCATGCTTGAGCTACATGAGCCGCCCACCCGACAGCGCGCCTCCGAAGAGCGCCGATAAACCGCTCAAACCTCAAACCGAAGCGCAGAAGCGGAGGACGCAGATGACCCGCAAGGCTTTCGGTGAGCTGCTAAAGAAGGCGTTTACGAAACCGGCGCCGAAATCGACCTGAAGATCTCTGGCCGGTCCGCGCTCGCGCTTCCAAAAGCGACCCGATCCTTGTTACCCTAGTCTGCGATGCATCCTGCTCATACTGGATTCGGACGAAACTACGGGCGCTCGCTGGTGATCTCGCAACAGGGAATTGTAGCCACCAGCCATGCGCTCGCCTCACAAGCCGGCGCACAAGTTCTGACCCATGGCGGCTCGGCCGTCGACGCCGCGATCGCCGCGAACGCTGTGCTGGGTGTGGTCGAGCCTATGATGGACGGCATCGGCGGCGACCTTTTCGTCCTCTACTGGGATGCCGAGACCAAGGAGCTATCCGGCCTAAACGCTTCGGGACCCGCGCCCTGCGCTCTATCGCCAGCGTTTCTCGCGAGCCGCGAAGAGACTACCATGCCGCTCGCCGGAATCCATGCCGTCACTGTTCCCGGGGCTGTCGATGGCTGGGCCCAACTGCACAAGCGATTCGGAAATCTGCCCTGGGACCGGCTGTTTGCCTCCGCAATCGCCTATGCGGATCAAGGCTTCCCGGTCACGGAAGTCACCCAAGAGCAGTGGACCTCGCCGATTTCCTTCGAGCGATTGTTGAGCCATGCGGAGTCCTCGCGCGTGTTTCTGCCGGGTGGCAATCCTCCGCGGGTGGGAGACCTGTTTCGAAATCCCGATCTGGCGCTTGCTTATAGCCGTCTGGCAGTCGCCGGATCGCGGAGCTTTTATGAAGGTGAAATCGCCGCCGCCATTCTCAAGACGTCCGAGAGCCTGGGTGGGACCATGACCGCCGACGATCTGTCTAAATTCTCGGCGGAGTGGGTGGATCCCATTTCCGTCGACTATCGCGGCTGGCGCGTTTACGAATTGCCGCCCAACGGGCAGGGAATGGCCGCGCTCGAAATGCTGAACATTATGGAGACCTCGCCGGCAGCAGTCGGCGGCCCGTCGAACACCGCCGAACTACACAAGCGCATCGAGGCGATGAAGCTCGCGTATTCTGACGTGTGGCGCTACAACGGCGATCCGAGACACTCGAAGATTCCGGTAGCAACGCTGCTCTCAAAAGAGCACGCCCGTCAGCGAGCAGGGTTGATCGACCCCCGCCGCGCCAACGGAGAAGTGGCTGCCGCTCAGATCAACTCGAGCGACACCACTTATCTGACGGTAGTCGACCGCGAGGGAAACATCGCGAGCTGGATTCAGAGCGTCTACAGCAATTTCGGCTCGGGGATCACTGTGGAAGGGATGGGCTTCACGCTGCAGAATCGTGGCGCGGGATTCACGCTCGATCCGACGCATCCCAATGTCCTCGCGGGCGGCAAGCGCCCCTATCACACCATCATTCCGGGTTTCATGGAGCGCGGCGACGCCCATATCGGATTCGGCATCATGGGCGGTCCCAATCAGCCGCTGGCCCACGCCCAGTTTGTTTCGAACGTGGTGGATTACGGAATGAACTTGCAGCAGGCCCTCGAAACCCCGCGCTTCACCAAGTTCGGTCCCGCCGGCAACGACGTTCTCATCGAATCGCGAGTGCCCGCGGACGCCCTGCGGGAACTAACGGAAATAGGGCACGAGGTAGCGGTCAAGCGCGAGTATACGCAGGAAATGGGCCGGGGCCAGGCGATCCTGCACGATTCGGCAACCGGCACCAACTACGCCGCCTCCGACCCGCGCGCCGATGGCGCCGCGACTCCCGAGCCCATTCTGCCCAGCTAACTAGTCGATGAAGTTGTAGGCCGGTAAGGTCAGGAAGTCCTGGAAGTCTGAGCTTGTCATCATCTGGCGGTAGAGCTGCGCCGCTTTGGTGTACTCCGCGCTGGTCTCACCGCGCTTTGCCAGCATTTCGTCGACGATGCCGTTCACCATCGCGGCCGTCACGGGACGCCCGTCGTCGAGTTTGGCTCCCCACTTCACCCACTGCCATACCTGCGCGCGGCAGATTTCGGCGGTCGCTGCGTCTTCCATCAAATTGTAGATCGGCACGCAGCCGACGCCGCGCAGCCATGCTTCCAGGTACTGCAAGCCTACGTCGATATTCCAGCGCAGGCCCGCTTCGGTGATGGTGCCCTCGGTCGGCGTGAGCAAATCCTTGGCTGTAATATGCACCGGGTCACGCTTCTTTGAGATCTGATTGGGAGTAGGCATGCCGTCGTCGAAAACCTTCTTCGCGAGGGCCACCAGGCCGGGGTGAGCCACCCATGTTCCGTCGTGTCCGGCGTTCACTTCCCGCACCTTGTCCAGCCGAACTTTCTCCAGCGCCGCGTCGTTTGCTGCCGGATCGTTCTTGATGGGCACCTGCGCCGCCATGCCGCCCATCGCGTGAATGTTGCGGCGGTGGCAGGTCTGGATCAGCAGTTCGACATACGACTTGAGGAAGTGCCGCCCCATCGTGACCTCGGCCCGATTCGGCAGCACAAATGTCGGCTGGTTACGGAACTTCTTGATGAAGCTGAAGATGTAATCCCAGCGTCCGCAGTTCAAGCCCGCGGAGTGATCCTTCAACTCGTAGAGGATCTCGTCCATTTCGAAGGAGGCAAGAATCGTCTCGATCAGCACCGTGGCGCGAATGGTTCCTCGCGGGATGCCGAGCGCGTCCTGCGCGTAGTTGAACACATCGTTCCACAGTCGCGCTTCGAGATGGCTTTCCAGTTTAGGTAAATAGAAGTACGGACCCGAGCCGTTTGCGATCTGCTGCTTGGCGTTATGGAAAAAGAACAGGCCGAAGTCGAACAAGGAACCGGAGACTGGCTGTCCCCCCAGCGTCACATGCTTTTCATCCAGATGCCAGCCGCGCGGGCGCACCAGCAGCGTCGCAGTCTTGTCGTTAAGCTTGTACTTCTTGCCTTCCGGGCTCGTGAACTCTATGGTGCGCCGGATGGCGTCCCGCAGATTGATCTGCCCGTCGAGATTGTTGGCCCAGGTGGGCGAGTTGGAGTCTTCAAAATCCGCCATGAAGACGTTCGCGCCGCTATTCAGCGCGTTGATGACCATCTTTCGATCCACCGGTCCGGTGATCTCGACGCGGCGATCCACAAGATCGGCCGGAATCGGTGCGACTGTCCATTCGCTCAGCCGGATCTCCGCGGTTTCCGTGAGGAAATCCGGGTAATGGCCGGCGTCGAGTTCGCCTTGGCGCACCTGTCTGCTGGCCAGAAGATCCTTCCGCCGAGCGTCAAATTGGGCCGCCAGATTGGCGACAAAACGCTGCGCTTCCGGGGTCAGAATCTCGGCATACGCCGGACTGACGGGAGCATTGATCTGAAGTTCTAATTCTTGAACCTGAGTAGTACTGGGCATATTTTTATTATCCTCTTGCGGCCTGTCGTCGTGCTTCCACCGGCTCCAGCGCTGCGGTGTGCGGTTTGCGCGGCAATGGCATCTTGAACAATCCAATCGCCATCAGAGCCGCACCAAAAGCCAGCACGGCGCTGCCGTAAAAGACCACGTTCCACGAGCCGGTTTTTTCAAATAACATAGCCGCCAGGCCGCCGCCCACAATGGCGGCGACACCCTTGGTGCTGTACAGAAAGCCGTAATTCGCGCTGGCGTTTTTGGAGCCGAATAAATCCGCCGTGAGCGACGGAAACAGCGAGTAAATTTCGCCCCAGCTAAAGTACACCAACGCTAGGCACAAGATGAAGAAAGTGGTTGATCCGGGGGCCAGTATGGGTACGCTTACCAGCGCGGCGGATTGAATCAGAAATGCGATCACCATGGTTTTTTCGCGGCCGATGTGATCGGAAACCCAGCCCCAAAACAGGCGCGAGGAGCCGTTGGCGATGGGGTTCATTGTTGCCGCAAAGGTCAGCGCGGTGGCGACCCTGAAAGTGTCCGCGAGCTTCGCTAACTGAGCGGTGACCATGAGTCCGCCGACGCCCATTACAAACATCGTCAAATACATGATGTAGAAATGCGGCGTCCGCATCATCTGGCCGGGCGTGAAATCCTCGCCGCGGCTGCGGATGATCGCCCTGGGGGGAGCGGCGGTAACCTCGTGCGGTTTGGGACTGCGCAGGAATTGCGCGGCGCACATGATCAGGAGGCCCTGCCCGATACCAGTGTATAAAAATGTCGTCTGGTAGCCGTCCGACTTCAGCAGGTGCGCGATCAGCGGGATGAAAAGCGCTGTCCCGGAACCGTAGGCCGCCGCCGTGATGCCGGCTGCGAGGCCGCGCTTGTCGGGAAACCATTTCAGGGCGACTCCCATTGATCCGCAGTAGACCAACGCTGCGCCAAGTCCCGTCAGCGCGTAGAAGGCGTAGAGCGCGGGAAGGCTGTTGACCTGGCTCAGCATGGCCCAGCCCACGCCGCAGAACAGTCCGCCTAAGGTCATGAACTGGCGCGGTCCCACCTTGTCGATCATCCATCCCGCGGACGGCATGAACCACGTCTGGCATGCGATGAAGATCGAGAAGGCCCACTGCACGTCGGACAACTTCCAGCCCTGCGCCGTGTGTGCGCCGATGATGGGTTTGACAAACAGTGTCCAAGCGTATTGGAAGTTCGCGATCATGATCATCGCGACTGCTGTCGCTGCTAAACGGAACCAACGATTCACTTCAAACCTCCTACAGACAGGGTATGAGAGGCTAATAGCCTCGTACAAGCATATACCGTTCGCGTATGCGGCATCGCAACCCCTAGGCGCTCGCCAAGTTCCACCACAGCGCCCACCACGGCTTCTAATTCCATGGGGCGTCTGGACTCCAAATCTTGCAGCATCGAGGTCTTATGATCGCCGACTTTTTCCGCGCCGGCGATGCGCTGATCGACCGAGATGGGCATCTCGATCCCCATTTTCGCGGCGACAGCCTCCACTTCCAGCATGATGTTGCGGACCATCGGACCGACTTCCGAATCGCGCGCCATCTGCGCCAGCGTTGCCCGCGTCAGCGCGCTGATCGGATTGAACGCCACATTGCCCAGAATCTTTACCCAGATCTCGGTGCGGATCTTCTGTGTCACCGGGCAGCGTATGCCGGCTTTGATCAGCGCCTCCGCGATGGCCTTGCAGCGATCCGAGCGCGTACCGTCGGGTTCTCCCAGCGACAGGCGATTTCCTTCGGTGTGGTGAATGACTCCTGGCTCCACTAGCTCGGTTGCGAAATACGCGATGGAAGCGGCCACGTTCTTTGCTGGGATCGCCGCCGCGATTGCGCCCCCCGGATCGACGCGTTCAAGGTGCAGTCCCGTGAGGTCGCCCGCATGGGTCTGAAAATACCACCAGGGAATACCGTTTTGCGTGCTGACCACCGTGGTGTTCTCGCCGATCAAAGGCTGAACCTGCGGCGCCAGTTGCGTCAGGCTGTGGGCCTTCACGCCGAGGAAAATCACATCCATCGGCCCGGCCTCTTTCAGATCGCCGACGATCCTTGGCCGCACTTCGAAATCGCCCTCGGCGCTGAGGACGCGCAGCCCGCGTTCCTGCATCGCACGCAGATGAGGCCCACGAGCGTAAAGAGTAACGTCCTGGCCGGCGTGAGCCATGCGGGCGCCCAGATATCCGCCAATGGCGCCCGCCCCTGCAATCAAAAATTTCATTGCCCGCCTGCGAGCGCCTTTCCGACCGCGCCGCGCTGAATCTTGCCGGTAGCGGTGCGTGGAATGGACTCGACTACGAACAGCTTCTTCGGCATCTTGAAATCCGCAAGCCGTTCTTTGCAGAAAGCCAGGATGGCGGATTCGGTGCACGGCTCTCTTAAAACCACCGCCGCGTTGACCTCTTCGCCCCACATCGCGTGCGGAACGCCGAACGCCAGCGCCTCAGCGACGGCCGGATGCGCCAGCAGCACTTCGTCGATCTCGCGCGGGCCGATCTTTTCGCCGCCGCGATTGATGAGTTCCTTGAGGCGTCCGGTGAGCGTCAGGTAGCCTTCGGCGTCGAGGAATCCCTGATCGCCGGTCCGGAACCAGCCGTTGGTGAAAGACTTCGCCGTGGCTTCCGGATTGTTCTCGTATTCGGAAACTACGTTGGGGCCCTTGATCGATACTTCGCCGCGCTCTCCTGCCGCAAGCTCGTTGCCTTCGTCATCCAGGATGCCGATTTTAATTCCGGTTCCCCGGCCGACTGAGCCCGGCTTGCGCGCATGCGGCGGATGCGGATTGGAGCTCATCTGATGGGACGCTTCCGTCATACCGTAGGCTTCGAGCACCGGCACGCCAAACAATTCCTCCATCTTCGCCATCATCTCCGGGGGCAACGCCGCGCTGCAGGAGCGAATGAAGCGCAGCCCTTCGCGCCCGGCCGGCGGCTCCTTGGCGCGCGAGAGCAGAAGATTGTGGATCGTGGGAACCGCCGAATACCACGTGGCGCCCGAGTCCGCCACCGTCCGCCAGAAAGACAGCGGATTGAATTTATTCGGCACGGCCACAGTGCCGCCCGAGCGCAGCGTCGAAAGCGTTGACGCGACCAGTCCGTGAACATGGAACAACGGCATCACGCATAGCGATACATCTTTATCCGTCAGACCATAATGCTCGACGATGTTCGCCGTGGATGCCGTGATGTTGCGATGCCGGATGGGCACGCGCTTCGGGCGGCCCGTGCTTCCGCTGGTGTGCAGCACAAGCGCTACGTCGTCGGGCGACGCAGCTGCGGCCTTCTTTCCGCTAGGGGCATCGACAATGCGAACCACTCCGTTCGCGTCCATCTCCAGCGTGAAAACCGGGATTCCGAGTCCCGCGGCAGCCTTGCGCGCGGCGTCGGCTCCTTCGGCCATTACCAACACCACCTTCGCTCCGGTGTCTTCCAGATAGAACGTGAATTCTTCTTCGCGGTATCCCGGATTCAGCGGCGATGAAGTACCGGCGATCGACCCGGCCAGGAAACTGACCACCGCCGGCAGCCCATTCGGCAGCACCGTGGCTACCCGGTCCCCGCGCCCGATTCCCAGGGACGCCAGCGCATCCGCCATGGCCGTGACCTGCTTGCGCAGCGAATCATAAGTGACGCGGATTCCGGAGTCGGTGAGCAGAAAGGCCGTATTCCCGGCTGGTGCCACTTGGATCAGTTCGAGAAGGGTTTGAGGTTGAGACATAAGTATCTATCTTAAACTACGGAACAACTATTGAGCCTGCCCCAGGGGTCGTATCCAAATGTTGCGGAAACGCACTGGATTCCGGTGATCCTGCAACACCAGCGGTCCTTGAAGTCCATGCACCACCAGTTTCGGAACCGCACGATGCTCGGTGGCCCCCAGAATCCGCGTGTGATTCTGCACCACGACGCCGTTGTGGAAAGTGGTGACGAAGCCCGGTACGTCGATCTTGCTATCTTTGAAGCGCGGTGCAGTGTAAACGATGTCGTAGGTCTGCCACTCGCCGGGCGGCCGGCAGGCGTTCACCAGCGGCGGCGATTGCCCGTAGACGGAACCCGCCTGGCCGTCGGCATAAGTCAGATTGTCGTAGCAGTCCAGCACCTGCGTCTCATACAGTCCCATCAAAAAGATGCCGCTGTTCCCGCGATTCTGGCTGTCCCCTTTCGGCGGCGAGGGAGCCCTCCACTCGATGTGAAGCTGGCTATCGCCGAATTCCGCGCGCGTCATGATGTCGCCCCCGCCCGGCACGGCTTCAATATATCCATTTTCCACTTTCCATTTCGCAGGCTTTCCCTTGGCCGTGCGCCAGGCGTCGAGGTTGGTGCCGTCGAAAAGCACCACGGCATCCGACGGCGGCTTGCCCGGAACATCGGGAGTGCTGAACGTTCCCGGCGTGATGACCGGCGGACGCGGCCGCGCATCGTCGTGCACCCGCCACTTGCTTCCGGGGATCAGGGGTGTGTCGGTATAGCCGGTAGGCGCCTTGACCGGCGGCGCGGACGCGGTTTGCGCAAGAAGCGCGGTTGCCGTTGCCGCGGCGATGATTGCTAGCTGGAACTTCATGGTCCCTCCCGATTGCCAATAGATTATTGTAACGACGATTCCGGCGAATCCGAACTAATCCAGAGGGAAGCCGAACAGCATTCCGGGATAAACCCGAACATCGGGAGTAGGGACGCTGGCATTTCGATTGTGCAAGAACGGTTCGGCTTCGTCGAGAGAAACCTGTCTGGAGCGGAGCGAAGGAAGCATGCCTCAAGCGGAGAGAGGCTTGCGGACAAAGGACGGCACGACCTGTCACCGCCTCAACACACAGTGGCCGGCGCGCGAGGAGCCAGAATCGAAGATAACTTCCGGTTTGCCGACCATCCAGGAGTTATCCAGTCAACACATTTCTAATGAATCGCTTACGCGGGAGTTCCGCCATGAACGGAGTAGACGCTATTTACCAACCGGCGGCTTTGCGCGGCAGCTCGTTGGAGAAGTTCAGGCCGGGCGGCGGAAGGCGCAAGTTGAGGTGGTTGGTCTGGTTTAGTTCCAGGGTAGCTGTCCGGTCCACATCGGCGAGCGGAACGCGGTGACCTTGGCCGTTGCCGTCCATATAACGCGCGTGGTTACCTTGCACCCAGACCGCGGAAGCCGTAAGTTGAGACCCGTTCTTCAGGATGATCATGAAAAAGGCAACTGGCGCGCTGCTGGGGTTCTGCTTCGGATCGCCCTTCACGTTCTGGATGAAAGAGCCCTTCACGTTCTGGATGGAAGAGTGAATGGGTTCGGTAGGCGCGGGAGGCGCGGGAGGCGCGGCCGGAACGGCGGGCTGCTGGACTAACACCAATCTGTTCACGAATCGCGGAACATTGGAATACGGCGCGGCGTATCCGTACCCGTCGAAGCCGTAACCGTAGCCGTCGAAGCCGGAGCCGTCGCCCCTCGGGAATCCGCCATAATTCAAACCCTGCGGCGGACTAGACGAATTCAGGGGCGGCAGACCCGTGCCCAGAGCTGCTGGAAAATTACGATCCTGCGCGAAGGCGGTCGCTGCCAGTAGACAGACCAGATTGAGTCCGAGAATCGTGCGCATCGCTTGCCCCTGCCCAGTATCATAGCTCGATCGGAGGCGCGTGACTATCGCGGTCCTTACGATCCATCGTCCATACAAACCGCCCCAGCTCACTTGGACGCCCCCTGAACAAAATAATTGATGGCGACATTGAGCCATGTCCGATGATATCGGTCGGGTGCCGGGCCATGTCGATCCCATAAAATTCGGCGATCACGTCGTGCGCAGCGAGTAAGTCGATCACTTGCGCCACCTGGTCCTCCTTGAGCTTGCTTCCTTTGAGCTCCATGGCCTGCTGGGGCCAACTGTCACGCACGCGCAGAAATTGGTAGAAGAGATCGGCTTCGGTGGCAGAGGGTACAACTAGCGCAAGCACGGTAGAGTATCTGCGATTTCCGGTGCGGCATGTGCTTGATTCACGCTAAGTGTAGCCGATCAGGGAGCGGATTACTCCTAGATGACGGGAAACTCGGAAGTTACGCCTTCGGCTTCTGCGGACTCTTACGCATGGAGTCGTCCTCCATCTCGATGCGGTGGGCGTTGTGGACTCCTACCGGGAATAGTGGGCGTGTTCGTGTACCGGGTGGGCCTTGGTTGGCGCTGCGGAGGTCGTTTGTGCCGGAAGCCTGGTTGGCATGGCTACGGCAACGTTTACGAACTCGATTTTCATGGGCCCTCCCGCCTGTCAATAGATCATTGTATGCGTGTGACTCGGCCCTTGCGAATTCCGGGAACTTCCGCCCGTTCCCATCCGTATCTTCTGCCAAGGAGGTGCATATGTTCTGTACGAATTGTGGAACACAGACCGGCGACGCCGACAAGTTCTGCCGCGAGTGCGGCCACGAAACCCGGGTCGGGCGCGAGGCCAACCGCCAGAGCGCCACGGGATTTGACGCTCCGCGCCGCCTCTACCGATCGACCTACGACAAGAGAATCGCCGGCGTCTGCGCAGGTTTAGGCCACTACTTCGGCGTCGATGCGACCCTGGTCCGGCTGCTGTTTGTGGCGGGCGCTATTTTCAGTTGTGGCCTGGGATTGCTGGCCTACATCGTCGGCTGGATCATCATGCCGCGCGATAACCAGGTTCCGCCGTATCCTGCGCCGGCCGGCGCGACACAGACCGCTGTTTAAGCCGATCGCGCTTGTCGGTCACAGCCCCGCGCTGCGCGCCGATACCTGAGCCACGCTCGACCAGTCCATCCCGACGATCGTC
>JBDTTL010000003.1:0-34165 GCA_039930665.1 Acidobacteriota bacterium
GTCGCACCATGATCGTAGAGCACGTCTGGGATATGGACTACGACGGCTTGACCAATATCGTCGACGTTTACATTCGCCATTTGCGTAGCAAGATTGACGAGAAGTGGCCCGACAAGATGATTCAAACGGTGCGCGGGATCGGCTATATGCTGGACTCGGCCGAGAGGCCGGCGGAGAAAGCCGTCTAGCCATGCCGGGCAGGAAAGCGCCAGTCAGGAACCCCAAAACCCGCACAGGATTCCTGCGGAGTCTGCGCTTTCGCCTGACGCTGAGCTATGTCTTGTTCTTTAGCGTGCTGCTGATCGGCATCGGGCTGCTGTTCCAAAAAACTTTGCAACTTGGAATGGACCAGGACTCGCAGGCCGCTCTCGAAGAAGAATGGGGCGCGGCCAGGGGCTACCTGCACATTGAAGGCGGGAAGCCGATATGGATTGCCGACGACACCGACCCGGAAGAAGCCTATATCGTCGAACGCCTGCGTCACGTCTACCTCCTGGCGGACGCAAACGGCAAGGTGCTGGAACATTCGCAGACTTACGATTCGATCGGCATCGATTCGCCGCGGGAGATCGTCCGCATTCTAAGTCTTCCCAAGCCGGAGATTCACGTAAGCCGGGATGCCGACGGCGTGCCTTACATGATTAAAGCCGGCTCGCTCCGCGGAGATCGAGGGCGACCCTACTTCTTTGCCATGGGCCGCTCCATCGCGGGCAATGAGCGTACGGTAACCAACTTCATGCAGCGGTATTTTCTGCTGCTGCCGGGCATGATTTTCGTTACCGGCTTGCTCGGGTGGGCGCTGGCCGGCCGCGCCATTCGGCCGCTTAACCTGGTGGCCGCGACCGCCCAGGAAATTACGGGTTCCAATCTTTCGCTTAGTATTCCGCGCCGCAACGCCAACGACGAATTGGATAATCTGATCGACAGCTTCAACCGGATGACCGAACGCCTGAGCCATTCATTCGATCAGGTCCGGCAGTTCTCGACCGACGTCTCGCACGAACTGCGCACGCCGCTTACCGTCATTCGCGGGCAGCTGGAAGTGGCGCTCTTCACGGCGGAAAGGCCGGAACAATTCCGCGACGCCATGGTCAACGCCCTCGAAGATGTGGAGAAGCTTTCTAGTATAGTGCGTGCACTGCTGCTGCTCTCGCAGGCCGAATCCGGACAACTGGTATTGCAAAAGACGCCACTCGATTTGGGCGAAGTCGTGGCCGACTTGGTCGATCAGTTCCAGATTCCGGCCGATGAAATGGACGTGAAGCTGACGGCTGAACTGGAGCCCGGCTGGATGACGAACGCTGACCGCACTCAGGTGGAGCGCATGATTTCGAATCTGCTGTCGAACGCCGTGAAGTACACGCCCAAGGGAGGCAAGGTGCACGTGAGCGTCCGCCGGGATGAGACGGAAGGCTGGATAAGGTTGGAGGTGGCGGACAATGGCGTGGGAATTCCCGCCGGCAATCTTCCGCATATCTTCGATCGATTCTATCGGGTGCGCAACGCGGAGACCAATTACACGCAGGGGTTGGGCCTGGGCCTGAGCTTCGTGGCGTGGATTGTTTCCGCCCATGATGGCACCATCCATGTCGAGAGCAAACCCGGCGAAGGCAGCCGCTTCATCGTTCGTCTGCCTTCGGCCATGGCGGCCCAGGAGATGGTCTCCGAACCCGCAGCTAGCTCCATTTAGAACCGGACCAATACCGGCCGGTCCCCGTACATATAGACTGTTGGTATGGCTTTGGAAATCGACGAGCACGAACGGGAAGGCGTTACGATTCTCGCTCTGAAGGGGCGTATCACGGTAGGGGAAGTGACGCCGGTACGCGAGAAGATCACTCAGCTACTGGCTTCCGGCCACAGCCAGATCGTTCTCGACCTGGAGCACGTCGATTACATCGATTCCACGGGCCTGGGAAACCTGGTCATCAGCTACACGCAAGTGCAGAAGGCCGGCGGAGCGCTGAAACTGCTTCAGCTCAACAAGCGCAACGTGGAACTACTGGCGCTGACCCGTCTGCACACCATCTTCGAGGTGTTCGCGGAGGAAACCGAGGCCGTGAACAGCTTCTTTCCGGGCCGCGAGATCAAGCGTTTTGATATCTTGAATTTCGTCCAACAGCATAGCGACGAAGTCGAAACCGAGACCTAGGCGGCCGCCGTTCCGGGGGCGCGCGGGGTGAGCTGCGCCGGCTCATTTCCATTCGCCGTACTTGATCCCGAGCTGATCCAGGTAGGTGTCGTACTTCGACGGATCGTAATACAGCGCCTTCATCTGCGGCCGGTACTGTTCCATGATTTTCTGATTGAGCCAGATCGCTGGTTTGTCGTCCGGCCGCAGGAAACTCTGATAGTGCGTCTCTTTGGTTTGCACGTTGCGAAAATAATCCCAGGCTTGGTTGACCAATTCGGGGCGCGTCAGAATATCCAGAATGGTCATGGCCTGCACCTTGGCCCCAGCGACCACGCCTTTATGCGCGATGGGCGTTGCCATGGAAATCGCATTGGCCCAGTTGTGACCGGGGCCGCCCGGAATATTCGACGGATAGTTGAGCGTGACGGTGGGCACCACCCAGGAGACGTCGCCGATATCGTCCGAGCCGCCGCCTACGCCTCCGACGCCGTTATCGTCATCGGATGGCGGCTGCGGTTGTTTCAGCTCCGGGATCGTGACGGCCAAGCCACGCTCGGGAACTTGCAGATCGTGTTGCAGGGCTTTGGCCAGCGCCTGATCTTGCTCGGACCACTGCGGTAACCCAACCTTGGTAATGTTCTGATACATGTCTTCAGCGATGGGCACGCTGAAATGGCCTGGCCAGGCCGCCCCCAGCAGGCGCGAGGTTACACTAGTGCCGGTCATCAGCGCCGCCGCCTGCGCCATATCGTCGCCGATCTTCCACAGATTCATGACGTGCTGATAATCGGCCTCGCGGTAGTAATACCAAACCGAAGCGTTGGCAGGAACCACGTTGGGTTGATCGCCGCCGTTGGTAATTACATAATGTACGCGGCTGCCGACGCGAATGTGTTCCCGACGGAAATTCCAACCCACGTCCATCAGTTCAACAGCGTCGAGCGCGCTGCGGCCACGCCAGGGAGCGCCTGCGGCGTGCGCTGTTTCGCCCTTGAATGTGTATTCGATCGACACCAACCCGGTCTGAGCTCCCGGTCCCGAAGTAACGCGAAGATTGTCGCCGACATGCGCGAACAAGACCACGTCGACATCCTTGAACAGCCCGGCGCGCACATAAAACGCCTTCGACCCGAGTTGTTCCTCCGCGATTCCGGGCCACAGCTTAAGCGTACCCGTCAGATGCTCGCGCTCCATTACTTTTTTGACGGCCAGCGCGGCGACGATGTTCAGCGGCATGCCCGAATTGTGGCCTTCGCCATGCCCGGGCGCGCCCTCGATCATGGGAGCGTGATACGGAATGCCCGGTTTTTGCGACGCCTGCGGGATGTCATCGATATCCGAGCCCAGTGCGATCACCGGCTTTCCTTGCCCCCAGGTAGCGACAAACGCGGTAGGGATTCCGGCCACTCCGTGCTCGATCTTGAAGCCTTCTTTTTCGAGAAGTCCGGTGAGGTAATTGGAGGTCTCGAATTCCTGGAAACCCAGTTCGCCGAAGCTGAAGACCGTGTCTGACATCACCTGCGCCTGCTTCTTCATGGCGTCGACTTCGCCGACGAGATCGGCTTTGATGGAGGCCGCTTTTTCGGGCGACATCCGGTTTTGCGCCGGGGCGACCACGGCGATCAGGAATATGAGAAGCAGCTTGGCTATTGGCTTTCGCATATCGATATCCTACACTGGCGCGCGCACGGAGATGGAAGCCGGTGGATCCTTATAATGAAACCAGTGCGGCTCACGTTTATCCTGCCTCTGTTTCTGTTCCCGTTGGTTGTGTATGCACAGCAGCCTCCGCAATCGGCGGGGGGCCCGCCTGCGGATCAGAAGGCCATCTTTCAGCGCGCTATGGAGATGTATGACGCGAAGAAATACGCCGCGGCACTAGGTGCCTTCCGCGAAGCCGCCCAAGCCGGCAACGTGGAAGCCATGATGTACGTGGGGACCATGAGCGCCTCCGGTCAAGGAACCGAAGCGAATTCGGCGGCGGCCATCGTTTGGTTCACCAAAGCCGCGGCTGCGGGGGAGGGGCAGGCGATGTGCAATATGGGCATCCTCTATTACCGCGGGCAGGGAATCGCGAAGAGATACGATCTGGCGCTGCGCTGGTTTCGTGAAGGTTCCTCGGCCGGCAACGCCCAGGCGATGTTTAACGCCGGCGTAATGTTCCGCGACGGTCTGGGCGTGCCTGCGGATTTCAGCGCGGCCATGACTTGGTTCAATAAATCTGCAGCCGGCGAAAATAGCGCCGCGATGAACAGCATTGGCGTGATGTACCAGAAGGGCCAAGGCGTTCCAGTGGATTACCGCGAAGCCATGCGGTGGTTCAAGAAGGCCGTGGAGTTCGGCAATGAGACCGCTCCCTTTAACATCGGCGTCCTTTATGAACGCGGCCTGGGAGTGCCGGTGGATCGCGAGGAGGCGCACCGCTGGTACGCAAAGGCGGTAGCGAGCGCGCAGTCCGACCAGCAGGACGGCATACAATAGCGCGCCCCGTGCGAAGCTCCACGTATAATCGAACCGATGACTCGCGCACTTGTGTGGATGTTGTACGCGCTGGCAACCTTACTCCTGGCCACGCCCGCTTGGGCCCAGCACGAAATCGCCATCGCAGTGGATATAGAAAGCGGTTTGCACGTATATCGCGGCTACAGCCAGCGCACCGGCCTGTTCTATGTGGGCGCGTGGGACAACTATTACTCCACGTTCACCAAGAGTTCGGAGACGCCACTGCCGTGGCGGCGCGGGGCCATCAATACCTGGACGGACGATGCGGGCCACGGCTCGATTATGGCGATCGATCCGGCCACTGGCGACAAGAAGTGGGAATTCAAGATGTACGACGTGACCGATAGCGGCATCCTGACCACCGACGGAGACGTGCTCTTCTCTGGCGGCCGCGAAGGCAACTTCTATGCCCTCGACGCGCGGACGGGCACGATACTATGGAAGACATCGCTCGCCAAAGATCGTAATCAAGGGCCTCACTGTGGTCTCCTTCGGCTCACAGCGGCACCCTAATCTCCAAACTCGATCCATGTCCCGGCCTCGAATCCAGCATCAATTCTCCGCCGAGCATCCGCACCCGCCGCTTGATGCTTACGGGACCCGTCCGCAACAGTTCCAGTTCCTCCAGCGTAAACACACCGCTAAACGGAAAGCCGCTGCCGTTATCTTCGGCGCGTACTTCCAGTTTCTGGCCGTTCTTGCCCAGCGTGAGGGCCACGCGCGAGGCGCCGGAATGCTTCTGAATATTGTTGAGCGTCTCGCGCACGATCTGCAGCAGCTCGAGTGACACTTCAACCTGCGCCGGATCGTTAAACTCGGCGCTGGCGAAAGTCGCCACGATGCCGGTGTCGCGCTGGAATTGTTCCGTCATGCGGCTCAGCGATGCACTCAGGCTTACACCCTCCTCCACCGGCCGCATGCTGCGCACGAAGCCCCGGAGTTCGCTGACTTGATTGCGGCATAGGTCCTGCAACTGGCGCAGTTCATCCGTGGCGGCGTCGATATCGCGCCCCAACAGCTTGCGCACGATCTCCAGCCGCATCTGGAAACTGATGAAACTCTGCAGCGGGCCGTCGTGAAAGTCCGCCGCGATGCGCTCGCGCTCGGCTTCGCGCGCTCCCTCCGCCTGCGAGCGGACGATCATGTTATAGCGCAGAGTGTTCGACATACGCCTTTCGAGGTAACGTTTGTAGAGCGAGAAGGCAGCGGCCATGCCGGCGGCGGCCCAATCGGCCCACACCAACCCGCCGCCCGGCGCCGTTAGCAGCATGATCAGAATCATCGCGCCCGCGGCAACCGCCAATACCGCGACGAACGGTTGCAGGGCCGCGGCCGATACCAGCAGGAATCCGTAGGCCAGTGCGGAGGCCCAGGCCACCGGCAGCAGCCACTTGCAGAACGCGAAGAACGTGAAGTCGATCACCAGCGCCACTACCGCGCGCGGAGGGGCATCGAACTTGGTTTCGAACAGTGTTCCCACCGAGAAGATGGCGTAGGCGATCAGAAACGCCAGCGAGGATGAAACCCGTGCGCCCGCCGTGAACGGATACCAAGCCAGGCAGGAAAACGCCAGCACCACTCGTGCAATCCGGATGGCGGCGCGGCCCTGATAGGGAATCATGACGTCACCGCCGGTAGAGATAGAGGCGATGGCTGCGCCCCTCGCCGTCGTCGTCAATATCCACGATCTTAGCTGCGGTCCACTCGGAAAATTCGAAGTCGTGCGCCACAATACGCGCGCCCTTCTTGAGTTGTTTGTCGAAAATCGGAGTTATTTTCTGGATGGCCACGGGCAATAAATAGATCGTCAACAGGTCGTAGGAAGAGTAGTCCTGCTCGAGCAGGTCGCCGTGAACGATGCGTGCGCGCGAGTCTAGCCCCAGCGTTTTGACGCGCTGCATACTCTGCTTATAGAGCGCATCGTCGAGTTCCACTCCCGTCGCGTCGGCCTGGTATTTGCGCGCGGCCATGATGACAATGCGGCCGTCGCCCGAGCCTAGGTCGTACATCTTCTCGCCGGCCTTGAGTTCGCCCAATTGCAGCATTTTGTCGACGATGGATTGCGGTGTCGGAAAATACGGGGCGATCTTACCGTCAGCCGGGGTGTCTTTAGAGGGTCCTTTGTCCTGCGCGCTCAGGTGGAGCGTGGGGCCGAGTATCAGCGCCAGCGCCACGGGCGCGGCCAGCAGCAACAGTGTCGTGTTCCGCCGCATCACGGTTCAATATACACCCGCACGCGATTGCTCGAAGCGCCATCCACGTCCATATACAATTCCGCGGGTCCGTAATTGCTGATCCTGGGCACGGTGATTTCCACCAGATAGAAGCCCACATATCCAGGTGCAAGTTCAGCGCGCGTCACTTCCACCGGCGCGCGATCCAGGTAAACGTGAACCTTGCCCGCCACCTGCGAGGGATTTTCGAGCGGAGCGGGAACACCCGTGGGCCATTCCGGCGTGACCCGCCCCAACCCGGTAGCCAGAATCTGGATGCGCGTGCCTGAGTGCGCCGCCGTCATCGCATCCAGCATCACACCCTGATCGGCATCCAGCAGCATCGGCGACCCGTCGCGCGCCACGAAGATCACCGGCGCAGCGGCGGCCAGCGACAGTGATGGCAGACCCACTGGAGCCCCCGCGAAACTCGCGGCCAGAGGCAGGGCAACGCCACGGGCCTCAAACGGAATCTGGATTTGCGATTCACCGCCGTTCGCGGCCAGCACCGGCGCGGTCATGCCACCGGCCTGAACGGAGTCGACCTGCGCGCCCAGTATGCTGACCAGCGAACCGGGCGCCACCGCACGCTTGATCATGTCCGCCGCGGACACTACGCTCGGATCGCGCAGCCGGTGCGGCGCCAGCGCCGCATACACGCCGTAACCGTCAACCGCGGCCCATAACAGATTGCCCTGCGCATCCAGCTTCACATCCATTGCAGCGCCGTCCGGCAAACCCGCCACTGGAATCCAGGACTGCACCGCTCCCAGGGCATGTAAATCCGCGTAGGCTATGAACACCCCTTGATCGGTGGCCGCGTACAGCGCGCCGCTCGCGTGATCCGCCGCAACTCCATGGGCCGCCGCATCCGGCAGATTAGCGGTGAAGTTGTCCCAGAACGCTCCGCCGTTAATCGTGTGCAGCACGTGCACCGGTCCACTCGCGCGCAGCGGATCGGGAGGAGTCGCGCCCAGCGCCGCCAAGGCGACGCGCGGGTCTTGTGGATCCACCCAGAAGCGCTCCACTGGTCCCACGCCCGCAGGATCTTCGCTGGGCGAAAACGTTTGCCAGCTCAGGCCGCGATCCGCCGAAACCAGAATCTCTCCATTCTGCATGCCGCTATAAATGAAGTCGCCCGCGATGGCGATAGCCGTCACATTCGCGCCCCGAATAGACGAAAGCGCCAGCCGCAACTGTCTTTCCGTTACCAGGTCTACGTTTGACGCCGGAACCCAGGCTTGCTTGTTGCCGGGGGGCCAGGCAGCCGCGGAGTCGCCATTCAGTGCGATGCGCGCGCCTTGATCGCCCACCGGAAGATCCAGTAACCGCATTGCCGGCAGGTTTGGCAGCCCTTCGTTCAGCCCGCTCCAGGAGCGCCCGCCATCGACCGATCGAAACACACCCGCCACGCCCGCCGTCACGATCTCATCCCTGTTGTCTGGGGCGACCGCCAGATCCGCCACGCGTCCGCCAATCATCGAGGCGCCGCGATAAACGCTCGTATTCTCCCAATGCAACCCGCCATCCTCGGAGCGATAAACGTATTCGCCAATTGCATAAACTCGGCTTGCGTCCCCGGCCAAGGCGCGGGTCTGCGCTCCCGGCTCCGGTAAACTCCCCACGGCTGCCTTCGCGTTGGCGACAGGTGCCCTTGCGCTACTCGCCTGCCAGCTTTCCAGATCCGAAGTCTGGTACACGCGGCCCGATCCGCTTTGGACGTACAGCATCCCGCCCGCTCCGTACCAGACTCGCTTGCAGGGACCCGACGCCGCTCCGGCCAACGCCTCATCCAGCACGTAGTTGCCTATGTGTCGCCAGTCCGCCGTAAATCCGGCTGTCGCCGCCGGAGCTGCCGGCTGGCCGTTCGCCGACCCGGCTGCCAGGGTGACGCCTAGTACTGTGGCCAAGTGCCACGGTGCTGTGGAGAACTTATACATCCAACACGTCCATTGTATCCCTGTCTATCGGCAGTAATCCCCGGAAGCTTCTGATTACAGAGGAAATTTCCAAATAAACCGCTGCGGACCCTCACTTGCCATGTAGTTTAGTGCTAAACTGTCCGAAATAGTATTTATGCTGCGAGTGCTCTGTCCTGGTAGAACTGTCGTGTTGTCGCTGCTCTTTCTAGCAGTTGCGGGAGTGTGCCCGGCACAGTTCATGCCGTTCGACACGGGCAATTACGCAGCCAAGGTTATCTCCGAGACTGGCCAAGTTTCGGTCGTGAAAGACACCCAGCCGTGGGCTCTTTCGGTGGGCGATGCCGTTCAGGCTCGAGACCTGATCTTGACCGGTCCTGACGGACACGCGCTGCTGCAGGTTTCCGATGGCAGTACTTTTGAAGTATTTCCGAATTCGCGCGTAGTTTTCCGTAAAAATCCGCCCAACTGGAAAGACTTGCTCGACATTCTAGTGGGCCGTGTTCGCATTCATATCGAGCACTTCGGCAGCGTTCCCAACCCGAATCGCGTGCTCACGCCGACGGCAGTGATTTCGGTGCGCGGGACCACGTTTGATATCAGCGTCAATGACGATGACGAAACCACGCTGGTCGAAGTGGAAGACGGCCAAGTGGAAGTGCAGCACGCTCTGCTGCCGCGCGGAAATTCGAAGCTGCTGAATCCCGGCGAGTCGTTGCGGGTATACCGCGACGAGCCCATTGCCGCAAGCGGCATCGACAAAGGCAACATGGCGCGGATCATATTGCGCGCCATGGCGAACGCGGCCATCACTATGTCCACTCGTATGCCGGGTTCTTCTGGAGGCGGTGTCAGCGGCGTCGGCTCTGCCGGCGGAGTGGGCGACACCCAGAAAGTGCCTCCGCCACCTCCTCCTCCGCCACCGCCACCCTCGGCTCCGACGCTCTAGGCGAACCGCCAAGCGGTGTCCCCGCCCTGTCTACTGCTATAGGCGACCGCCAAGCGGCGCTCCCACCCCTGTCTAACGCTCGACGCGAACTGCCAAGCGAAATCCAGCCCCTCTCTACCGGTCGATGCGACCGCGCCGTGGTCTCCCGTGCGAAACTAGCGGTTAGCTATGAAGTATTCGCTGCCGTTTTTAATTCTTCCCCTCGCGCTTACGCTGCCGGCCCGCGCCCAAGGCGTATCCGCGCCCTGGGATATTTCGCAGACCCTCACTTCGCTGGCGGTGCAGGCGCAACGTCTGACGCCCATCCTCGACCAATTGACGCCCGAGAAGTGGCAAGCCAAGGGCGCGCCTGCCGCTTACACCGCGCAATGGCGCAACGCGCGCAGCGAAGTGGGTTATCTGCTGGCCGCGGTCGAATCCACCAAGAAGCAGCCCGAGAAGCTGTCGCTGGCGCTTGAAACCCTATTCCGGTTGCAGGCGGTCGAAGCCCAAGCAGATTCGTTGGTCGAAGGAGTAAGGAAGTATCAGAATCCTGCAGTGGGAGAACTGCTGATGAGTGTTGTCTCCGCCAACTCCGCCAATCGCGACCAATTGCGGCAATATATCACCGACCTGGCGCAGACGAAGGAGCAGGAATTCCAGGTTGTCGATCGTGAAGCGCAGCGCTGCCGCGATGCCTTGATGCGCCAGCCGCCGCCGCGTCCTGCCACTGCTCCCAAACCTGCACCCGCGGCTCCAGCGCAAAATACCAAATAGACAGGAAAGCAAGCATGACTGAGACCACCACTTTCCAATGCAGCATCTGTGAGGAGCCCTCTACCGAAATTTGCGTCTACTGCACCAAGGACACCTGCACCAATCACTTGTGTGAGAAATGCAAGCGCTGCAGCGATTGCTGCCAGTGCGACTTCCGGCGCAACGAAGACTAGCGGAGTCCGGTGCATATTGGGAAAAGTGCGGTCCTCGGATACCTCGCGATCCAGAGTTTTGCTTGGGCTGCAGCCGATCCACGATCGATCAGCGTGTGTGAAGCTCTGACCCATAGGGCAGAACTGAACGGCAAGGAAATCGCGCTGCAAGGAGTTGTTGAGCTTAGCGATCACGGCGAATGGATTCGAGGAGAAGAGTGTTCGTCGCCGATTGTTCTTGATGGTATTAAGTGGTCGGCGGCGGTTTACTTGCACAATTCATCAGGAGAGAAGACGGGTACCAAGATTGTTGTCTTGGGCCAGTTCCAAACGCGCGTCCCATTCCTCCCGTATCAACGGGAGGGGAAGACGCATGGTGACGGGTTTGGGCCCTTTGGTGATTCCCCTGCGCAACTTGTATTTAAAAAGACATTGAAGCGAGAAGCTGTTGCGCGAAAGGATAGCAAGGCCGAGAAGCGCTGAGGTCCAGCGAAGCGGGAGACCGCTACAGGTGATCGAAGAGATCTTGCATGGCGGGGCTCAACTCACACCACCAAACACACGCGCTAAAATTGGTCGAAATGCAATTTCTCGCCGAGAGCCTCGTCGAACTCATCACTCAGACTTCCACTAACTTGCCGCCCGACGTGCGCGAAGCCATGAGCCGCGCGCTGGGGACGGAGCTGCCCAATACTCAGTCCTCGCAGGCGCTGAACGTCATCGCTTCGAATATCGATATGGCTGCCGAGGACCAGGGTCCCATCTGCCAGGACACCGGCATGCCCACCTTCATCGTGCACACGCCGGTGGGTGTCAACCAGATCCTGCTCAAGGGCGCGATTCAGGAAGCCGTGGCCGAAGCCACGCGCCGCGGCAAGCTGCGTCCCAACTCCGTCGATTCGCTTACCGGCAAGAACAGCGGCAACAACCTGGGCGCCGAGACGCCCGTCATTCACTTCGAGCAGTGGGAGCAGGATGAGATCGAAGTGAAGCTCATCCTCAAAGGCGGCGGCTGCGAGAACAAGAACATCCAGTATTCGCTTCCCGCCGATCTGGAGCACATGGGCAAAGCCGGCCGTAACCTCGAAGGCGTGCGTAAGTGCATTCTGCACGCCGTGTGGCAGGCGCAGGGGCAGGGCTGCGCGCCGGGCGCCGTCGGTGTGTGCATCGGTAGCGACCGCGCGCACGGCTACGCGCTTGCCAAGGATCAGCTATTCCGCACCCTCGACGACCGTAACCCGCATCCCGATCTGGCGCGCCTCGAAACCGAAATCGTCGACGAGGCTAATCGCCTGGGGATCGGTGCTATGGGCTTCGGCGGTAAGGTGTCGCTCATCGGATGCAAGGTCGGCGCTGCGAATCGCCTCCCTGCCAGTTTTTTTGTATCGGTGGCCTATGAATGCTGGGCCTTCCGCCGCCTGGGAGTCAGGCTCGATGCCGCGAGCGGTGCGATCACGAAATGGCTCTATCGCGATCCCTCGCGTCCCGTCGAAAAAATGACGCAAGGCGCGGGCTTCCCGCTCACCGGCCGTGAGGTGATTCTGCGACCGCCCATTAGCGACGAGCAAATCCGTGCGCTCAAAGTGGGCGACGTCGTCTTGATCACGGGCGAATGCTACACCGGGCGCGATGCGGTGCACGCCCACCTGATGACTAATCCGCTGCCCGAAGGAGTCGATCTGCGGGGCGCGCTGCTCTACCACTGCGGCCCCGTGATGCTCCAAACCGGAGAGCGCTGGACGGTCAAGGCAGCGGGACCCACTACCAGCAGCCGCGAGGAGCCGTATCAAGCCGACATCATCCGCAAATTCGGCGTGCGCGCCGTGATGGGCAAAGGCGGCATGGGGAAGAAAACGCTGGCGGCCCTCCAGGAGCACGGCGCGGTTTATCTCAACGGCATCGGCGGCGCAGCCCAGTACTACGCGCGGGCGGTCGACCAGGTGCTGGGCGTAAGCCTGCTGGAATTCGGCATCCCCGAAGCCATGTGGAAGCTGCATGTCAACAGCTTCATGGCGATCGTAACCATGGACGCCCACGGCAACAGCCTGCACGCAGCAGTGGAGCGCGAAACCGGCGACAATCTCGAATCGCTCGCGGTGGCGGCGGCTCCCACGCCCCCGGCGCCCGCAGCGCCTATTTCTTCGCGCTGACGGCTTCGCTCCGCGTCAAATAGAGCACGAATGGCGTCACCTCAAACGGCATTTTCTCGCGCGGCGAAAGCAGCGCGAGCGACCGGGTTTTCACCAGATCCAGTTGGTCGTTCCAGGGGTTCACCTTCACGCGCGAGCCCAAGGGCAGCGCCGCGATCTGCTCGAGTTTATTTTCCTCGAGCGGAGGTGCGGCCTCCGCGAAGCTCGATAGACGTCTCAGTGCCGCCGCATCGCCCACTTGATCGCCCAGGCTCGCCTGCAGCAAACGCGGCATTGCAGCCTGGTGCGCGGCGAGCGCTTTGAGGAATAAACCCGCATTGGCCAGGTTCGAATAGGGCGATGCCCGCATCATCGCAATGGCCTTCTCGGAGGCCGCTTGCATCTCCTCGGGCGGGCGCTCAAAGTGGAAGCTTTGCAGCAGTTCGAGATCGCTCAGCATGGTCTGGTTATTGAAGGCGAACTGGGTTTGCGTGGGGTGTCCCAAAGCAATGTGCGCCAACTCGCTCGCGAGCGTCAGCGCCAGGCTGGCTTCGTCCGGCAGAACGTCAATCAGGCCGCGGCTGATGACGATAGTGTGGCCGATGGTAAAGGTTTCGAAAGGTGTGGTTAACAGTACGCGGCAGCGCGCTTCGATATCCAACTTGGACGATACAATCAGATTGCCCACCACCGTATTGAGAACTTCATCTACCGGGCCGGGCGGCCCCAGGAATCCGCCCTTTTCAAGTCGCGCGAGAAGATTCTGTTCCGACTGCCGTTCCCAGGCGCGTTGGCTCTCGAGCGGCGAAATATCCTTAGGCGCATCCCGATCCTCCAGCGCGGACGCACTCTCAATTAGGATGCTGGTCAGTTCGTCCACCTTGCGGGAAGGTGTCGCGGCATAATCCCAGAAGCGCGTTTGTGCCTTGAAATGCGGCGTTGCGCCGTCCGTTCCCCGGCCCGGCGAGGCTTGTTCTTCCACGTAAATCTGCGCCGGCACCCACAGCGCCTCCCCGGCATTCACTCGCCAGCTATCGAAATGAAAGTAGCGCTCGGCGACCGGATCCTTGCTGGGCGGCGCCTGCACGTAGATTCCGTTGAAGCGCACGATGGCGTTGTCGCGATCCTCCACCCACATTCGGCCCACGAATTTTCCCGCTGACTTGCGGTCGAGCGGCGTCACATCAAACACCAGGCAGCGGACTTCGCCCAGAAATTCGCGCCGGACGTATTCAAAGTGATAAGTCCGGCGATTGAAATCATGGAGATCGAGCACCGCCATCTGCGCGAAGCCACGCGGCAGAAACGTGAGAGCGTGGGTCTTCGAGCTTCCCAAGTGGAAGGGCAGCCAGGAACTGGATTTCGATGGAGGCGCGTCAGTGCGCGCGGTCAGCGGCTGATAGTCGACCACGCCGTTCCAGCGGACGCGCCCCAGAAAGTAGTGATCTCGGCTCGGCTGGTTGGCTAAATGGCCGGAGGCATCGCCGCCTTCCTGCGTTTCTTGAATGTAGGTTTCGACCAAGGGTGTTCGCGTCGCAATGGTCGCCAGAAAGAGGTTCTCGCGCTCGACAATCCGGTCGAGCAGTCTATCGACCAAGGGATCGGTGGGCTCGGCCGCTGTGAGCGGCAGAATAGCGAAGACGGCGAAAAAAATGCGGTGAAGGTTCATGGCGATGACTAGTAGGCGAGCTGAAACACGATGTGCACGATGGCGGTCGAATCCGTCACAACGCCTAAGCGCTCGGCGGGCCGGAAACGGATCGCTTCAGCCGCGGTAATGGCGCTTTCATCCAGGCCATGTCCCAGGCCGCGGACTGTCCCGAGCACGCGCACCTCTCCGGACGCAGCAAACAAGATCTCTAGCAGCACCTCGCCCTCAATGCGCTGGCGGCGCGCTTCTTCGGTGTAGACTGGCCGCGGTTTCGACATAATCTCGACGGACCGCGTGATCGGTGACGCGTTCGCAAGACTGGCGGAGGGTACTGCTGCGGCGGTAATGGTTGCGTCGCCGAATCCAGCTCCCGCGAGCGGCGGCGCGCGCTCGCGTCGCGGAGTTCCCACCGCGATCCGCTCAAATCCGCTCGGTCGAATGACGGCATCCCCCCGCCCGGCTGCGAAAGTGGCGGCGGTGAATCCGGCTGGCCTGGACACGATCGCGGACCACCCCTTCAACGGGTCGGGCGCTGCTAACAGCTTGAGGTTGTCAATTCGAAGAGGAGGTCGCTCGACCACTGCCAGGTGCGCAACCTCCACCGTCGGGATGATTGCCCTCGCGACTTCGGGCAGCGGGATCTGCAGCGCCGGTATCGGAGGCGTTTCCAAAGGCGGCGCGGTTGCACGCCGCATGGCGGGGGCAAGGAACAGTCGCGGTGCGCGTCGCGGGGGAGCGATGAAAGCCGGACGGGCGACGGGAACCGCCGGCGGAAGCGGCGTCAGCAAAGTGACCATCCGTGTGCGCAATGGCCGCGCGGTGATTCCCGTCGAAAATGTGAGCGCAAGCAGGAGCGTCACCGCGGCAGCATGAATCGTCAAACTTGTCACCAGCGGGAACACCTTCCCGCGCCGCACTCGCGAATCCTGGCCGCCTATGGGATCGAACACTTCGCTGCACCTCTGAGTTTTTGAGAGATTGAACTCTCTCAAAGACGCATCGGACAGAAGTGCGAAGGATTGAGCCCTTCAGTTCACGGCGCGAGAAGATCCGCTCGAATCACGAGGGTCCTTCCATATACCGGATAATCGCCCATAGGAATACAGTCAGGACTACGCCACCCGACGCAATCATCACAAGTCCAAACCAAGGCGACCCCTCCGGATCGCGGTTGCCTATCGGAATCGGTGAGACTCCGAACCATGCCCTGCGCAGGCAGCAGTCGTGGCAGCGGCAAATTTCGGCCCCCAGCCCCGCGATCAGAGTTTCGATGGGACCCCGCCGCCGCGAGCGATGTACGCGCACCGAACCGCATTTGGGACAGTGCCGGACCATATTATCGGTAGCTGTCATAGCTTCTTCAGGCCTGCAAATGCCAGTTCCGCGCGGCCTTCCTGGTGTATCGTCCCGGGCACCCGGCTGTAGACCCAGGCCAATCGATAAAGGCCGGCTTTCGCCACTCGGAAATCCCATTCGACGACCCGCGGCTTCGAAACCGGTACCGGCGCCCGGGCCAATGCCGCACCCGATACTTCCTTGAGTCCGTCCTGGAGTTCGTCATGGATCAGCGCCCATTGAAGCCCGGTTTCTTTCGCCAGCCCTTCCGTCCGGTAGCCGAATCGCAAGCGGTAGCCGCCGGGGTCGAGCATCACCCACTGTTCGAGAAGGGTGCAGGAGTCCGGTGTCGAGCCCGCCAGCCAAAATCCCAGTCTCGACGGCTCCCAGCGTATCGATCCCCCTGGCGGCTCCGTCATCTTCCAATCAAAGCCTTCGCCCGATGGCTGCTGTTCGAAGTCTGAATTGACCAGCACCCCGTGTCCGGCCGGTCCGGGGGCGGATACGCGGCCGAGCCGGTTCCAAACCGCGAGCGCTGCCTCGCCTTCCTGCGCCGCGATCAGGCGGCCGGCAAAATTCAGCAACAACTCACGATCGCGAGTGTCGCTGCCAACCGTAGTGTGGGAGGACAAGCGAGCCGCTACGGCCTCGGCTTCCCGCCAGCGGCTTTGGGCAATCAGCAAGTACAGGTATCCGCGCTCCAGGCGAGCATTGTCTCCCAGACGTTCGAGCGCCGAAATGGCCTGCGGCTCGCGGTGATCGGCCAGTTCGATCAGCGGCGCCGGATCGTCATAGGACATGGCGGCGGCGCGTTTCGCCGCGCGCCAGAACTGGAAGTCGTTCCCCCGCCGAAAGAAGAAATTCGCGGAAGTCCACGCCGGCAGATACTGCCGGTCGACTCTTTCAGCTTCCAGGAAGCTGGCCGCCGCTTGTTCCATATCGCCTTCCTGCTCCGCCGCGAGGCCCAGCGCCATCCACGCTGTAGCACCGCGCGGATTCACCCGCACGGCCGCGCGCAAAGCGCTGCGTGCCAGCGCCGGGTGGCGCTCCGCGAGATCTTCGAAGTAGAGCTGGTTGCCGATTGCCAGCGGCCACTTGGCGCTCACGGTCACCGGCGGCTTCCACCGCCAGGCACACTCAGCCATTGCCAGCCGTAGCGTGCCTCCAAGAGCGAATACAAAGCCGAGAAAACTGATTCCGGCAAACAAATGCGAAGAGAGCGTGTGTTGAGTCACGCGACGATCTGAACCTCAGCGGCTCACCGGGGCCGCCGTGCTTCCTCCAAGGCTGCCCGAGGCCGCCAAACCTCCTACCACGGCTGCGGCCGCAACTCCTGCGATAACCGCAATCATGGTTGCGGAAACTGCCAATACGCTCCCCGCTCCGCCCGTTGCGCCACCCGCTGCGCCACCCGCGCCGGCCGGAGCCGTCCCTGCGCCTGCTCCGCCGCCTGTCCCGGACGACGGAGCGCCCCCCGGAGGAGGCGCCGGCGTGACTTGAGCTACCTGAATCAGTTGCGTCGCGCCGCTCACAGGAGCCGTGGGATCCACAGTTCCTGTCACATCGACGCGCTGCCCTAACTGTTTGGTCAACTCTGATTTCACCGAAGCTTGACCCGAGACTTCCATCGTTACATTCGTGGTTTCATCGGTCAGCAGATAGTGGCCGTCGCGCCTCGCCAGGCGCCCATGATTCGGGCGGAATCCGCGGTGGACTGCGGCTCCAAAGCGAGCGCCCTTCCCGCCGCGATCTTCGCTACCAGGACGCCGTCCGGATTGAGCACCCGGAAAGAGCCGGTCACCGCACTCACCTCGACCCGCCTTGCGCCGATCAATACAATACGGCCCGTCGAGGCGTTGCCATCGGGTTGAATCGTCAACCCGCGCGCCTCCACCCGAAACCCCGCAGCGCTATCGATCCGGCTCGCGCCGCGTTGCAGCACCATGCGGTCGCCAAAAACTTGCACTGTGGATTCGGATTCCAGCTCCAACCGAGCGCCACTCGACAAGTCCATGCGCACAGGCGCGGCGCCGTTTGCGACCATGGCTCCCTCAAACAGCGTGGCGTTGCTGCGCACGGTCGCGTGGTTCAAACGGAAGGCGCCGGTCGAAACCACCGTGCCGATCGCCTGAGTAGCTACCGCCGCGTATCCCGGACTTGCGGCCAGTTGAATGGCGAGCCCGAGGGCCACCGAAGATCGCAGAAAATTCATTTCCATTTGTTACGTTCCTTTCTGTTCTTTAGTTGTTTTTATCGCTTGATGCTTAGTGCGCTGCTGCCTTCGCCTTTTCTCATCGCCGCGGCGCTCAATGCGCCGATGAGCGTAAAATCCCAGGCTGTCAGTCCGCAGCGCACGAAGGGATAGTCCACGAGAGCATGCAGAAATGCCGCCAGAATCCCAATGCCCCAGATGGAGCGGATCGCACGAACGCTTACTCCTAACGCCAGCACCAGCCACACTAGCGCCAGCGGAATTCCTCCTTCCGCCGCCCACTCTAGCCACTGATTATGCGCGTGCTCGACCGTCCCGCCTATATCGAAAGTTGCGTAGGCCGGATAGACATAGGTGTAGGTGCCGAGCCCATAACCGCGCCAGGGATGGTCGGCGATTAGTTCTAAAGTGGACGCGGTGATCTCGCGTCGGTAACGCCAGGGATCCGTTTCGGCGAAGCGTCCGACGAGTGTACCTACGCCTGCGATCGTCGCGAGAAGCGCGGTCGCCAGCACGAACTTCGCGGCCGCGCGGCGCCGTGAAGCCAACCCCAGGATCAAGCCGGCTTCCGCCAGCAGCAAAATGGCGCCGGCCCGCGACCCGGACGCCAGTCCCGCCGCCAGCATCCAAGCGGGAACCCATAAGGGGAACCGCCCCGGAACCCGATTCGGCAACGGTTCCGGAAGCTGGGCCATATCTAATCCGAAAGCCGTTCTCCTCCGCTCGAGAGCCAGCCACAGCGCGACCGGAAAGCTCAGTTCGATAAATCCGGCGAAATCGTTGCGGCTCAGAAACGGGCCCCAAACGTCCGGATAAGGGCTGGTGAAGACCCACAGAATGCGCCCACGGGAAGTGAAATAAGCAACTACCGACAAGAGGCTCAGCGCACAGCCGAACCATGCAAACGCGGAAAGAAACTGCCAGCGTCGCCGCGCGTCGCGCAAGGTTTTGGCTGCTACCCAGGCCGTCGTTCCGCAGGCCATCGCCTGCATCGATGCATCCCAGGTGGCATAGCTGTATACTGTCGCCCCTAACCAAAGTTGTCCGAAGCCCCATAGCGAAATCGCGGTGAGCGCTACTGCCGGGATAGTGAGAATCAACCTACTTGTTCTAAGGGCTTCTCTGACGGAATAGTAGCCTGCTAATAGGAATATCCCGATCTCGTACCCCCAAGTTGCAAACGGGTCTCGCATAAAAATTGTGAGTGTCGCAGCGCAGGCCATGACAAAAAGCCCAATAGCGCCAACTCTTGATGGCCCAGATTGAAGCTCGGCAGTACTTGCGATCCACGAGGCACTGAAACCAACGCGGTGGAAGGGTTTGCCCGGTAGGATTACTCTCATTACTTAAGACCGAAACAAAAAGGGATAAAGGAAACAACCCATGAAAGCTCTAGTCACATTTCTTACCACCGCTGTTGCAACCGTAGTATTGTTGGACGCTATTTCACCCTGCGTATGGGCAGACGAAATTGGTTCCCAATCCGGCATCCAAACCGGCACCTTCGCTCCCGTGGCAACGGCAGCGATTCTTCCGTCCAATCCATCCATTTTTCCGCCGGTTCAGCCGGCCATCGGACAACTCTCGGGTAGCGAATTTGTGGCGGCAGCAGGCGCCGAGCATCGCGTCAACCACGACGCGCGGTGGCGTCGCCAATGGGCCATCAGTCTGGCGCCGCTGTTTGCCAGCCAAGCGCTGGATGCGGCGAGCTCTTACGGCAAGCGCGAATTAAACCCCGTTCTTGCCGGCTCCAACGGAGGCTTTGGCATGAAGGCAACCGGCATTAAGTTTGGTGTCGTCGGTGCGCTGGTTGGAGCCGAGTCCTTCATCGTGAAAAAACATCCCACAGCGGCGAAGTTCTTCACCATCGTGAATTGGGTCACGGCAGGCGCGACCACTAGCCTTGCGGTGCACAATTTTGGATTGCGCTAAATTCGGGCTCGCTCTAAACCGCCCGCGCCAAGGCACGTTGCGCCGGCTCCTCCAGCGCCTGTTCCAATACGAAGGCGCTGGGACGATAGTCCGGGATCAACTCCTGCAGGCACGCTACGATGCCAGCGGCGTCGCGAGTCTCTACCGCCTGGCGCAGTTCTTCTAAGCAGCGTGCCAGCGCGTCGCGCGCGACTCCCCTGCCGGTATACGCGCGGATCTGGGAATGCGGCGTCGGTATCGTATTTTCTTGGTAAGCGCTCAATTCCTCGCACAGCTTTTCGCCCGGCCGCATGCCGCAAAACTCGATCCGAACATCGAAATCCGGCTCCAGCCCGCTGAGCCGAACCATCTTCCGCGCCAGATCCAGAATGAGCACCGGGTCACCCATGTTGAGCACGAAGACTTCACCGCCGGCTCCCATGGTCGCCGCCTGCAGCACCAGCTGAGCCGCCTCCGCAATGGTCATGAGGAAACGCCGCATCTCCGGGTGCGTGACCGTCACCGGCCCTCCCGCCGCGATCTGCCGCTGGAATAAAGGAACCACGCTGCCGCTCGATCCCAGCACGTTGCCGAAGCGCACCGCCAGAAACCGCATGTGCGGCTCCGCTTGTCCCGCCCCCAGGCACACCAGTTCCGCCACGCGTTTGGTGGCGCCCATGATGTTGACCGGGCGCACGGCTTTATCGGAGCTCACCAGCACCACCGTTTCCGCTCCCCCCGCGCTCGCTGCCCGCGCCAATTGATGCGTTCCCAGGATATTGTTCTCGACTGCCTCAAACAGGTGAGCTTCCATCAGCGGCACATGCTTGTATGCCGCCGCGTGATACACCGTATGCGGGCGGTGCGCTTCGAAAATTTCATCCAGCCTGCGCCGGTTTTGAATGCTGCCTACTTCCGCGTGGAACAACGTCCGCGGAAACCTGTCACGCATTTCCTGATCGATGTGATAGAGCGCGGTCTCGGAATGATCCAGGCCCACAATCGCCGCCGGCTGGTAGCGCGCCATCTGGCGGCACAATTCGCTGCCGATCGAGCCGCCCGCCCCGGTCACCAGCACCACGCGGCCTTCGAGACTCGCTCGCAGCGCGCTCTCTTCCAGCTCGACCGGTGGCCGTCCCAGCAAATCCTCCACTCGCACCGCCCGGATCTGACCCACCAATACGCGGTCTTCCATTAGTTCCGCGAGCGGCGGAATTCGGCGCGTCGCTACTCCAGCCTCACGGCAGTGGCCGAGAATCGATTCGATCTCCGTCCCCGGCGCTCGCGGCAGCGCCAGCAGTACTTCGTCGATGCGTTCCCGGCGGACCACTTCTGCCAGCGCAGCACGTCCGCCCCACACCCGCGCGCCGCGGAGCAGCAGATCGCGCTTTTGCGGATCGTCGTCCAAGAAGCCCGCCACTTGATACGCCAGTTCCGGATGCTCGCGGATTTCAGAAAGCAGAGTGACTCCGGCCCGCCCGGCTCCGTAAATGAGAATCCGCCTGCGCTTCACCCCAACCGTGCGGGACGGTTCACAGCAGACGCGAATCGCCAACCGCGCTCCGGCCATGAATCCGAGACACACTAGAAAATCCAAAATATAAATGGATCGCGGGAACACCGCGCCCCATTGCCAGGCCAGCACGGCCGCCAGCGCAAGACTCCCCGCCGCGTTAGCCGCGGCCATGCGAGTCACACCCTCCAAGCCGATATAGCGCCACGGCAAATCGCGCAACGCAAAACCGCGGAAGACTGCCAGCTTAATCGCCACGGCAACCGGTAACGCCAGCATTAGCATCCAGCGATAACGTGCATCCAGCGTGAATTCAAAGCGCAGCAGAAAGGCCGTCACCAGCCCTGCGGTGACTACCAGGGCATGAAACGCCGCGGACGCAGCGCGCCGATATCGCGCGAGAGCCTTCAACATGTTGTGCTTACCCGATAGCGCGCAACCACCGCGTGCGCCCCCGGCGGCGGATACGCCGGCAAGGGAGCTTCGCGCCGGGCGACGCTACGCAGCGGATCGACCACGCCCCAGTCGTCGAGCAGTTTTCCCACGCGCCGGATCGCCCACCGCCGCGAGACCAGCGCCCCCGCGGTCCATAGCAAAATTCGCACGTCGATGACCCAGGAGCTGCTGTCGATATACAACAGCGCCAGCCGGCTCTTCCAGGGGCGGATGATTTGGTTGTAGAGCAGATCCGGGTCCGCGTTTCCGGCCAGGATCTCACCTTCGTCCGAAAACACAATCGAGGCTAGATCCGTGATGCCCGGACGCACTTCGAGCATCCAGCGCTCTTCGTCGGTATAGAGCGAAGCGTCCTCCGGCACCTGCGGCCGCGGACCCACCAGGCTCATCTCGCCCGTAACCACGTTCCACAGTTGCGGCAGCTCATCGAGTTTCAGCGCCCGCAGAAACCGGCCCACGCGCGTGATGCGTGCGTCTCCGGCCGCCGTCGAGTTCACCCCCGTCTTTGCCGCTCCCGCGCGCATGCTGCGGAATTTCAGCATGCGAAATTCGCGGCCACCGAGCCCCACGCGCACACCGCGATACCACGGAGAGTTACGATCTTCCAGCCACACTGCAATAGCGACCGCCGCCAGCAGCGGCGTGAAGGCCAGCAGCGCGCACGTCGCAATCAAAAAATCCAGCAGTCGCTTCACGCAGCCACTCGTTTCACCAGGCCACCGGCGCTGCGCTCGAGCAATGCCCGCGCGGCGGCGGCTATCTGCTCCGCCCCCGGATAATACGCTCGTTCTTCTGCGCGGCTAGCGGGCGCCGGCGTGTCAGGCAGTGCCACCCTCGCAACCGGAGCCAACAAGTTATCGAAAGCACGCTCGGCGATTTCCGCGGCAATCTCGGCGGAAGCCCCTGCGGTGCGCCACCCTCCATCTGCTACCACCGCCCGTCCGGTGCGCGAAACGCTGGCCGCCACCGTCGTCTTATCCCACGGCTTCAGACTGCGCAGATCGATCACCTCGGCGTCGACCCCCTCGCACTCCAGAATTCCGGCGGCGCGCACGCATTCTGCCGCCATCCAGGAAATCCCGATCAGTGTCACGTCCGAGCCGCTGCGGCGCACGGCCGCCTCTCCGATCGCAACCGTATGCGGCTCGGTCGGGACTTCACCGGTCTCCGCATACAACCACCGGTCGTCTATATAAAGGACCGGTCCCGGATCGGCCATGGCTGCCATCAGCAACCCTTTGGCGTCGGCCGGCGTCGACGGCATGACGACCTTCAAGCCCGGCACGTGCATGAACATGGCGTGCAAGGCCTGCGAATGTTGCGCGCCCTGCTCGCCGCCGCGATTGATCACTGCGCGAATCACCAGCGGCACGCTGCTCTGATTCCCGGCATGGCCTCCGAATAAATACGACCAGTTCGCAGCCTGATTCACGATCGGGTCCATCGCCAGCAGCATAAAATCCATGCGCGGATGAAATACGATCGGCCGCAGGCCGGCAAGCGCCGCCCCCACCGCCAGGCCCGTCACCGCGTTCTCCGACACCGGACTGTCCACCACGCGCGCGCACCCGAATTCGCGATCCAGTCCCTCAAGACTCGATCCCGCATACCACGGGCTCCACAGTCCCTGTCCCACGATGAAAACCCGCGCATCGAGCGCCAACATCTGCGCGTGCGCTTCGCGAATCGCCTGGGCATAGGTCAGTGCGCGCATAGTGCCTCCTCTGGTTGCGGCTGCGGTTGGGGCGCTGCGCGCGCCGCCTCCACCGCACCGGCAATTCGGGCGTCGATCGCCTGCTCCCGTTGCGCCAGATCCGCGACGCCGTGCTCGATCAACTCTTCCGAGACCCGCAGCAGAGGATCCCGCGGCAGCCAGTCGGCCAACTCGCCGCGCCGTTCCACCCCCACGTCAAGATCGAAGCTGGCGCCCACATGTCCCCGCCAGCGAAACGTCCGGCACTCGATCAACGTGGGGCCTTCTCCGCGCCGCGCCCGCTCTACCGCCGCCCGCGCGGCCGCGTGCACCGCAGTCACGTCGTTTCCATCTACTCGCTCTCCCGGTACGGAATGGAACTCGCCTGCCCGATCGAAGTTGTCCGCCACGCGCCGCTCCCCCCAATGCAGGTGGCTGGCGTAGAGGTTGTTTTCGCAGATCAACACCAGAGGCAGGCGGTAAAGCGCTGCCAGATTCATGGACTCATGCACGTGCCCCTCTTCAAGCGCGCCGTCGCCGAAGAACGCCACTGCCACCGTGTCTTCGCCACGCAGTTTATAGGCGAACGCCGCTCCCACTGCGAGCGGCACCGTTCCCGCCACAATCGGCACCGTGCCTAGAATCCCCACTTCCACCGCCGCCAGGTGCATCGATCCGCCCCGTCCCCCCGCGCATCCTGTGGACTTCAAAAGCACTTCCGCAAACAGCGCGGCGAGCGATCCGCCCTTCGCCAGATAGTGGCCGTGCGAGCGATGTCCGCCCCACACCGTATCGGTAGCCGTCAACGCGGCGCACACGCCGGCGGCGATCGCCTCTTGTCCTATATAGAGATGACACGGGCATCCGACTTCGCCCGATTCGACCATCTCGGCAATGCGCTCCTCCGCATGGCGGATCAGCGTCATACTTTCCCATTGCTCAACCAACCATGTGGTAGCGGGTGTCACGATCGCCCCCGATAAAACTCGCGCACACTGCCGGCGACGATCTCGACATCGTCATCGGTGAGCCATGCGTTCATCGGCAGCAGCAGCACCCGCTCGAACAGTTTCTCGGTGACAGGCAGCCGCCCAGGCAAACCCAATGCGTCCCATTGATGAACGGCTTTCCCTCCCCATGGCAGCAGTGTGCCCACGCCGCGCGCTGTCAGGAATTCGCGGAGCCCGTCACGTCTCTCGGCTTCGATTTCATAGTTCTGGTACACGTCGTAGTGGCTCCTGTCGGCATCCGGCGCTGGAGGCCTCACTATCTCCGCCACGTCTTCGAGATCCGCCTCATACGCTCGCGCCAATTCGCGCCGCCGCGCAATCACGGCGTCGTACCTGAGTAACCGGTAATTCAGAATCGCCGCCTGTAAATTGTCAAGCCGCGAGTTGAATCCCCAGCCGGTCACGTTTCCATGTCCGTCGCGGCCGTGATCGTGTAACGCGCGCACACGCTCGGCCACGCCCTCGTCATTCGCGATCACCGCTCCGCCGTCGCCCAGGCATCCCAATAATTTCGCCGGGAAAAAACTCACCGCTGCCGCTGCGCCGAAAGTTCCCGCGCACCGCCCGTCAAAGCGCGAGCCCAATGCCTGCGCCGCGTCCTCCACAACGATTAGTCCGTGGGCTGAGGCTAGCCGTCCCAGCGCATTCATATCGGAAGTCCTGCCGTTGAGCTGCGTCGGCAGGATAGCGGAAGTTCGCGGAGTAACGGCGGCCGCCGCCGCTACGGGATCCATCAAGTGATCCGCGCCGCACTCGACTGGCACGGGAATCGCGCCCGCAAAATGTATCGCCGCCGCTGTCGCCACCATAGTGTGCGAGCTGAAGATGACTTCCGTCCCCGGCTCGACCCCCGCCGCGCGCAACGCAATCAGCAGACCGTCGGTTGCGTTGGCGACGCCGATAGCGTGCCGAGCTCCCAGGAACCGCGCGAGACTGGCCTCGAACTCCCGCAAGTCCCGTTGTTCGATGAACGCCCCGCGCCGGCCAACATCGCGGAAGATGCCCACCAGCGCCTCTTCCTCCGGCAAAAACGCTTGCGGATACGGAAAGAAGGGAACGCTGTGCGCCACGGCCGGCGTCATGCCGGTCTCCGGCCTTCGAAATAAAGATTTCGATAGCGTGTCAGATTCGTCGCCCCGTCTACCGGAATCATCGGCTCCCCTGCAGGAGCTGGCTCCAATCGTGGCGGAATGCGGTCCAGTTTGCCGTAGAAGATGCGCTTTAGGACTGCCTTGCCGCGCATCGTTCGTGGCATGCAGCCGAGTTTCGACGCCACTCTCTTCAGCCGGCGCTGCAGACCGCGCCCGTCGCCATCTTGCTCCGCGAAACCCGTAAAAAGATGCGCCTCGAATCCCGCTTCGTCGAGGGCGCGCAAGAGTTCCGCCGCCGTCCAGTACCTGGTATGAAAAGGACTCGGATGGAACCCGCTCGATTCACAGTTCACCGTCGAAATCAGCAGCAATCCGCCCGGCCGGAGTACGCGCCGCGCTTCCCTCAGGAACCGAGGGACATCCGTCAGGTAATACAGCGCCTCGAAGAGCAGGGTCAAGTCGAAAGACGCGGCCTCGAACGGCAGCTCCAGCGCGTCCAATCGCTCGACGCGAATATTTGTCACGCCGCGATACGTCTCTCGCGCCATCCGGCAATTCTCTTCGTCGATATCGCCTCCTTCGACGCGGCGCGCCCCTTCCCCTAGCCACCCGAGACCGAGGCCCGCGCCGCACGCCAACTCCAGGACATCTTTTCCAGCCGCGTGTTCCGCCGCCCAGCCATAGCGGGTTCGCAGCATGGACATCTGCGTGCGCGTCGCACCCTGCCGCGGCAGCTCGGTCACGCTCGAAAAATCGGCAGCCATTACCACTCTGCTTGCGTTCATTCTGTCCGCTTTCTCCGTGCTATATTTCGCAACCCGGCCGCCACCACCCGCGCGACGCCCCACAAACTGCCCGCTCCGTACGGCAGATGTAAGCTGGCGAAAACCACCGGCATCCGCACCAGATAGCGCCAGCTTCGATGCGTCCAAGCCACGTGCGCCGACGCCGTCAGATTGGCTGCGGCATAAACGAGTGCCGTCCAGGGAGCCAATAGCAGCGCCAGCACCAGCAGCAACGGAGCCAGATGCCGGGCCCTCACCGGCGACCCGCGAGCATAGGCGAAGGGCAGCACCGCCCACACCCCATTGGTCCAATTGTGTTTCCAGAAGGACCCCAGTTCCGCACGCGCGTAGTACACCGTGACTAACTCCGGCGCCAGCAGGATTCTGCCTCCAGCCCGGCGCAGCCGCTGGTTAAATTCCATATCCTGACCGCGCTCCAGCCGCTCATTGAATCCGCCGATCCGCTCGAACACCTCGCGCCGCCAGCAGCCACAAAAAACAGTGTCCACCCAGCGCGGTTTCTCTCCAGGTTCCGGCCGGCCAATCCGAAAGCGCGACCCACCGACGCCAAACGGGTGCGTGAGAGCGGCAATCACCGCGCCCGCCCACGGACCCTCCCGCTGCGCCCGTGTTTGCATCGCACCACCTACGTGATCGGCTCCGCTCGATTCCAGATACTCGACCGCCCGCGAAAAATAAGCCGGCGTCAGCGCGGCGTGCGCATCCAGCCGCGCGATCACATCCCCGCACGCTGCCGAGATGCCGCGATTCAGCGCCGCCGGTGTGGTTCCCGCTGGATTCTCCAGCATGCGGATTCGCGCATGGCTGCGCGCCCACTCCGCGATCACCTCCCGGGTGCCGTCCGTACTCGCCCCATCCACCACCAGCACTTCCAGTCGGTCTTCCGGATAGTCGCTGGCAATGACGGACGCCAGGCACCGTCCCAGGCTGCCCACTTCATTGCGGCACGGGATCAGCACGGAAAGAAACGGTTTCATGAGTCCTCCCCACTCGACGCGCGGATCTGCGGGGCCGGCAGGCCACGAGCAGCACGCCCAGCGGAATTAGAAAGCTTTCGATGAGCAGGCCTTTATATCCCTCCGGGCCCGCGCGAATCAAGGGCGGCAATCCGGCCACCAGCACCCACGGCCCAATGATGGCGAACAGGCGATAGAGCAGCCCGCTCCGCCGCCGGATGCGCTGATGCGCGTTCAGGCATGCCGTCCATATCAGCCCTAACAACATGGCTCCCAACGCCACCCCCGCGATGCCAAAATTCAGATACCAGCCGGTGGCGTGATGCAGCGAATACCCCTGGTTTTGGATAGTCCCGACGCTCTCGCTGTAGTAGAGGTAAATGTCGCGAGGCCGTTCCGGCCACAGCACCCTTGGCACCACCGAACATGCCAGGCTATAGAGGCTATAGCCGAATTGGGGCGTGGTTCCCGCTGCCAGCACGCCATACATTGAAAAATGGGCCGCGAAAGCCTCGTTGCTGGTGGTCACGAAGTGGCTGACGTCGTCGGAATTCTGGCCGCGCGTAAAAACCGCCTCGCCAATCCTCGATACAGGAGTCGCGCGGAAGAAGTCCACCGCCGCCAAAAACCACAGTCCTGCAATCAACACCAAGCCGAGCTTCCACCACTTCGGCCGCCGCACTGACCCGGCGTACGCCAGAATCCCCGTCAGGAGCGCCGTAAAAACTTCATTCTTGTTTCCCAGCACCAAAGTAAAGGCGCCCATCGCCGCCGCGAGCACCAAATATGCCCAGAAGGTATAGCGCCGCGATACATTGACGAAAAACCGCGAGCGCCGTCCGGCCGCGAGCGTCGCCAACCCGATCGCGGGAGGAATCAGCGCCACCCGGTTGAGCACCTGGTGTAGCGTGAACCACTGGCCGCCGTTCGCGCGCGTGTACGAATAGGCCGATGTGTGGGTCGCCCAAGCGAAACTCAATTGGTTTCGGATCACCAGGAAGCTGACGAGTCCCGCGGCGAAGCCTGCAAAAAGGATCGCTTCGTGCCGCAGCACCAGTCGCGGAATCGGCCGCTCGCGCTTGTGCGAGAGCCCAGCGAGCAAGGTCAGCTCCACCAGGATGATGAACCCTGCGTACAGCGCAAGGGTAAGCAGGTACTGCTCGTCAAGAGCGATCGGGAACATCTTCGTTTCCAGATAGTGATAGTGTTGCCCGCTGAATCCGCCCGTTTTGTCGAGGATGATCGACCACGCGCCATAAAGCGACCAATAGTAGAGTGCCGCGATCCCCACCACCAAGCCTAAGTCCCGGCGCTGCAGGTAGAGCGCCGCCGCCAGCGCAACGATCACCACCGTCGCCGCTCCTAATAAGGTGAAGTATTCCATTCAGGGTTTGGTCAACGTGCGCCCCGCGACGCCTGCGCGCGCGTGCCCGCCGGGGTTCTCTCCGCGCCCGCTCCCAGTTCCAGGTAGATCCGGCGCAACTCGCCCGCAATCCGCTGCGACGAAAACTCCCGCACCTTGTCACGTCCGTTACTCCTTACCGGCGTTTCAAGGGCGCGTGCCAGCTCCGCCGCGATGGCCCCGGGCTCCCGCGCCACGATGGAGCAATACTGAACTCCCGCCAGCCGCGATGCGCAATCGCCGGTATCTACGCTCACCACCGGCAGATTGCAGGCCAGCGCTTCCTGCAGGATGGTGGGCGATCCCTCCTGGTCGCTGGTCAACAACAGGCAGTCGGCGCCGTTCAGCAGTTCCGGTACCTGATCCGGGCGCCTCCGCCCATCCAGCACCTCCAGGCGCACACCGTCCAACAAATCTCCTGCCAGCCCCACGGCCTTCCGAGCCAGGTCCAGACGTTTGAGAGCCGGATTGTTCCCCGCGTTAAACAACACCACACGTTCCGCTGCGCTCCAACCCAGCCTGGCGCGCACCCGCTCCCGCGGCTCCGGGCGAAAAACCTCGGTGTCCACACCGCTCGGCAGCACCACGGCATTGCCGCGCCGCCACCACAGACGTTGGCGAAGTCGGCTGCTGACGCAGACAATCCGATCCGCGCGCAGAGCCGCGAGTTGGGAGAGCGCCCGCCCCGCAGCCGCGCGCAACCGCGCCCGCCAACCCACGCCTTGCGCCACGGGATTGAGATCGCTGCCTCGGTAAGTGATCACCAGCGGCCTCCCCGGAATGGCGAAAGTCGCGCCCCACGCCGCAAAGCAAGCCGTGACGGTTCCGAAGTGCGCATGGATCACCTGCGGATTCACTCTACGTAACCTGCGCCGGAAGCGCCGCCACTCGCGTATAAGCTCCGGCAGCGACGTGCGCGAGCGCAAATGAAACAGATCGACTTCAACGCCCTGGCGCGTCAAGCTTTCAGCTTGCCGGCGGGCGAAGATCATGGAGCTGCCCTCGGCCAATCCGGGAATCACAAACAAGACTCGCAGGGCGCTCATCGGAAACACCGCTCGCGAACTGGCGGAATTCCGGCGTAGACGGCCCACCGCAGCAGTTTTCCCCACGCCAGTCGGCTCGCCGGATGTGCCCCTAGAAGCCGGGCGTAAGCCCAGCCCGACCCAGCGAATTCGCCTGCGAGCAGGCGATGGTCGATTTGCTTGAGCGCGGTCCTGAGCTCGCCCGCTTCCGACAACTCGCGTTCGGCGAGCGCCAAGGCGCCCGCAACATCTTCGGCTGCGCCCGACCGTCGTGTTTGAGCCAACAACTGCGCCGCCCGGTGCGCCTGCGCTTGCCCGCGCGCGCGCAGAGCGCTCACCGCACCGCTGTTGTAGCGATAGTGATACAGAGCTTCCGGCAAATTGGCGGCTCCCCCCGCATCGCTCAGACGCCAGAAAAAATCGTAATCCTGCGCGCAGCGAAACTCCTCGCGATAGCCGCCCAGCCGCCTCGCCACACTGCTTCGAAATACAGTGGAACCGTGCACCAATGGATTTCCCTTCCACAGCGCTTCGCGGACTTCGGCAACGCTTTCCGGCAACCGTGTCGTCCACAGCGGACGCCCGTCGTGCCGGTGGGTCCACGCGTTGCTTCCGCACACCGCGATTTGAGGCTGCGCATCTAGAAATGCCGCTTGCCGCTCCAGCCGATCCGGCTCGCTCCAGTCGTCGGCATCCTGCCGCGCGATCAGCTCGCCCTCGGCCAGGGCCAGCCCGCGATTGAGTGCGCGAGTCAACCCGCAGGGCGCTCCTCGCAGCAGACGGATTCTCGCATCGCCCGCCGCCTGCCGCTTCAGTTCCCCGCGAGTTTCGCGCTCCTCGCTGCCGTCGTCGAGAATCAGAAATTCGAACTCCCGCAGGGTCTGCGAGCGAATCGACTCGATCGCCTGTCGCAACATTTCGGCCGGCGTATCGCGCACCGCCATCAGCACTGTCATCTTCACCACGGCTTCACCAGGACGCGCCCCACGCTCGCGCCCACTGCGCGAACATCAGCAGCGTCCACAACTGTTGTCCTCCGCGGCCGGCTTGCAATTGCCGGTCGAGGAGCGGGCAGGGAAGCATGTCCCCGGCCAGTTCGCGAAGCGGTCCGCGCAGCCATTGCTCGATGGGCGCGCCGAAACCCTGCTTGGGACGGTTCAGCGCCCCCGCCGGCAGATCGCCCGCATAGGCCGCGCGCAGCAGAATTTTTTTCTCGCGCCCGCGGACCAGTTCATCCGGATGCAGCCTGTCGGCCCACTCTCCCAGCCGGTGATCCAGAAACGGTGCGCGCCCTTCGATGCCGAAAGCGCCGTAGGCAATGTCGGTTTTGTAGTTCAACCCATTGGCGAGCGTCAAATGGCGATCGATCCACTGGGCGTTCTTTAGAGCTCCCTGGTGCGGCGCCCGGGAAATAACCTTAGCCACGGAATTTCCAACGCCGTATCCATTCAAGAACCGGCCGCGCTCCGCCGCTCGAAATGTGACTTTCGATTGCACGTAAACTCCGGCACCGCTCCCGCGCCCATCGCATAAGCCGACCGTCGCGGCAGCCGCTTTGAGAGTCTGCTTGATCCGAATGTGTTCGTAATGCCGGTAGCCGCCGAACACCTCATCGCCGCCATCGCCATTGAGGATCACCTTGTAGCTTCCCTCCAGCGCGCGCGCCAGCGCCAACGACGGAATCGCCGAGCTGTCCGCGAACGGCTCGTCATAGTGCCGCCAGATTCGCTCCACTCCCTGGCCCTCCAGCGGAGCCTCGGCCGTCAGCACTCGATGCGGCAAATTGAGGTGTCGCGCCACCGCGCGCGCCGCATCCACCTCGCGCGACTCTCCCTCGAAGCGCACCGTGAAGGCCTGGATTGATACACGCTGGCGCACGCACTCCGCCGCAATCACCGATGAGTCCACGCCGCCGCTCAGGCTAAGCGCCACCGGAACATCGGCGCGCAGACGTTGGCCCACTGCACCGGCCATCTGTTCGCGCAAGCCCACTATGTGATCGCCACGCCTGCCCGCGGCCGGCGCAAGCTCTGGAAACCACCAGCGCGTCACACATGGCTCGCATCCTTTTTTGAACCGCAACACGTGTCCTGGCTCCAGCTTCCGGCAGCCCCGAAAAATCGCCAGCGGCGCGGGAACGTAGCCCAGCGCCAGGTAGGCGTCGACCGCCAGCGGCTCCAGGGTCCCGCGATGAAACCCGCAGAGAGCTTTCATCTCGCTGGCAAAAGCGAAAGTCCGTCCATCATGGAAGTACACCAGCGGTTTCTCTCCCAGGCGGTCGCGCGCCAGGGTGAGTTCGCGCTCCCCTCGATCCCACACCGCCAGCGCAAACATCCCCGCCGCTCGTCCAAGCGTCGCTTCGACGCCCCACAAGGCAATGGCTTCGAGCAGCACTTCCGTGTCGGTGCCGCTCGGAAAGCCGCCGGGAGTCCCGCCCAGCTCACTTCGCAACTCCAGGTAGTTGAAGATCTCTCCATTGAAAACCATGCTCCAGCGTCCGTCGCTGGAAGTCATCGGCTGGCGCCCCGCATCCCCCAAGCCGAGAATCGCCAGTCGGCAGTGGCCGATCACGGTGTCGGCGTCCGACAACACGCCGCTCCCATCGGGACCGCGATGGCGCTGCGCCCGCAGCATCTCCTCCACTCGCGGCAGGGCGCCTGGCCCGTCCCATCCGGCCACTCCCGCAATCGCGCACATACCTTATAACGGACTCACACTCTGACGCGCGTCTACAAAGTCGGCTTCCAGCCGCCGAGCGCCACGTCGAATCCACCACTGGCCCGGACCGTCCAGCACCGCCAACGCCCCTGTACCGGTACCGCGCGTGAGAGTCGTCCACGCGCTGCACGCCGCGTCTCCATGTCCGCTGCGCATACGCGCGCGCACGGTCAGCAGCAGCCGCAAACGCACGTTGGCTCGCCACACCGCGCGCCAGTAAATTCGCCGGAGCCCGCCGCGTGGCCAGCGCCGAACCAGCGCGCTCTCTACGATCTCGAAAATCTCGGACTGCATACGGGCGCTCCCCACGCGATTACTCCAGTTACCGGCCGGCCCCGCGTGACGGCGGTTCAGAACTCCATAGCGCGGCAGCATGGCGACTCGAAACCTCTCCGACGCGCGCACGAACCAATCGGTGTCGGCCAGCGCATACCGCGGATCGAAGGGCCCAGTCTGCTCCCAGACTTCGCGGCGCATCACCAGCGTCGAGGGATGAAACGGCCAGTCGTAGTAACGGGTCATATGAAGAAACAAATTTCGGCGGTCCATCAAGAGCGGCCGCGCGGACCGCAGCAGGCGCGCCGCCTCGGCCGTTCCCTGTGGAGTTTCCCAAACGTCGACGAAACTCGAGTGCACCATTCCCACCTCGGGATGCGCTTCGAGGTAATCGACCGAAGCTTTCAAATGGTCCGGCAAAAACCGGTCGTCGTCTGAACACCAGGCGATAAAATCGCCGCTCGCCGCATCCATCGCGGCATTCCAGTTAGCCACCCCTCCGGTGTTGCGCGGCTGCCGGATCACGCGCACCCGCGCGTCGCACTTGAACTGGCTCTCCAGCATCTGGCTAGTCTCATCCGTCGAAGCGTCGTCCGCGACTACGATCTCCTCGGGCGTGCACGATTGCCCAAGGGCGGCGGTGATAGCCTCGCGCACCATCGTCGAGCGGTTATACGTGGCGATTGCCACCGAGATCTTCACGTCTGCTCCCAGTTCAACGCCGAGACCGCCGCCACTACCGTTAGCCCCAACGCCCAGGCCGCTACTGCCCCGCGCGTGGGAACAAAACGCAACCTGCGCCACAAGTAGATGCCGCACAACAAGAGGTGAGTGGCATACATGGCCACGAATCCCATCGCTGCGCCCGGCGCTGCCGTCACAACCGGAGCCAGTCCCGTCGCCACCGCCACGAACACACCATAGGCCGCCAGATCCGCCACCAGAAACATCTTCATGTCTCCGCTGGCCAAAATCGGAATCGACAAAATCCAACTGGTAACTTTCAGATAGTCGCCCATTAATGTCCAGCGCAAATAGGCCGCCGCGGGACGGAACGCTGCCGAGTAGACCATCGTCAGCAGCCACGGTTTGAGCAGCGCGATGGCGGCGATTACGCCCGCTGCCGCCAGGGCCGCTATCGTGAGCACACTCGATATGTGCCGGTCGCGCTCAGCGGCGTCCCGCGAGCGCGCTACCGCCGGCAGGTAATACGTCTGCAAGGATGACAGCACCAAGGTCACTTGATTCATGCTGAGTCCCCAGGCCGCGTCGAACTGTCCAGTCACGGTCAGTCCTTGGGTCAAAATGATATGCCTGCGCACCGTTAGCAGCGCGCCCGATGCCGCGAGACCGCTC
>JBDTTL010000004.1:0-33972 GCA_039930665.1 Acidobacteriota bacterium
GGGCGCGGTAGCCAAGTGGTAAGGCAGAGGTCTGCAAAACCTTTATTCGTCGGTTCGACTCCGATCCGCGCCTCCAACATCCTAGCTGGCCGCAGATCTGTGCCAGCCTCGCCACGCTAATTTGGAAAGGATTACGCAAACAGATGAAGGGAAACCCTAAGGTCATCGCTCAACTGAATGTAGCGCTCAAAGAGGAACTGACCGCGATCAATCAGTATTTTCTGCATGCGGAAATGTGTGAGAACTGGCACTATCACAAGCTTGCGGATCACATTCGAAAAGAGTCCATCGATGAGATGAAACATGCCGAGGCCCTGATTGAGCGGATTCTCTTCCTGGACGGGGCGCCCACCATGACCGAACCGATGAAAATAACCATCGGCTCCAACGTCAAGGATCAATTAGAAGGCGATTTCAAGCTCGAAATCGAGGCAGTAGCGCTGTACAACCAGGCAGTTCAGGTGGCCCGCGATGAAGGCGACAATGTCTCCCGCGAACTATTCGAACGCATCCTGAAAGAAGAAGAAGTGCATGTTGACTGGCTCGAAGCGCAGCTTCACCAAATTAAGGAACTGGGATATGAGCGTTATCTGAGCCAGCAGATTCGCGATGAGAAGTAGTTCCTCTTACTTGCAGTAGCTTCTTATTCACCGGGCTTCAATCCGGGACGCTCGACGATTTCGATCCTGGCGCCGGCCGGCCCAGCCACATAAGAAAAATTGACTCCGGGACCGCTCTTCATCGCCAAGGGTTTCGGCTCGCTGGTTATGGTCACGCCTTTGGCGCGCAGGCCATCGATGGTCTTCGCCAACGGACCCACCGAGCGGAATCCGATGTGGTCGATGGCGCGGCCCTCGCTAGGCTCAGCGTCACCCCGCTGCACCAGAATCCAGAGGGTGCTGAAACCGGGCGCGCTGTACCTGACGCCGTCGATGCGTCCTTTGAGCTTGCTGCGCTCTCCGCCGAACTTCGCCTGCATCCAGTCGAGAACTTCATTGGTGTCCGGTCCACGCATATGGACGTGGTGCAGCCCCAGCAGTTCCGGATCCTGCACGACTTCGATGCGCGTGCCCCAGGGGTCTTCGACGAATGCCAGCTTAAAGAGCCCCGGCGCGTCCCGCGTCGGCGTCACGATCTTAATGCCCGCCGCTTCGAATTCCTTCATCTTTGCGTCCAGGTCCGGGAACGAAAAGCCCAGGTGATCGAGGGCGCTTCCGCTGCTCGGCTTCGCGTCCGCCTTGCGCATGAACAGGAAGCGTGTGCTGCCGAACATCAGTCTATCCGGACCCTCTGATAAGCGACGCCCGTCGAAGTATTTTTCGTACCAGGTGGCGGCCGCAGCCGGATCGGGGACATTCAGATGAATGTGGTCGTAGGGAAATGTCTGCGCGGCGGCAGTGCCGGTAGCCGACGCGAGCGCGAAACACACAAAGGCAGTCCAAAGGATGGCCCGTTGCATCATAGATCTCCTTTCATGGGCGATCCATTTTGCCGGATCGAGTTCCAGTCTACTCCATTGGTGTTTGAAACTGCGCGCACATGGTCAGACCGACTGTGGAAACCGAGGTGGAAACGTCGTAGACGATGGTGGTACCTGGGCCCGCAAAGTTTGCTGGGAAACCGTATTTCCCGAGGCCGGCCGAGTCGTCATAAAGGTTGCAAGCAAATTGGCCGAAACCCTGGATAGGTTGATCCGAGTTCTCTGCTCCGCGATACGTGGTAGCCGGTGAAACTGAGATCCCATTTTGTAAAGTATCTCGCTCAAACTGCCGATGATAGATACAGGAAGAGGATCATTTAAATGAGGGACCGAAGACTTCACGACCGCCTTCCAATTGCCTTTCAAGTTTGCGTAACTGTGGTCGCGAACCCTGAACTCACGGCTACGGGCGAGGCTCAAGATTTATCGAAGACCGGCCTCGGCGTTTTTTTGCCGCTGGCGCTCCCGGCGGGCAGCCTAGTGCGGGTGGACATCGCAGACAGCGTACTATATGGGTTTGTCGCCCACTCCCAAGAATGGCCCATCTTATCGAAGCCGTCTTTCGCCCGCAACAAGGTTTGGGCTGAAGCGGGTGCGGCCGACGGCTTTCCCGATCGGCGCTCATTTCACATCGGCATCGATATCGTCGACGTCGTGATGGGAACTTCAGGTTTATCCCAACTGTTGAAGACGACCCTCGACGAGACATCGCCAGACCTAGAAATGTCCTCAAATCAGGCTTCACAGGCTTGACTCGCTCGACCCGCGTGGCAATCTTTCTGCCGTTGCGATCCTTGGGGTTTTCAGCGCGTAGACTCACTGCGGAATTGTCCTTTAGATAGGCCTCGGTTCTGACGCCGCCGCCTTATAATTCCAGTCAAGGTGGACACTTCCTCCGATGTGTCCCCTAGGAGAGGGAACGCTTGTTCTTCGGAATGGGCGTTCCCCCTCTCCCTTCCACCCACTGGCTTCGGGAGCGTTCCCGAAAGCCGCTCTTCGGGCTGGTCCAGTCGAATCTATGGCTTGCCGTACACCTCGTCACCACCCAGAGCCGACATTGCTGGGCAAAGCGTTTGAACCGGTGTATACTTCCTCACGGAGGAGTGTAACTATGCTCAACCGGCGCGAGTTTCTTGGAGCAGGTCTTGTCGCAGCCGTTGCAACTCAGGCCATGCCGAAGGACCGGATGCGGTTCGCCATGAGCGGCCACGAGTTTCGCCACACGCCGCCGCATCCCGAAGCGGGGATCAAGATGGCGGCGCAGTATGGCTATCACGGATTGGAGCCGTTCCAGGAAGACATTGCGAAGTACCTGGATAAACCCCGGCGGCGCTGAAAGAAGTTCTGGATGCCTCGGGTTTGGAACTGTGCACGGTAGGCAGCGGCGGGCAGTATCTGGATTTAGCTAAAGTTCCCGAGACCATCGCGAGCAACGTGGCCCGATGCCGCTACATCTCCTCTTTCGGCTGCGAGCACCTGAAGGTCAATCTGAGCCGGAGGCCCGGGGATGGCAAAGCGAATCTAAGCGATGAGAACGCCGCGGCGATCGCTCAAACGCTGAATGAAATCGGGAAGCAAACCCTGGGCGAAGCGGGCGTTCGGTTCGCATTTCATCCGCACTGTTGGACGCTGGTGGAGCGGCAGCCTGAGCTTGACAAGATGATGGAACTGACCGATCCGCGGTATGTGTTTCTGGTGCTCGATACCGGGCACGCGAGCCTAGGCGGTATTGATCCCGTGAAGGCTCTGCGCGACTACTATACGCGAATTGCGGCAGTGCACTTAAAGGATTGTCCCGCTAAATACAGCGCCGGTCATGGGTGGAAAGGCCCTGCACCCAGTGAAGAGGAGCACAATCGCATAAATCTTTACAAGCGCCTGGGCAGCGGCGGAGTCGATTTTCCGGCCTTCTTCCGGGTCTTACGGGAGAAGGATTACGCGGGTTGGGTGACGCTGGATTTTGACGCCCCTCGACCGGGCGAGGGGACCGTGGAACAGGACACGGACGCCCACCGAAAGTATCTGCTCGAGACGCTGCATGTCACGCTGAAAAGCTGACGGGCCGCGTTAGGCGCTCGATCCAAGGCAGTTCCCGGTGGCGCTGAAGCTGATTTTTGAATGTTGCCGCGGCATTCCTCCCGGCGATTTTGCCGGTAGCATCGCATGCCTCGACGTCCGGCTGCGTCCCCTCAAATAAGAGCGTTTTTTTCGTTTACCAAACAGCGCAACCTGCCCATTTGGCAGGGGCTACATCGGCTCGTTCCGAGTTGACACTGTCCGCTTTTTTCTGATAGACTGCTTGCGCTGCGAGTCAGGTCTACGCTGGGCTTGCATACTGAGAGATTCGGCGGTTAAGGCGATTGTAGGGGATATGATCTCCGCGAGCGAACCCACCGCACGTTAAGGAGAATTTGAATGAAAAATTTGTTTTACACGGTAGTCTTGTCAGCTGCTTTAGGAGCGGTTGTAGTCCAGGCCCAAAACGCACCGCCTGCTTCCGCTGACCCGTATGCCAATAATGCGAACGCCGGGCAAATGAAGTTCCCCCTCGCCGCGCCTGCGGGCAAGGATAGCGGTGCGATGCACAAAGCGCCTCCCGGCGCGGTTAATACGGGAATGCCGGACGACAAGACCTGGAAGTATGGGCCGAACTACGATCTCAAGGGTGGCACCCAAATCTGGAATCCGGTGATGGCCAAGATGAAGGCTGGCGGCAAGGTGACCGGAGGTACTGTTTTCAGTGCTACCGATCCCGTCACTTATTGCGCGATGGCGAACGCCGGCTACGATTTCATCTGGACCGAAATGCAGCACTCCACGCACGACTGGGATCAGGTTTCCAAGATGTGGAGCGCGTGTCCGCACGCCAAGGCGGTTCCCGGCGCGCGCGTAGCGTACGCCAACGAGCGAGAGATTCAGCACGCCACGGACGCGGGCGCTCTCGTAATCGTGGTGCCGACGGTTCGCTCGGTACAGGAAGCCATTGAGGCGCGGAACTGGACCTATTTCCCGCCGCTCGGTAAGCGCAGCCAGGGCGGCGGCACGGGTTTTTCTCCGGACATGTGGGGGAACGTCCCTGGCGGCTATCGCCAGACTGCCAACGACAACATCGTATTGATCCTGATGATCGAGACTCTGGACGGAGTGAAGGACGCGTACGAGATCGCCAAAGTACCGGGCGTCACCGCAGTTTTCGCGGCCAGCGGCGATTTGGGCAACTTCTCGGGCTACAAGCAGGGCGATCCGGACTATGAACGCTTGATCAACGTGGTCCACGACGCCACCATTTCGGCGGGCAAGCGGCTGTGCGGTCCCTTTGCATGGCGTGATCGGCCGGACTTCACTTGCTTCCAGGCCGGCAGCGAGATGGCCGCAATCGCCAGGGGCGCGACCGATGAACTGGGACCGTTGAAGAACACCCAGGGCAAAGTTGAAGTTGGGCCCTACGCGGAGAAGAAGTAAACTTTTGCGGGCGGCGACGCCCGCGAGACAGGCAATGTGTTCGGTGAATCCGGGAGAGCGCAATGCGGCTCTCCCGGTTTTGTTTGTGAGTTGAGGTGTACGAAGACCGATCCGGTGAGTGAGATACACTGGTAGCGCTCAAAAGTTCACCTACACGTTCCTTCGGGACCACGTCGTGTAAAGAATGGAGAAAGTCGATGTCAAGATTCTGTGGCAGCGCATATGCGCGGATTGCGGTTTCCCTTCCGGCTAAGTATTTGACTAGCGTCCTTTGTGCGGGCTTGCTGTGTGCCGCTATTCCAGCGAGCGCGCAGACCGGCGCGAAGAACGGGGAATGGCGAACCTATGGAGCCGATCTCGGAAACACGCGCTACTCCCCGCTCGATCAAATCAATGCGTCGAACTTCGACAATCTGCAAGTCGCCTGGCGCTTCAGCACGGCCAATCTGGGTGCACGGCCGGAGTTCAATCTGGAAGCGACTCCGTTGATGGTGGGCGGCGTGGTTTACTCGGTGGCCGGATCGCGGCGCGATGTGGTGGCACTTGATGCAACCAATGGCGAGCTGTTGTGGATGCATGGCGAGCGCGAGGGTCTGCGCGGCGATGACGCGCCGAGAAGGCTTTCGGGCCGCGGCCTGTCCTACTGGACGGATGGCCGCGAGGAACGCATCCTTTATGTCACGCCCGGCTACTTTCTAATCGCGCTCGACGCGAAGACCGGTAATCTGATCTCCACATTCGGGACCGCTGGCAAAGTCGATCTAAAGCAGCAAGACGACCAGGATATCGATCTCATCACCGGTGAGGTGGGACTGCACTCGGCTCCCGTAGTGGCCGGCAACACCATCATCGTCGGCGCCGCTCACCTGGCGGGTGGCAATCCAAAAACCAAGAGCAACGTGAAGGGCTATGTGCGGGGATTTGATGTGAAGACCGGCAAACGCCTGTGGATCTTCCACACCATCCCGAAGCCTGGCGAATTCGGTTATAACACCTGGGAAAAAGATTCCGCCGATTACACCGGCAACACCGGCGTATGGGGCCAAATCAGCGTCGATGAGGACCTGGGATTGGTGTACCTGCCGGTTGAATTGCCGACGGGCGACTATTATGGCGGCCATCGCCCGGGCGACGGTTTGTTCGGCGAAAGCATTGTAGCCGTGGATCTCAAGACGGGCCAGCGGAAATGGCACTACCAATTGGTTCACCACGGGATTTGGGATTGGGATATCCCCTGCGCGCCAATGTTGGTGGATTTTACTCTCAATGGCCGGACCGTCAAGGCTCTGGCTCAGCCAACGAAACAGTCCATCCTCTATGTGTTCGATCGCGCCACCGGCAAGCCCATTTGGCCTATTGAAGAAAAGCCCGTGCCGCAGGGCGACGTGCCGGGAGAGAAGTATTCGCCTACCCAGCCCATGCCGACCAAGCCCCCGGCGTACGGCCGTACCGGCACGTCGGTTGACGAACTGAATGACTTCAATCCCGAACTAAGAGCGGAAGCGATTAAGGTGGCCTCGCGATATAAGATGGGTCCTATTTTTACTCCGCCCGTTCTCAGCAAAGCAGAGGGTCCGCTAGGAACTCTGGTCTTTGGATGCTGTCAGGGCGGAACCGGCTGGCCGGGTGGATCCTATGATCCAGAGACGCACCTGCTGTACACCTTCTCGTGGGCAAACGTCACTTCGCTGGGGCTGGTGCCTCCGGCTCCTGGTCGGTCCGATATGAATTACGTTTCGGGCGTGGCGCGGCCGGCTGCTGCTGCTGGAGGGCCTCGCGATCCAGCCGGCGAGGGCTTTCCCCGCGGTCTGACCGTTGAGGGATTGCCGCTCTTCAAGCCGCCTTACGGCTCGATCGTCGCGATCAATATGGATAAGGGAGAGCTTGCGTGGTCGATTGCCCACGGTGAGACTCCCGATAATGTTCGCAATAACCCGGCGCTGAAGGGCTTGACGATTCCCCGCACCGGGCGTGGCGGCCTGGTCGGCGTCCTCACCACGAAAACTTTAGTGATCGCGGGAGAGCGTGGAACCTATACCAATGCGCAGGGCAAAGTAGGCGCATTGCTGCGCGCGTACGACAAGGCGACGGGGAAAGACGCAGGCGAGGTTTACATGCCAATGGGGCAAACCGGCTCACCCATGACCTACATGGCGGGCGGCAAACAGTATATTGTGATCTCCATCGGCGGACCCGAATTCCCCGGTGAGCTGGTCGCGTACCGGCTACCGAATTAGCGCGGAACGAACCCCGTAGTTCCCGCGGACGAAACTGAGGTTCGACATGTCAATCTACTCGGTTGACTTCGAATCGGACCGAATGTAGGATCAAATTCGCTGCCATAGCGAGAGCGCGCGGCATGCCGGGAGGGTCGGTTTGCGAGAAACTTTCAGGAACTCGATGATAGCCGTGGCGGCGGCAGCGGGCGTGCTCTCCCTGGCGGCGCCGCCGGTTGCGGCGCAAACCACGATCGCGAGAAGTGCCAGGACCGCGGACGGCAAACCCAACCTCAATGGGATTTGGCAGGTCCTGACCGAAGCTAATTGGGATCTGCAGGGACATGCAGCGGCGGCGGGTCCGATCATTCAGTTGGGCGCGATAGGGGCGATGCCGCCGGGGCTGGGCGTAGTGGAAGGCGAAGAGATTCCGTATAAGCCGGAAGCCGTGGCAAAGAGGAAAGCGAATTTTGCAGACCGGCTAAAGCTGGATCCGGAAGTGAAGTGCTATTTGCCGGGAGTACCTCGCGCCACCTACATGCCGTTTCCGTTTCAGATCGTGCAAACGCCGCAGTTTATTCTGATCAGTTATGAGTACGCGAGTGCAGCGCGCACCATCTATATGAAGGACCCGGGGCCGGCCCCGGTGGATAGCTGGATGGGGCAGTCGGTTGGCCATTGGGACGGTGACACCCTGGTAGTAGACGTGACGGGATTCAACGATCAGTCCTGGTTTGACCGCGCGGGCGATTATCATTCCGACGCGCTGCATGTCGTCGAGCGCTACACGCCGCACGGTCCGGATTCGCTGATGTATGAGGCCACCATCGAAGACAAAAACGTATTCACCAAACCGTGGAAAATTAGCATGCCGGTTTACCGCCGTCTGGAAAAGAACGTGCAACTGATGGAATTCAAGTGCGTGGAATTCGTGGAAGAATTAATGTACGGAGAGTATCGCAAGAAGGTTGCGAAGTAATAGGAGACCTCTTGGCAACACGTCTTTGGATCGTAATCGTAATCGGCGCAGCGTGTTTGTCTGCCCAATCTCCGAAAACGGCAAAGTTTGTTCCGTCGCGCACGGCTTTCGGTCAGCCGGATCTGCAAGGCGTCTGGACCAACGCGACTCTTACGCCGCTCGAACGGCCTGCTGCTTTGGCGTCGAAAGCATTCTTCACGCCGGCGGAAGCGGGCGCCTTCGAAAAGCAGGCGCAGGAGTCGAACAATCGCGATCGCCGTGGCACGGATGCAACTTCCGACCTGGCTGGCGCCTACAACCAGGCATGGTTTGACCGCGGGACCAAGGTGGTGTCCACCCTGCGAACTTCGTTAATCGTCGATCCGGACGACGGCAAGATTCCCTATACCGCGGATGGGCGCAAGCGGCTGAGCGCGGCGGCCGACTTCGCGCGGGCGCATCCAGCGGACGGTCCGGAAGACCTGGCGTTGGCGGATCGCTGCCTTTTGTGGGCCACGGCGGGACCGCCCATGCTCCCGGGACCGTATAACAGCAACTATCAGATTTTTCAGACGCCAGAGTATGTGGCGATTCTGGTCGAGATGATCCACGATGTCAGAATCATTCCGTTAGACGGGCGTCCGCACTTGGCGTCCGGCATGCGGGAATGGTTAGGCGACTCGCGGGGGCATTGGGAAGGCAACACGCTGGTGGTTGAGACCACCAATTTCACGTACAAATCGCATTTCCGCGGGGCCACCGAGAACATGCGCTTGATCGAACGCTTCACGCGGACCGACGCGGACACTTTGACTTACGATTTCACAGTGGAGGATCCGGCGACTTTTTTGAAGCCGTGGTCCGCTTCGATTCCTATGACGAAGTCGCCCGGGCCGATTTACGAATACGCGTGCCATGAGGGGAATTACGCGATCCCCGGGATTCTCGGCGGGGCGCGCGCGCAGGAAGCCGCAGCCAAGGGAGGGAAGTGATCCCGTGATGCTGCGAACGACCCTGGTTGCGGCGATGGCGGCGGTAATTGCAGTGGGTGCCGCTGGGCAGGCGCCCAACGCCAAAAAAGATTGGACTCCACCGCGCACGGCGGATGGCCAGCCCGATCTTGGAGGCGTTTGGACCAACGCGACGATCACGCCGCTGGAGCGGCCTGCGGACCTGGCGGGGAAAGTATTCTTCGCTCCTTCCGAGGTGGCCGCGTACGAGAAGCAGGTAGTGGAAAATGCTAACGTGGACCGGCGCCGCAGCGATATTACAACCGATGTGGGGCTGGCTTATAACGAAGCCTGGTGGGATCGCGGAACACATATTGTGAAGACGCTGCGGACTTCGCTCATCGTCGATCCGGCCGACGGAAAGCTCCCACCACTTACTGCCGACGGCGAGCGGCGAGCCGCTGCGGTAGCCGAGCAGAGAAGACTGCATCCGGCGGACGGCCCGGAAAACCGGGCGTTGACGGAACGCTGTATTCTATGGCCCACCGCCGGGCCGCCGATGATGCCGAGCGCTTATAACAACAACTATCAGATCTTCCAAGGGCCGGGTTACGTGGCAATTGAGGTCGAGATGATCCACGACGTGCGTATCATTCCACTGGATGCACGCCCGCATCTGCCGTCGAACGTCCGCCAATGGCTGGGGGATTCGCGGGGGCATTGGGAAGGCAACACGCTGATTGTGGAAACTACGAATTTCACACATAAGACTCGGTTTCGCGGGTCGAGCGAAAACCTGCGCCTGACGGAACGGTTTACGCGAACCGATCCAGACACGATTCTTTACGAGTACACTGTGAATGATCCGGCCACTTGGACGAAGCCCTGGACGGTGCAGGTGACGATGGCGAAGTCCGACAGCCAGTTGTATGAATACGCGTGTCACGAAGGCAACTACGGGATGACCGGGATACTGACTGGGGCGCGCGCGGAAGAAAAGAACGCTGCCATGGCGGGCGCGAAATAGAAGGAGCACTTTAATGCGATCAACACGAATCGGTCTGGCACTTGGCGCGGCGCTGCTGGTGGCCGCTCCGGCATGGGCGCATCACGCGTTCGCCGCGGAATTCGATGGCAAGAAGCCGGTGAAGCTGGTGGGGAGCGTGTCCAAGATGGAATGGATTAATCCGCACGCCTGGATACACATCGACGTCAAGGACGCCGACGGCAAGGTTACCAATTGGATGGTGGAATGCGGCACGCCCAATACGCTGCTGCGACGCGGGGTCAACAAGAACTCGGTGGAGGCGGGAATGGCAATTGTGGTCGACGGATATCAGGCCAAGGACGGTTCGAACAGAGCCAACGGCCGCGACGTCACTTTCCCGGACGGCCGGAAGGTGTTCCTGGGTAACACGGGAACCGGCGCCCCCGGCGACGCGCCTGAGAAATAGCCGAACCTCAATGCGTTACAAAATTGCCGGCGCTGCTGTTGCGCTAGGGATCGCTGTCTCTGCAGCGCAGCTACCCAAGTTCGAGCCAGATGCATCGTGGCCGAAGCCGCTTCCAAACAACTGGATGCTAGGACAGGTCTCGGGCACGTCGGTCGATTCGCACGATCACATCTGGGTGCTGCATCGTCCGCGCACTTTGGACGAGCACGATCGCTATGGCGAGACGGGCAAGGGCGATTGCTGTTTTCCAGCGCCCGCCGTGATCGAGTTCGACCAGGCGGGCAACGTGGTGCAAGCCTGGGGCGGCCCCGTTAAGCCTGGCAGCGAGCAAAGCTACGAGTGGCCCGACAATGAACATGGAATTTTTGTCGATTCCAAAGACAACGTTTGGATCACCGGCAACGGCGATAAAGACGCTCAGATTCTGAAGTTCACGAAGAGCGGAAAGTTTCTGCTGCAGATCGGGCATCACGGGAAGAGCGGTGGCAGCAACGACACGGAGAATCTTGGGCGTCCCGCAGGCGTGGCGGTGTATGCCAAGACCAATGAAGTTTTTGTAGCGGACGGCTACGGGAATCGCCGCGTGATCGTGTTCGACGCCGATACCGGTGCCTACAAGCGCCACTGGGGCGCCTATGGGAAAAAGCCCGACGATGGCGCGCCGCGCACTCGGGTTTACGAAGGTCCGGGCTCGCCGCAGTTCAACCTGGTGCACGGCATCCGCATTTCAAACGATGGCCTGGTGTATGTGGGCGACCGGGTAAACAACCGCATCCAAGTCTTCCGGCCGGCCGGCACGTTCGTGAAGGAGAACTACGTCGAGCGGAAGACGTCGGGCGCGGAAGGCACGGCGTTCGATATCGCGTTCTCGCCCGACAAACAGCAGCAGTTTTTCTACGTGCCGGATGGCAGCAACAAGAAGGTCGACATTGTGAACCGCGAAACGCTGGAGATCGTAGGTTTCTTCGGCGGGCACGGCGGACACGGGGTCGGCGACTTCTTTCACATCCACAGCGCAGTGACGGATTCGAAAGGCAACATCTACATTGGCGAAGTGAATAACGGCCGCCGCGTGCTTCGCTGGAATTATAAAGGTATGACCTCCGCTGATTCGGCGCGCGCCTCTGGCGTTCCGCGCGCGGTTTCGTCTGCCGGCGCGCAATAGCCTCTTACTCGGCGATCCAGAGGTTTTCGGCGAAGCGCCACTCGGTATCCACCCACTGCGCTTCGCAGCGGAAGCCGCTCGATTGGGCCATCCGGGAAACATCCGGCAGCGTGTACTTGTGGCTGCTTTCCGTCCAGATGGTTTCGCCCTCTTCGAAGACCACTGACATGTCCGCCTTTTCGATGGCGACTCGTTGTCTGCGGTTGGATCGCAAATGCATCTCGACGCGGCGCGCGGCGGGATCGAAACGGGCGACGTGATCGAACTCGGTGAGATCGAAGTGCCCGTCCAGTTCGCGATTGATCCGCCCCAGCAGATTTAAGTTGAAGGCGGCAGTGACGCCGATGGGATCGTCATAAGCGTCGAGCAGCACGGGAGCGGGCTTTTCGAGGTCGGTGCCGAGCAGCAGGGAATCGCCTGGCTGGAGCAACCCGCGCACCTCTTGCAGGAAGTTCGCGGCCGCAGGTGGATCGAAATTTCCGATGGTGCTGCCGAGAAACAGGACCAGCAGCGGCTTGCCCTGGCGCCGGGATGCAGCGACTTCGGCGAGACCGTCAAGGTAATCGCGCTCCAGACCGAGGATGCTGATGGCTTGAATGTCGGCGACTTCGCGTTTGCACATCGCCAGCGCAGCGGGCGAGATTTCAATGGGGTAGTAAGAAGTGGGATCGCGGACGCATAACGCCTCGAGCAGCCCGCGGGTCTTTTGGCCGTTGCCGCTTCCAAGTTCGGCGACCGTCAGCGGCGTCTGCAGGCGTTCGACAATTTCGGTGGCGTGTTCGCGCAGGATGCGATCCTCGGCGCGCGTTAAGCCATATTCGGGAAGCGCGGTGATGACGTCGAACAGGCGCGATCCGACGGTGTCGTAAAGATATTTTGAGGGGAGCTCTTTTTGACCCGGCTTAGTGAGCCCCGCCTGGACATCTGCTGCGAAGCTTTGCTCGAAGATAGTTAGTTCACTGGAAGCGATCATGTGGGGGAAGTCCTGTTTACTGGAGTGTTTAGTGATCAGTTGTTCACGCAGCGGAAACCTGCGTACACGTATGGGTAGTGGGGTTGAAACCAGTTGCGAAAGGACGGCCGCAGCATGCAGGCGGCGGTACGCGGCGATCCGCCCTTCATTACGTAGTGCTTGCCGTCAAAGAAATTGGCAGAGTAGCTGGGATAGAACGGGAAGGGCTGAAAGCCGTCGAAAGGAGCGAATGCAGTGGAGGTCCATTCCCATCCGTTGCCGATCATTTCCACGGCTCCGAAGTCACTGCTGGTTTCCGGGAAGCTATGGACGGGCATCGGGTCCCAACTCCTGAAATCGGCGTTCCCCACCAGTGGCTGGCCCTGTGCAGCGCGCTGCCATTGTGCTTCGGTGGGCAGCTTCTTGCCGGCCCAACGCGCATAGGCGCTCGCTTCAGCCTGGCTAACGTAGACCGGCCAAGCGAGCGGCAGCGGAACTTCCTCGAACATGCCGCGATAGTGCCAGGCATCGTTGACGCGGCGCCAGAACGCGGGATGCGAGATGTTGTTTGTGGTTTTCCAATCCCAATCGGGCGCGGTCCACAGGCGTGGATTTTTATATCCGCCGGTTTGCATGAATTCCAGAAACTGCGCGTTGGAGATCTTGAACTTGTCGATGGTGAACGAGGGGACCACAATCGTGTGGGCATCGAACTCGTTGTCCCAACCGAAGACCCCGCTGCTTGACGAGAGGCCAAGAGTGACACGGCCGGCGGGGACTTCGACCAGGATCGGCTCTAGCTGCTCAGTCCAGATCGGCGGCGGGTTACCCACCGGACGCACTTTTTGCTCCAGCGGCAAACGGTGCAGCATATACGCAAGAGTTTCGCAGTGCATAAAGCGGTGTTCGATGGCGACGTTCAAGAGCTTGGTGTCGGCAATCTTGCACGCGTCGATCTGTTCGCGTAGGCGCTGGTTGTAACTACGAATTTCCTCGAGCGCAGGCCATTCCCCCGGCCGATCGCCAGGGAGCGCGTTTCCCACGGGATCGATGCCAAAGGCGAAGAGACGGTCAAACTCCGGATTGAATGACGGCATGCGTCCAACCGTGTCGCGCAAGAGGTTGCCCTCGAAGGCTTCCAAATGACCGAGATAGAACACGATGCGGTGGCGGTCAGGGATGGGGCGCTCATAGAGGAAGCCATCGCGAACGATGGCGAAGAGACGGTCAGATTCGGCGCGCGCGTTCGCAAATCGTTGCAGGAGCACGCCAGCATCGGAAACCGGGTTGTGCGCGGTAAGCACGGCGTCCCTCCTCAGGTTAACGTACGTTCAGGCGGGCAAGGCATGACTATAGATGGTGCCCCGCCCGAAAGGTTGCAACGGATTCCTAACGGCGACCGCCTGCAACGTGGAATAATGCGGGTCATGCCCTTGGTTGAGTTTCGGGATGTGTCCTATGAGGTGGGCGGACGGCAGATTCTTACTCAAGTTAACCTTTGCGTGGAAGCGGGCGAAACATTGGTTTTGCTGGGGCGTAGCGGATCCGGCAAGACCACGGCGCTCAAGATGACGAACGGGATGCTGTTTCCAACGCGGGGAGAAGTGCTGGTGGAGGGGCGGTCGACAACCGAATGGGACCCGATTCGGTTGAAGCGGCGGATCGGGTACGTGATCCAGGAAGTCGGATTGTTCCCGCATTTCACTGTGGCCGAGAACGTTGGGCTGGTGCCTACACTCGAGGGGTGGCCGGCGGCGGACATCAAAAAGCGGGTGGAGCAGTTGCTCGGTGACATGGGATTGCCGCCTGCAGAGTATCTGCGCCGTTATCCGCGGCAGCTTTCGGGAGGGCAGCGGCAAAGGGTGGGCGTCGCGCGGGCGCTGGCGGCGGACCCTCCGCTGCTGCTGTTTGACGAGCCGTTTGGGGCACTGGATCCAGTGACCCGCGTCGAATTGCAGCGGCAATTTTTGGACCTGCGGCGCAACCTGCAGAAGACTTCGATCTTCGTGACGCATGATGTGCGGGAGGCGCTGCGGCTCGGGACGCGAATCGGTTTGCTCACGCGCGGGCGGCTGGAGGTGGCGGCCGATCCACATACTTTCCGCGAGTCGCGTACGGAAGAGGCGCTGGCGTTTCTGGGTAGTCTGAATTAAGGATTGCGGTAATGTTGCGTTCCGACATAGCTAACGACCTGGCTCAACTCACGGTCGAGCATCTGGTGCTGGTGCTGAGCGCGATGGCCGTGGCCATGCTGATCGGCGTGCCGCTAGGCATCCTGTTGACGCGGCGCGCGGGGCTGCGGAAGTGGCTGCTGGGGTTTGCAAGCGTGATGCAGACTATCCCCAGCCTGGCGCTTTTCGGATTTCTCATTCCAATTCCCTTTATCGGCGGCATCGGGAAGCGCACGGTGATTATTGCGCTGGTGCTGTATGCGCTGCTGCCGATTCTGCGCAACACGTTTGTCGGCATTATGAGCGTAGACGCGGCAGTGCGCGAATCGGCGGTGGCGATGGGGATGACCAGCGGACAAATGTTGCGGCAAGTGCAACTGCCGCTGGCGGCGCCGACCATCCTGGCGGGGATTCGTGTGGCGACGGTCACCACCATTGGGACCGCGACCATCGCTGCGGCGATCGGAGGAGGCGGGCTGGGGGTGTTTATTTTCCGCGGTGTGGCTTCGGTGGATACGGTGCAGATTCTGGCTGGAGCCGTGCCTGCGGCGCTGATTGCGCTGGCGGCGGATGGGGGCTTGGGATGGGTGGAACGAAAATTATCGCGCGCATAGCGACGGCGCTAGCGTTGGCGTTGCTGCTGACAGGGTGCTCCGGTTCGCGGGCGGGCAGCGCGTTGCGGGTGGGGTCGAAAAACTTCACCGAACAGGTGGTGCTGGGGGAGATCGTCGCTCAGCATCTGGAGCGGCGGCTGCATCAAAAAGTAGAGCGCCGGCTCAACCTGGGAGGGACGCTGCTGGCGCATCAGGCGCTGCTCGCGGGCGAAATCGATCTGTATCCGGAATATACCGGCACCGCGCTGGTGGCGGTTTTGAAGGAGCCGATCAAGACTGATCCGGCGGCGGTGCTGGGACTGGTGCGGGCAGAATATGACCGGCGGTTTCACGTGGCCTGGCTGGATTCGCTGGGCATCAACAACGGCTTCGCAATGGTCGTGCGCCGGGATAACAAATATCTGAAAACCCTGACAGATGCGAGCCACGATGCGAGGCCGTGGGTGCTGGGCGTCGGCTACGAATTCGAGCAGCGTGTCGACGGGCTAAAGGCCTTGCAGAAAACCTATTCACTGCGGCCGACGCAGATCAAGACCATGGATTTGGGGCTGCTCTACCAGGCGTTGGAGGATGGGCAAGTAAACATGATCGCGGCGAACGCGACGGACGGGCTGCTGTCGAAGCTGAACGTCCAGGTGCTCGAAGACGACCAGCACGCATTTCCGCCGTACGAGTTGTGTATCGCCGCGCGCGAGGACCGGCTGAGCACGATCCCTGGGCTGAGGGCTGCGCTAGACGAGCTATCGGGAAAGTTCAGCGATCGCAAAATGCAGGTTCTGAATTATCAGGTGGACGGGAGGCATCGGCCGGTGGCGGAGGTCGCGGCGGAATTTTTGCAGAGCGTCGGTAAATAAAAAAGGCCTCCCTTGCGGGAGGCCGAGAGGACAATCGGAGGTTCGAGCTATGCCAAGTTGGGGATTTTGATGATTTTCTTCTGAATCGCGTACTGCACAAGTTGGGCTTTGTTGTGGATGTCCAGCTTGCGCATCAGGTTGAACTTGTGGGCTTCAACCGTCTTGACGCTGAGATTCAGATCGCAGGCGATTTCTTTAACGGAGTTGCCTTCGGCCAGCATCTTCAGCACTTCGCGTTCGCGTGTCGTCAGAGTGGCGAAACGCGGCAGGCGGTTGGCCGACTTAATACGGCTGCGGAAATCGTCCACCAGTTGCGACAGCATGCGCGGGCTCAGGTAGCTTCCACCGCGGCAGATGTCGCGCACGGCCGCCACCAATTGCTGGCTAGGGCTGTCTTTGAGGACGTAGCCGCTGGCACCCACTTCCATGCCTTCGACCAGATAGTCTTCGTCGTCGTACATCGTGAGAAACAGGACCTTAGTCTCGGGCCGGTTCTTCTTGATCTGGCGCGTGGCTTCGAAACTACTTAGCCCGGGCATACCTATATCCATGAGCACCACATCGGGGCGCACTTCGTTGGCTTTTTCCACCGCATCGCCGCCGTTGGGGGCTTCGCCCACCACTTCCATGTCCGCTTCCGCGGAAATCAGCGTCCGGATTCCTTGGCGGAACAGAGTGTGATCGTCCGCCAGCATGATTCGAATCTTCGCCATGTTTATGCCGTCTCCGTTAGTTTCCCTACCGCGCGCTTAAGTGAACGCCTTACTTAGCTATCGGCAGTTCGATGGAAATCTTTGTACCCCGTTTAGGCCCTTCGATGCGGCTTTCGGCCAGGAACTTGCCGCCCAACAGGGCCACTCGCTCCCGCATGCCCGACATTCCGAAGGATTCGCGCTTTTGAAACGCCTCCTCGACGTTGAAGCCGATGCCGTTATCTTCAACTATCAGCTTCAGAAATCCATCGGCCGAAGCCAGCGAAATGTTTACAAGGGCGGCGGCGGCGTGCTTTCCGATGTTGTTAAAGCATTCCTGCACAAGGCGATAGGCGATGACTTCGGTTTGTTGCGGCAGCGTTCCCATTTTGGAAAGCTGAAGCTTTACCCGGCAAGGGTGGAGCCGCTGGAACCGGTTGATCAACTGCCGAAGTGCCGCGCCTAACCCCAGTTGTTCCAGGACCGCAGGGCTTAGCGCCGAGATAAGGCGGCGCATTTCCAAAATAGTGCGTTCAGTAAGGTCCCGAGCTTCCCCCAACTTGGCCCTTAGCTCCCATTCGCTCTCAGGCAGCGCCTGCTCGATCAGCTCCATTTGCAGGCGGATACACAGCAGGCTCTGGCCGGCTTCGTCGTGCAGCTCGCGGCTGATGCGGCGGCGCTCCATTTCTTCGACGTGCAGCATATGCTCGGCCAAGCGGCGAACCTGCTCTTCCCGCTGGGCCAAGTCTTCCATAAGGCGCGCCTTTTCGGCAGCCATCAGGCAGCGTTCGGCGGCGGCGGCCAGCAGCTCCTGTTCCCGCGGCAGCCATTCATAGAGTTTCGTGAAGCCGAACTGCATGACCCCGGCGGTGCGCCCGTCGGCCGCCAGGGGAATGGACCAGCAGGACGCGTAGCGCTGGCGCCATTGATCATCCAGCAGGTAGTCCACCGGGCGACTGCCATCGGTATAGCGGAGCCTGGAGAGCTTCCGGACCAAGCCGGGCCGGTTGGGGACCGAAACGCCCGCGGACTGCGGTACGCCTGACTGCAGCACCCACGCGGAACCGTCTTCGGAAAGCAGGTACAGGCGGCCGGCATCGGCGTGGCAGACGTGTACCAGAGACTCCAGCGAGCGCCGCAACAGCTCTTCCAGATTGCGCGATTCCAATTCGATACGGAACAGCTCGTAGAATGCCTGCGTTTCCGCCTCGCGGACCTGGTAATAGGCGTTATTCAGGGTCAGAATGACGCAGAAGTGGAGTTGCTCGCGAACCCATTGGAAGTTGGCATGCTCCTCCGGCAGCAGCGATACCAGCAGCGGCGACAGCAGCCGGTCGTATTCCTGGAGCGCTTCAAGAATCGCGCTGGGCGGGAGGTTGAGTTTGGCGAGGCGGCGACCGTTGTACTCTACCTGCTCTATGAAATGCAACGGAGCTTTCCCTTGCGCGAGAATGCGCGAGGCGGCTCCCGGGGTGATTTGGGCCAAAGCGGCCCTCTGCTTAGGCTCGAACGAAAGTTGCCGGAGACGGCCCAGAAACTTGCGGTCGATGTGATCGGCGTGCGGCTCGAGCAGCGTCGCAAGTCGATGCAAATGCACGCGTAGTTGATCGCTGAGAACGTCCGCCGCGTCGGCTAGTTCGGGGGATAGCTGCGCATTTTGCACTCTTAAGAAGGCATCGGCATTCTAAGGCCTCCTCTTTAGTACTAAGCGCACTCGGATTTGGAGTGCGACTACGCCCGGGCTAGCATCTATAATCCTGCATTCATGATAGCGAAGCGTCTCGTCTCGACTGGCGTGGCTACTTCTTTTTGCCGGCGCCGCCAGCGAGAAGCGCTTCCAGTTGGGGCAGGTAGCCGCCTTTTTCGATTGCCGTCTGATTCCAATCGCGAACCAGCATGCCTTGTGGGTTAATGGCAAACAGATGTGGCGAATCAAACTGCGGACGTTCCGGAGTGACCTTGAAATACCACATGCCGGATTGGCCGGAGTCGAACAGGATCGGGATGGTGGTCTTGGTATCGGCGATGTATTTCGCGACAGTCGCGGTATTATCCGGCGGCAGAACGATTTGCAGAATCGCCACCTTCGCTCCGATACGGGCCTTTAACTGCGCCAGTTCCTTGCTCAGGGGCTTGGAGGCGGGCCGATCCGTCTTCATGTAGTCGAGCAGGAGCCAGCGCCCGCGATAATCCAGAATGTCGTAAGACTTCATGTTCGCGTCCGGCAAAGCAAAGCTTGGCGCACGGCGGCCGGAGAGGCCTTGGCCGAGGATGATGGTTGTCGTCAACAGTAAGATTGCCAGTTTTTGCATTTTCATGGGAGAGATTTTAGACCGCTGCCCGCGAGGCTTTCGCAGCCAAGGTTCGCAACGACTTTTTGTAGGGGTCTCTGGCGATGCCGTGCTCGCAGATGATGGCCGTCACATAGCGCGCCGGTGTGACGTCGAAAGCGGGATTCTCGACGGCGATGTTTTCGGGTGCTACGGGTACGCCGAACATATGCGTGACCTCGCTCGTCGGGCGCTGTTCGATGGGGATCTGGTCGCCTGAGGCAAGCGTCAGGTCGAAGGTGGAGACCGGGGCCGCCACGTAAAACGGCACGCCATTCTCTTTTGCCAGCACCGCCACCGAATAGGTCCCGATCTTGTTCGCGACGTCGCCATTGGCCGCGATGCGGTCCGCGCCCACAACCACACAACCGATTCGGCCGGAGCGCAGGAAATGCCCGGCCATGTTGTCGGTGATCAGAGTGGTGGGGATGCGGTCCTGCTGCAATTCCCAGGCGGTCAGCCGTGCGCCTTGCAGGAACGGCCGGGTCTCGTCGGCGAACACGTCGATTTTCTTGCCGGCTTCGACCGCCGCGCGGATCACGCCGAGCGCGGTTCCGTATCCGGCAGTGGCCAGCGCCCCCGCGTTGCAGTGTGTCAGCACGGTCTTGCCGTCCGGCACCAGCGCCGCGCCGTGCCGGCCGATTGCCATACACAGCGCAATATCTTCCTGGCGTATCTGCCGAGCCTCTTCAATCATGCGGCTGACAACTTCCTGGCGAGGGCGCGTTTCCAGACTGGCCATCAGCCGGCGCATGCGGTCGATGGCCCAAAAGAGATTTACAGCAGTTGGACGCGTCGCCGCTAGCGTATTGCAGACGGTCTCAAAGTCGGCATTCTGCTGTACGCCCAGCGCCACGCCCATGGCTGCCGCTACGCCGATGGCGGGGGCGCCGCGAATGACCATGGTCTTGATGGCGTCGGCCATTTCCTGGTAGGTGCGGCAGGTCACAAACACTTGCTGGCGCGGCAGCAGGCGCTGATCGATCATGACTACGCCCTCGGCGGTCCACTCAATTGTTTCGACCATGAACTTCCATTGTAAAAGAGGGATGGAGCCTGATTATGGAATAATAATCAGGCTCCGTCCCTATTTTTGGCGCAGAACGGAAATGATGTCGTCAGCGGTGATGACGCCGGTGAGTTTCCGGTGTTGATCTACAACGGGCAGCGCCAGCAGGTTGTACTTGTCGAAGAGCTCGGTGACGCGATCCTGGCGCTCGGTTACCGGCACTTGAATGAGCGTTTCCGCGGCCAGCGTCGAAAGCAACTGGGCGCCCTGATGCAGGAACAGTCGTGCCAGCGGCACCACGCCGATCAGCCGCTCCTGATCGTCCACCAGGAATAACGTGTTCAGCGTTTCGAGCAGATCCTCGTTTTGCCGGAGAGCCTCGAGCGCGTCGGCGACAGTGGCTGTCTGGGGCAACGCCACGTACTCGGTATTCATCAGGCCGCCGGCCGTGTCCTCATCGAACTCGAGCAGCTCTTCCACCTCTTGCTTGGGCTCGTGCTCCATTTCTTCCAGAATCTCGTCGCTGGTTTCCTCTTCCAGCTCGGCGAGAACGTCGGCGGCTTCGTCGGGGGACATTTCCTCGACAATCTCGGCGGCTTTTTGGGTCTCCAGCGATTCGAGAATGCTGACCTGGATATCGGGATCCACCTCCGACAACGCTTCCGCCGCCACTTCGCTATCGATGTTTTCGAAAATGGCTTCACGGTCCTCGGGACCGAGAGATTCCACAATATCGGCAAGATCGGCCGGATGCATGTTTTCCAGCAAACGGTTGGAAATATTCAGGCGCAGGCGGCGCTGCGGATCAGGCTCCAGAATGTTGCAAAATTCCCAGCGGATCGAGTGCGGTGGAATGCGCCCTTGCAGGCGGCGAATCCACCGCGATGGCAGGATACCCCGCAGCAGACGCCGGAAAATGCTGCGAATGCCGATGTCGACTTCGAGCACCCATAAGACTTGCGATTGATTCTCCTCGCGCAGCTCGAAGGTGACGTCATTGACGCGAACCACCTTGCGTCCCTGGGCGTCGACGATCTGCTGATCGAGCAAGTCGCGCGTTAGCCGCAGCATGTATTCATCGGAGTGGTACGGAGTGAGATTTTCATCCCGCAGGTGAATACCGTCGAGCGAAATGGTCTTGACCTGGTCGTAACGGACGGTCAGCAAGGTACCGTCGCCGCCGATCAGGAAGCGGTCGACGCGGACCGGATCAACCAGCGGCACGATTGCGGCGTCCTTGATCGCACCGAGGCTGCGCCCCTTAAGGTCATAGACCTTGAGGCCGAATAATTCGGTGAGGAAAAGGAACTGTTCCGCCATGTACTGCCCAGTTTGGTGCCGCCAAGTTTTGTACTACCCGGTTCCACACCATTACTATGACGGATGGCGTCGCGACGGCGCAAGGATAAATTTCGTCTAGGCAATAATTGCGCCGCAGATCAGGCGAGAGCTTCAGGTGAACGGCTTAGTAGGCCCAATAGGGGCCTCTGCCGGCGGGCGTGTTTTGCCCTTCGATCCCGACAAACACCGTGCGACCGAAAAAGAATGGCAGCCCCCAATCGAATACACCAGGGTTGGGGCCTCCGATATTGTTAAAAGCCAACGCGGGTGAAGCGATGAGCGGTAGCGCATTGGCGATCGGGAACGCCACATTCACAGACACTTGGACCTCCGTTCCGTTGGGATTCGGACCGCTATTAATGGCCGTGAAGTTCGCGGGAGTGGACGGGCAATAGAAGCCCGCGGCGAAGCTGTTGGCAGCGCAATTTGGCAGGCTGGTGGTGGATGAATCGAGAAAATAGTAGCCACCTGAACCACTGTCGATGAAGCTGCTGGAATAAGCCACGCCGTTAAATGTGGTGGTGAAGTTGCCAAAGCCGTCGGCAGCCTGCGCCCGCGCGCCAGCCAGTCCGTTGTTGGATCGCGTGCCAATGCCAAAGACCATGGAACCCACCGCCGACACGGCGCCGGTTGCCCCCACCTGAGGAAGGACGATCGCAAGTCCGTTGTTGTCCTGCTGAAACATCCAAACGGGATTTTGCAACTGCGCGGATACAGCAACCGGGGCAGCGGTGCACGGGGATGTCAATTGCGCCGGACAACTGAAATACACGGCAGGCGGCGCCGAAGTGGAGGCGCAGGCAGATCCGCAATCCTGGCGGAACAGGCCCACACCGAGAATTCCGTTCGCGCCCAGGGTGGCCACCGTCTGGGCGGCGATTCCGCCGGCGCTGCAGGCAGTGGGAACGGCGGCGAAATTGGAAGCTCCAACAACCTGAATGGGAATGGATAAAGCCACTTCGCCCGCCATCAGGACATCCACGTTGACAAGCGGGCCCCACTGGTAAGTAGTGTCGGCGAATTGCGCACAGTTGCCGATTGGGTTATGGTTGGCGTCGGCGATGAAAGGCAAATTCAGCCCTATCTGCGACGCCACGATGCGGAGTCCCGACGATCCGGTATCAACCAGAACATGATCGATGCTCTGGCAAGTGGATGTCCCGGGCGCGCAAATGGTCACGGTCGTATAAAGCGCATCGTTAAAGCCCACCGGCTGCCCATTCACAAAGGGTCCCGAATCCACCACTATGGGCTGGACGTTGTTTACCGATGGTGGCGTCGTGTTTACGCCCACGCTAATACCGCTGCTTCCGCTGCTTCCACTGCAGGCCGCGAGACTCATCAAAAGGAGAGCCGTGACCGCAACCGCGGCCCATTCACGCCGGAGGGCGAGCCTCACTTCACCACGTCCTCGGTTACGCCGCTGGGCAGCATCGAGTTGAGGTAAGCACGCCCATGGAAGTCACGGGTGTGGCCGGTACTTTCGACCACTAAGTCAGAATTGCGCACTACGGCAGCTTTTCGGCGGCCGCGCTTGGAGCGCAGCGCGTTTTGAAATTCGGTGTTATAGGTTCCGAGCAACTGCGATAGATCGGCGATCGTCGGTCCGGTCCAGGAGACGCCAAATACTTTGCCTGCGGGCGTGACATACTCGCGGATCAGGGTGCCGTCATCGCGGGTAATCTCGTGGACCGTGTAGTTCGACCTTTGCACAACCGAGCGTTTCGCGTGAAATCTGGACTGGTCAGTGGCGACGGACTCAGCGGAGCCCCCCAGCGTAGCCGCCGCGGGGGACGCCGCAGCGGCCAAGATCGAAAGAAGAATAAAAAAATTACGCACCACGTGCTTACGACCCGGCGTTCTCGTCAACGTAGTGACGCCCCGCCGCCGATCTTCGTTACCTGTGGCCTTCACAGTTGCAAACGACTCACCGTAATGGCGCCTTGAAAGCATAGGTCAATATCGCGCCCGGGAGTGCGCGGGCGAGCCTGGTAGGAGCCGGCAAAACGCAAGGAGTCGCCCTCGCGATGGAAGCGCACATCGAGCGGCTGGTTATCGGGATCGCAAATCAGCGTAGCAGCTAAGTCGCCATTCTGGGTATGCGGCAGGTTCACGTTCAAATAACTTTTTGGCGAGCAGCCTTCGGCGAGCAGTTTCACAAGAATTGGCCGTGCGAGCTCACGCGAGCGATCCCATTCGAGTGGGACGCCTCTCTGGATGTACTGCGAAATGGCGATTGCAGGCTTGCCCAGGAACGCCGCTTCCCGCGCCGCGGCGACGGTGCCCGAAGTATACAGATCCGAACCCAGATTTCCTCCGCGATTGATCCCTGAGAGCACCCAATCGATGTCTTGAAAGACGGCGGTCAGCGCGACGCGAACGCAATCGGCGGGAGTTCCGGCCAGCGTGAACTCGCGCGACGCGATTTCGGCAAGCAAGAGCGAGGAGTCTTCGGTGACACGGTGGCCGGTATAGGAATGGGGATCGCGCGGGGCGAGCACATAGACCTCTCCCAATTCCGCAGCCAACGACTTGAGTACTGCCAGTCCCGGTGCATCCCAGCCATCGTCGTTGGTTACCAGAATGCGCAGTGGAGCCATCACTACTATCTTTGCAAATGGCGGCCCAGCAAATGGCGGCGAAGCAGAGTGTCTACTGTCCCAGAACCATTTTCGAGTGGCTCTGAAACTTCAGATAGTTGCTATATCGGATATCGTATTCGCCACGCAGCACTTTGAGCAGAGCCAATCGTGCTTTGAAGCGCACCAGCATGCTTGACGGCAACCAGATTTCATCGTTCACGCGAGTCTGCTCGAAGTGCAGGCTGCTGCCGGGGGCGATGCGCAGGAGGCCGAAGCCCACGGAGATCGTATTCAACACGTCGGCATCTACTTTGACCCAGTGATAGGTCGCCTGCTCGATCCAGATCGTGGCGCGCACCTTCGCGAAATCCTTGGCTTGAGAATGAACCGCACGATACCCCGGCTTGGGCTGGGCTTCAATCACCCAGGCGGCTTGGTTGCTGACGGTGTCGGTTCTGAGCAAGCGAAACGTGAAAGCGTCGGGAATTTCCCGGATGAACGCCCGCTCTTCGACGCGTTCCTTTTCATAGCGGGCGTGCTCTGCAGGCGATTCGTGCTGGCGCTTGGCGAGCTCGCGATCGAGTTTCGCCTGCTCGCGGCGATCTTCGCGCGGGGAGAGGCGCTTGTCGTTGCGGGCGGTGAGGCGTTGATAGGGGCGGCCCCCGAGGATCATAACGTCGCTGGTCTCACTGCGGCTGCCGGACAGTCTGCCGTTACGCGCATATTGACGGAACTCGGAGCGCTCCTGGTAGGTATAATTCTTGCGGCTCGCAAAGTCGGTCCAATCGCGGTCGACTGAACGGCGGACGATTTCGACGGGATCGGGCGCGCGTTCTTGCGCCGGAGCGCTTAGCGCAACCAGCAAAAACCCGCCGATCGTGCTACGCGCTAACACTCCGCGAGATTGCCGGCTGGGCGGGAAGCGTGATCGTGAATTCGGCGCCGCGGGCATCTCGATTCGCGGCGCGCACCTCGCCGGCTTCTTGCTTCACGATGCTCTGTACAATGTGCAGGCCCAGGCCGCCCGAGGTCTTGGTGGAAACGTGCGGATCGAAGATCACCGCCAGCAGCTCCGGCGCGATTCCGGGTCCTTCGTCGGCCACCACGATTTGAATGTTGCCATTCTTGCGGCTGGCATCGACGAAAATCGTCCCACCCTGAGGCATGGCCTGCACTGCGTTACAGAACAAATTGATGAGCACTCGTTCCCAGGCCCAGGCATGGAGCAATACCAGGTCGGGTTCGCTGCGGCAGTCGAATTGAATCTTGGGGCCCGGCCGCGACATCATCGAGTCCTCTACCAGCGTCCGCGAGTTCCGCAGCACGGTTTCAAATGGCGCCGAAGGCTGATCGATGGCCTGCATGCTCTGCGTAATTTCCTTGCCGCGCTCGATGCTGCGAAAAATAACAGCGGAGAGGTGCGCCCACCGTTGATCGCCGGAAAGCGTGTCGGCGGCATCCATCATGGTTTGGAACACATTATTCAGATCGTGGATCAAGCCGGGGAGCGCGAGATCGAGAAGTGGGTCCATGGACTAGTGGGCGATTTCCCGCAGTGTACTAAAAAACTCGGGGAAGGATACGCCCGCCGACTCGGCGCCCTGAATAACCGTGGGTCCATCCGCCGCCAGCCCGGCTATGGCAAATGCCATCGCAATGCGGTGGTCGCCGGCGGAATCGATTTCCGCGGCGTGAAATATTTGCCCTCCGGGGATATGAAAACCGTCGGGGGTGGTTTCGATAGACACCCCCATGCGCTGCAAATTGGATTCGATAGCGGCGATACGGTCGGTTTCCTTGACCCTTAATTCACCCGCGTCGCGGACCACCAGGCCGCCTTGGCTGGCGGCGCCCAAAATCGCTAGCGCCGGAATCTCATCGATCAGCGCGGCCGTCATTGCGCCTTCGATCACGCCACCTTTGATTTTCGAGGCCTGGATGCGCAGGCTGCCAATCAATTCGCCGCCGCTCTGCTTGACATCGATGACCTTAATGGACGCGCCCACGGAAGTCAAAAAATCCAATAGAGCGGAGCGCGTGGGGTTCAGCCCCACGTTGTGGATCACCAGGCTGGCCTCGGGCATGAGCAGCGCTGCCACCAGGAAGAAGGTTGCGGATGACAGATCGCCGGGGACCACCAGTTCTTTTCCGGTGAGCCGCGCGCCGGCCGTGAGCTTGATTACGCGCTGATGGACTTCGATCTCCGCACCTAGTTCCTGCAATGCGATTTCGGTGTGGTCCCGCGTGCGCACGGGCTCGCGGACGATGGTGTCGCCGGCGGCGAACAATCCTGCCAGCAGCACACAGCTTTTCACTTGCGCACTGGCCATCGGCAGAGTGTAGTCGATGCCGTGCAGGGGCCGGCCGTAAATGGTGAGCGGTGGAAAATTCCCACTGCGCCCGGCAAGCTCCTGGCCTTCAATGTGCGCCCCCATTTCGGTGAGCGGGCGTGTAATGCGGTCCATGGGCCGCCGCGAGAGCGACTCGTCCCCGCCGATGCGGCTGGTGAAGGGCTGCGCCGCCAGGATTCCGGAGAGCATGCGTATCGTCGAGCCGGAATTGCCCGCGTCGAGTTGCCCGGTGGGCTCGTGCAACGCGCCGCCATGGATGATGACCTTGCCATCGCTGCGCTCAACGCGCGCGCCCAAGGCCGCCATACAGGCAAGCGTTGACTGGCAATCCGCGCCAGTCGAGTAATTGTGGATGGTGGTGACGCCTTGGGCGATGCCTCCCAGCATTCCGTAGCGGTGGGAAATGGACTTGTCGCCGGGTAATGTAATCACGCCCTCAATGGATTTTGCGGGCGAAACAGTCTGGTTCATGAATCCTTAAGTGTAACGGTTCGGCCTGGAATTCTGGGGGGTCGATCTAACGGAACATGTCTTTCAAGAAAGCCGCATGATTGCTTCCCTGCCTGGATTCCTGGTTGGCGGGGCGGCGCGTGGCGTTTTGCGCCCCTCGTCCGCCGCGCTGGCGGTAAGCGGTGATCAACCAGCGCACACCCTCATAACTGCGCCAGTAGATATTCTCGCGTATTACGTCGCTGCGCAGGCTCAGAATTTCGCGGCGCGCGAAGCGCTGCAGTTTGCTTCCATGAAGCGGAAGCGTGGCGCTAGTGAACTGCAAGGAAATGGCCGGGGCTGCGCAGGACTTCACCTGCACGATGGCGAGCCGTGTGTCCGTGCGCATGGGATCTCCGGTGGCATTGTGGGTAAACGTGGGGATATGAGCGCGCTCTGGGAAGTCCAGCAAGCTGGCGCAGGTGGTGAATACTAGATCGTTCACAACTTTGTCGCGCTCGTCGTCCACGTTCTCCGCGATCTTGTGCGTCATTGGCGTGCCTCGACGCCAAAACGCAAAGTCAATGTCATGGGTGGCCGCGCCAACCCAAACCGGTTTGCCGTTCCAGGTTTCGGTTTGCATCCAGATCCGGATATGGTGACGCTGAGAGACGTCGTTAAAACCCTTTTGCCAGGACATATCCGCCTTTTGGTCCTGCACCAGCAGGTTTGACATGGGAGCGGTTCTATCTCCGCGCCCATCGGCAACCGCACGGATTCTGCGGATATTCGTGCGGAGTGTGGCTTGTTGCGGCTCGATCCATCCAGCCGCCTCGAAGGCGGTGGCCACATCCTCCCGCGAACCAATGAACATGACGTTGATGAGATCCGATGGGCGATTCGAATACGCTGCATATGTGCGCGCAGGCACTGCCTCCAGCAGCGCGTCTATTTCCGCACGGTCCTTGTCGGTCAAGAGCGATGGGGCAGGCGACGACTCGGGCGCCGGGGCTCGCATGGGCCCCGTCAAAGCCAAAGTAAGCTCCACTCCCACGGGGTAGTAGATTTCGGGTTCAGGGACTTGCAACAGAAGAGTCTTGACCGCCCACACCGCCAGCGCGGCATGCATTTCCCATGTGATCGCCGTTCTAATGTAGCCTCCAGTGCGATACGACAGGCTGCTGGTGGGACGGTACCCGCGGATGCCACCGTCGCGCGTCAAGCGCTCGCGGGCATTCTCAACCTCCTGCACTCGCGCTGAGAGTGGAAAGCGTTCGCCATCCGGCGTGGTTATGGCAGTGAACTCCAGATCGAACCCGGCGAGTTCGTGAACCAGTCCGAAGCCCACTCGTTGCACTGATTTCAGATTTCCAGAAACCAAGCTCCCGGCAGGGAGAACGATTTCTCCGTTCGAAACCACAGGGGCAATCAAAACGGCATCCACGTGTTCTCCAGCACGGCTTGAATAAGACGAGATGGGAGTGGTCAGGCGAATGTGTAACTCAGCGCCAGGTGGCAACTGGCGGGTTGTTAGTAAATTGAGGGCTAACAGCGCATAGGCGAAACTCATGACTAGCAATTCATGACGACCTATCATATGCAATTAGTAGGCCGAGTGGGGGCGCTAGGGTTTTCCCCTGAGGCGACCCTAATACTCATCCATCGTGCCTAATGAATTTCTAGGGCTTTACCGATACATCCATTGAGGGCAGTTCGCACCATGGCAGTGGTTAAAAGCGCGGCGAAAGAAGTGGGCTCCGTACTCGCGGAGCAGCGTCTTCCCCGTTGGGACAACGCTCTCGAAGATGCCGCGCGGGTGTCTACCATCCTGATCGTCGACGATCTGGATCTGAACCGGCGTCTACTTAAAGCCATCCTGAAAACCGAGCCCTACCGCATCCTCGAGGCCAAGCGGCCATCGCTGGCGCTCGAGATGCTGGAACACGAAAAAGTCGACTTGGTGGTGATGGATATGGTGATGCCCGGAATGAGCGGGCCAGATTTTTGTCGCGCTCTGAAAGCGGACCGGCTTACGCAGCTTATCCCTCTCTTGGTGATCACGGGCGTGCAAGGAACGGAAAACGAGATTGCCGGCATCGAATCCGGGGCCGACGAATTTCTAGTCAAGCCATTGCAGCCGGCGGTAGTGCGCACACGGGTCCGCGGTATGCTGCGGAGCAAGGCCCTCATCGATTCGTTGGAGGAAGCCGAGACCATCCTCTTCGCTTTAGCGAAGGCGGTGGAAGCGCGCGATAACTACACGGGATTGCATTGCGAGCGGCTGGCCGCCTACAGCGTTAGGCTGGGCCAGGCGCTGGGGCTCTCCCGGGCGGATCAATTGGCCCTCTACCGCGGGGGCTACCTGCATGACATCGGGAAGATAGGAATTCCGGACTCGATCCTGTTCAACAAAGGACTGCTTAGCGCCGAAGAGTGGGAGATCATGCGCATGCACACCATCCGAGGCGAGGAAATTTGCCAGCCGATGAAAACCTTGGCGCCGGTGCTTCCCATCATCCGCAGTCATCACGAACGGTGGGACGGCTCGGGCTATCCAGACGGACTGAAAGGTGAAGAGATCCCGCTGCTGGCGCGTATTCTGCAGGTGGCTGATATTTACGATGCGCTCACCACCGCCCGCTCCTATAAGCCGGCGTTTTCCCACACCTACTCGATCGAGATCATGCTCGAGGAATCGCAGCGCGGTTGGCGCGACCCTGAACTGATCCCATTATTTGCCGAGATGGAGCTGCAAACCAGTGTCGCCCCAGCTGCGGCTTGGGAGGCCGATACTTCAATGCAAGAATCTCTCGATAACATGCGGCGCCAACTGAGTACGTAGACGGGGCGGAAGAGGCAGCGGCAGATTTTGTTCGCGACAGATGGGTAGCGGATTTTACTGGTGTACACGGGAGATGAATGCGTCCAAGAGCAGTCCGGGTTAGGATAAACTACAACATTGGTGCGCTGTGCACCAACTGTCAAATAGTTACAAATCCAGCTTTAGTTAGGACTCGACTGAGAGGAATGCAGATCTTCTCCACGGCCCGGAAACTTGGAGTGTTTCCGCGCTGTATTACCAATCGCTCCGGCGAGCGCCTGCTAGGTGAGGGCCGCTGGGGTTTTTGATGCTCGCGACCTGCTGACGAGATCGCGATTGAATGGTCAATATGAGGGTCCGCTGATGACATACATGAAACTGGTAACCGACGGCATGAAACATCACTTATCGGCGATGTATCAATCCTCGGGCGATTCGCTGACCTTGTGCGGATGTGTGGTGACGCGACCGCATAGCTGGAAGCAGATCCGCAGCCTTGAAGGGGACGAATGCGAGCAGTGTGCCTCCCTCGCGTTTTGCGGAAGTTCAGCCAGCACGCCTAAGCCGGCGTCGGCACCGCGTTAAAAGCGAGCGGACTGCGTCACACCATAAAATCCTCACACCGTATAATGAAGCGTGGCACGGGGCTGGGAAAGCAAATCGGTCGAAGCTCAAATCGAATCGGCGAACCAGCGCCGGGGCGAGGGCAAGCCGAGGCTCACATTCGAGCAATTGGCCACGCAGCGGAAATGCGAGAGTTTGCTGCTTCATCGCACGCGCGTGCTATCGGACCTGGAGAAATGCAGCGATGAGCGCTATCGCAAGACCCTGAGCGACGGTCTGACTTTCCTCGAGCAACAGCTGGATGCGTTAGGCTGGCGGCGCTGATGGCGCCTGAGCGAAAGCCCAGCCCTCCGGCGGCCGTGCTACAGTAAGGCGTAGTTTGTCAGTTCGCTGATACAGGCATCTTTAACATTGTCCGGTCCGCCGCCCATGTCCGATCCTGCCCGTGATTCGCTGTTCTGCAACTGCAGAAGGAAGTTAAAATGAAAAACATTTTTGTAGGAAATCTCAGCTTCGGTGCTACCGAAGATGCGATTCGATCCATGTTTGAAGCATACGGTACCGTTGATCGCGTCAGCGTGGTGACCGACAGAGACACCGGACAGGCCCGCGGTTTCGGGTTCGTCGAGATGGCGAATAACGCCGAGGGCGACCGGGCGATTGCCGAGCTGAATGGCAGGGAACTCGACGGCCGTGCGTTGAACGTCAATGAAGCGCGTCCGAAAGAAGACCGTGGATTCGGCGGCGGTGGCGGTGGCCGTGGCAAAGGCGGCGGTGGTGGTGGTTTTGGCGGTCAGCGCCGCAACAATCGCTACTAATCAAGATCGGAATTCGAGATCAGAAGTGGGGCAACGTCTTTTTGGGACGTTGCCCTTTTTCTATTTGGACGAAGCGTCCACGCTCCGCGGTGAAGAGCACGAGTAATATCCAGATGGAATCGGCGAGGAACAGGTGAAGAAGCTGCAAGGAAAGCGGCGCCTGCAGGACGATACTCGACGCACCGACCACGAATTGGGCGGCGAAAAGTAGCAGAAGCCAGCCCGACAAAGCGCGCAGGCGATCCGTGTGGCGCGCCCGATATTCCGGAAACGCGACCACAGCCAATATGAATCCTGCACCCACGGCGAGGAAGGGGTGGATGATCCGCAACCGGATCAAGAAGCTGGCGGTGGATGAAAAATCATCGCGCATGCCCTCAGCGAGGGAATGGGACGGGAATAGCGTATCGCCAAGAGCGGTGATTACTCCGGCCACCGCTACCAGAACCAGCGCCACCAAAGGACCGGCTGTGGTGAATGAGAACGCCCGAGTGTTGCGGTTCGCCGCGGGCGGGTTTTCCCGCCAGGAGAACCACGCCGCGAGTGCGAGGGAAGCCAATAGCAAAAAAGTGTTGATCAGATGGGTGGCGAGCGAATAGACCCGGCCGACGGATTCATTTTTCGCGACGTGGCCAAGCAAGACCAGAGACGCACCGAGCAGCGCTTCGGTAAGGATGAACACGAGCGCCCACCCAGCCCAGCGGCGAGCCGGGTGGCGAGACGGAAAGGCTCTACGGGCCCAGGCAAACATCCCAACGACCAATACGAGAGCCAGGCCGCTCATGATGCGATGGGTGAACTCGATCACCGTCCCGATTTGCGAAACGTTGGGCAAAACCTCGCCGTTGCAGAGAGGCCAGTGGCCGCCGCAGCCAGCTCCGGAACCGGTGGCTCGTACCAGAGCGCCCCACAGGATAACCACGACGTTATAGGCGAGGACTCCCCAGGCGAATCGGGCAAAGTGGCGGTGCGGCGAGGAGGCCGGGTCGATCAAAGACGTAACGGCACCGGGCGTACGGGTTCGATCTTCCGCTACCGGGGGCCTCATGTTTCCAGGATACCCGTTAGGGGAATGCCAGTTAGGCGATGGCGAAATCGGACGCGAGCGTGCGTTCGGCAGCGTCGGCCGCCATAGGCTTCGAAAACAAGAAGCCTTGGCCGATTTCACAGCCAAGCTTGAGCAAGGCGGCCAGTTGTTCCTCGTTCTGGATACCTTCGGCAACTACTGACATGTGGAGCCCGCGGGCCAGATTGAGGATGGTTTCGACGATGGCGCAACTCTCCGCGTCCTGGTGCAGGCGTTGGATAAAGGAGCGGTCGATCTTAAGGGAATCGAACTGCAGCGTGCGGAGGCAACTGAGCGAGGAATAGCCGGTGCCGAAGTCGTCGAGCGCAAGACCGGCGTGCAAGGCGCGGAGCCTGGAAAGGACCTTCTGGACGGAATCGAGTTCCGGAATCAGTGCGCTTTCGGTAATTTCCAGGTTGAGCGTCTCCGGCGGAATTCCCGTTTCGGCAAGAACACCTTCGACCGTCTCGGCAAGTCCGTCGCCCAGCAGTTGCTTGACGGACACATTGATGTTCATCGATAAGGGTGGCGTACAGGGAAATTTAACTTGCCAGCTCTTTAGCTGAATCGCTGCCTGCCGTAGAATCCAGTTTCCCAAGGGAACGATGAGGCCGGTGTCTTCGGCAATGGGAATAAAATCCAGCGGCTGGATCAGGCCGTATTGCGGGTGGCGCCATCGCAGCAGAGCTTCGTAGCCGACTGCCGAGCGAGTGCGCAGGTCTGCGACAGGCTGGTAAAACGCCTCCATCTGATTCCGTTCGAGGGCGTGGTGCAGATCAATCGCCATGGACATACGGGCGCGGGCGCGATGGCGCAATTGCGGATCGAACGTTTCCCAGCGGTTTCGGCCTTCCCGCCGGGCGTGGAACATGGCGACCCGGGCGTCTCGCAACAGTTCGGCGGCAATCGCGTCGCAGCCGGCGCAGGCAGCGATCCCGGCGCAGGCGCTGATCGATACCTGTGAATCCTGCAAAACGAAGGGCCGCGCGAGAGAAGACAGCAGGGTCCTGCAAAGCGCCTGAGCCTGCTCGATCGGCACAGCGACCAATAAAATGGCAAATTCGTCCGCTCCGACGCGCGCCAGCAGAGGCGCCGGATGCATGGCAGACTCCCTAATCGCCAGGCGAAAGCGCGCTACGGCTTCGACCAATGCCTGATCTCCCGCCAGGTAGCCCAAGTTGTCGTTCAGGCTCTGAAAACCATCCAAGTCGAGCAGTAGCACCGCAACGGAGTTTCCAGAGCGATGCCGCACCAGGGCATCTCCTAAGTGGCTCAAGAACATGGTCCGGTTTCCGAGACCGGTAAGAGGGTCCAATAGCCGGTTCAGACGCTCGTCCTGCGACCGCGCAAGCTGGGTCTGGATACGCGCGTCCATCACCGGGAGATCCAGGGGCTTCACCACATAGTCGTTGGCACCATGCCCCAGCGCGTCAACGATGGCTTCGCTATTGCCGGCCGCGCTCACCATAATGACCGGAAGCTGGCTGGGAGAGTAGGTGGCACGCAACAAGCGCAGAAGGTCGAGCCCGGTCATTCCTGGCATCAATTGGTCAAGCAGGACCAAATCGTAGTGCGCGTGGTTGATTTTTTCGAGCGCCTGCTCACCGGTTTCTGCGCCTTCCACCTGATAGCCGCTGAGAGCCAAGCGCTCCAGGAGCAGATCTCGGTTCTCAGAATTGTCGTCGACAACTAG
>JBDTTL010000005.1:0-33288 GCA_039930665.1 Acidobacteriota bacterium
GAACTGCTTTGCTCCGTGACTGAGGTCGTGTCGACGTCAACTTCGCGGCCGTTGATCCTCAGCGATACGATATCCAGCGTCAGCACCGTGCGGCCTTCGATTTTTCCCGATTGCACGTCGTCGACCAGCTTGATCACAACGTCCGCTCCGCGCGGTACCAGAGTGCGTCCGTTCGGGTCGAGCACCGGCTCGTCGAGCGAAGCCTGGAAAGTCTTGCCCACGTAGTCGCGTTCCGAGTCGACGCTGTCAACCATGCGCACCGTGAGCACCGTGCCCGATGGGATCACACCGCGCTCGTCGAAATCACTGCGGCGAGCCACTGGCGGCGGAGCTGGCCGGTAGACGGGCTCTTCAGGAGGGGTCCGCAGTACAGGCGGGGCATAGGACTGCTGGGGATCGCCAAACGAAATGCGATCGATTTCCGCCAACCTGATGGTCTCCACCCGGTCGCCCACCGCCACACGAATGGATCTGGAGTCGCCACCCACGAATGATCCGCTGACCGAGTGCCCGTCGCGGAAGAATACCGTATCGGCCATTCCGCAATTAGCCAGCAACAAGAATACGCTCAAATATCGCATGGAATTCCCCTTCCCTGTTGTTAATAGATGCTGCCAAGCAGGTCCGCGTTTCAGCTAGCTTTGCTGTGGCGGAAGTTCGCCAGCAGCATGCTCGCGATTTGTTTGCCGTGCTCGTAGGCTTCTTCGTAGACGGCGTGCCGTTCGGCGCGCGTGAATCCATACCCCACACGGTACAGGCGTTCGAGCGAGAGCCCGACCGCGAAAGTGCCGGCATAGGCAATCCCAGCCTTCGGAATCAGCCCGCCGCCGAAGGGAACCTTGCCGATGAGCTCGCGCGCCAATGCACGCCACCCAAATGCGCCGGCGACGATAGAGGCGATTTCGGAACGCTGCTCCCGGTAACCGATCGGCCGGTCGCTGGCCGCCGCCACCAGGAACGCCATGCGGATCTGGTTCATAGTGAGAAAAGCGGTGTCGGAGGCGAATTCCCCGGCGGCCCACGGGATCATAGCCAGACTGGGGATAACGTCGGGAAGCGCCGTCGTCAAGCAGAAGAGAGCGTTTTCTTTGGCGATGGACCGGATCAGGCGATGCACGGCCTGCTTACGGAAAGGATAAAGCCGCCGCGCCAGCGGCAGCATCAGGTCCGGCCGAGCCTTCAAAATACGCCGCACGCAGTTTTCCGGGGCTTCCGGATCGAATGAAAACGCGTTAGCGGGCCGCAGGATCGACGAATCGTAGATATCGATATCGCAGTCCTTGCCTCCGCCTCTGATCAGGATCTGCGAAGCTTGCGCCCGCCGATCGGCTGAAAAATGGTGGGGGGCGAAATACATCTCCATCTGCCCCAAGGCGTCGGCGGAAGGAGCGATTAGCCCCACCCGCAACGGGCGATCAGCCAAATCACGCAACTCCCTCGGATTCAGGGTTGCAAGAGCCTGCTTTATCTGGCGGAGGACAGCGAGGGCCATGGTTTGCCGGAATATGTCTTCAGGGGAGCTCGAAACATGACTTTGAGCTCCTGTCTCCATTGTACTCCCAATCCGATCCTTTCTACTGGGATTTCAGGTGAAAAAAAGCTTAGGACCACTTCATTGGCCGGGTGGAACTCCAATGCAGGCGCCACCAGGAGCAGGCGAGGCACTTCCGTACTCAGTGGAAGTCCAGTGAAATGACCACTTTCAGCGATCTCGCCACGATCAAGGTGCCATTTGACCCGCATCCAATAATCCAGCGCCTGGAGCGGAAGGTGGATGTCCTGATCTACTTTCAGTTCGATCACAGCCAGCCTGCCATCGCGGTCCATGGCCAGCAGATCTATGATTCCGCGGTCACCTCCTGCGAACTGGGCTACCTGACCGTAGACCGGTTGGGTATACAACGTTGCATCTAGCGATTCGAGCTCGCGACGGACGCGCGCCTCGAGCCAGGCTTCGGGCTGACCGGGGCTCGGAGATCGATGTTTCTCAGCTCCGCCTGTATCCAACCGCGTGTCGAGGTTCGTGTAATCGCGCGGGTCGACTAATTGTTCATGTCCAACGCCATCGTGGACGAAGATCAGATAACGCGCGGCAAGCGGGTCCAAAAAGCGCACGCGATGGCAGAGAGTATGCTCGTGGCCGGCAGGTGCAAAGAGGACCAGGCCTTCGACGTTTAGGCGCGCTATTGCCGAGCGTGGTTCACGGCGCCGCAGGTAATCCAGCCAGATCAGACCGAACGTCAGGGCGTTAGCGGGCGACGCCGAGTTTTCCGGGATGCCGATGGCTGCCAGTGCCTGCCTCCCGCGCCTTAGCATCGCGCGCGGGTAGGCGGGGGAGAAGCTATTGTGCAGGTCTTGTTCGGTGCTGAGTTCCACCACTCGCCAGTCGGGAAATTGGCGATGGAGCGACCGTCGGAAAAGCTCGCGATATTTGAGCCGTGTGCCCTTCCGGGCCGCGACACGATGAGTCTCGCGATCCAGATCCACCAGCGTAAGGGCCCCAGTGCGTCCGCCGAAGTGTTTCACGTGGAGTTCCAAGCGGCCGGGACGCTCCAGGCGCACCGACGCAACGCGGCGGGCTAACGTACGCTTTTCATCCCAGCATTCGATGGTGAGGGACGACGGGCGTTGGTTTAGCGCGAAGGTATCGGCTGCGAGGGCGAACGGATCTTCCCCGGGCTCGATCAGAACTGGTTTTCTGCTGGCCTTGAGAAATCGCTCAATCGCCAGGTATGCCTCGTGCGGACCTCCGCGCGTGGCCTTGCCGGATGCGGCGCGCAACACTTCCATTATCGCGGAATCCGGGCCGTTTGGGTGGCGCCTTCCCGCGGGGACGATTCACCGTGCTTCCGCCTGCACGTGTGCCGCTCGCCAGCCGGAAGCAGGGCGATCATGCGCCGCGCTGCGAGCCGCTTTACTTAACGCCGATGACCATCGAATCCGGGCCGACCAAATGCTCTACGCGCGTTTCGCGGAATCCCGCCTCTTTCATCCACCCTGCGCAGTCGGCCCCGGTGTAGTCGAATCCGCCCGGGGTTTCGACCAGCATATTCAAGCTCATCATCAGCCCGAACGCGTTGGTCGAGCGATCGTCATCGATGATGGCTTCGTAGACAATGAAAGCGCCGCCCTCCGGCAGGGCTTCATAAGCTTTGCGCACCAGCATGCGCTTTGTTTCCAGATCCCAGTCGTGCAGAATGTGGCCCATCATGACCACATCGGCTTTAGGTAGAGGCTGATCGAAAAAACTGCCCGGCGAGAATTTCACCCTTCCCGAAAGCCCGTTAGTTTTCACGTAGTCTTCGAAAATCGGCTGCACCTGGGGCAAATCAAAGCCTGTTCCGTGGATATGCGGATTGGCCAGCGCCACCTGGGTTATCAGGTCGCCTTGCGCGGTTCCAACGTCCACTGCAGTATGGTAATCGCTCCAGCGGAACTGGCGGGCGATCGCCAGGTTTCCTCCGTTGCTCACTCCCGTCATGGCCTGGAGGAACTCCTTTAAGCGCGCTGGGTCGGCATAGAGAACCTCGAATGGGTTGGGACCGCCGTCTTTCGTTTCGTTTTGAGGAAGTCCGCTGCGCAGCGCGGTCGTAAGGTGCCCCCAAAACGGATAGAGGCGATGGTTGGCCATCTCGAGGATTCCGCCGATGTAGGACGGCTTGCGCTTGTCCAGGAAAAATTCGGTGGATGGCGTGTTGTAGTAACGCCCGTCCCGGCGTTCGAGAAATTTCAGCGCGACTAACGCATCCAAAAAATCGCGGGCCGATCGCGGATGGAGACTTAATCGCACTTCGAGCGCTGCGAGGTCCCCTGGATCTTTCGCCAGTTCCGTGAATAACTCCATTTCCACGGCGCTCAACAGGGTCTTCGATGCCCAGAAACCCAGGCCTACTTGCAGAATTTGATCGGGATTCGGTTGGTTCATATGCTCTGCTGCTGGAGGGACAAGCGAGTAGTATAGCAATCCCCGGCGGGATTTCTGGTCGGCGTCAGGCACTGCGTCAATGCTGGCCGATTCGGAGGGTCAGCTCGAATAAGCTTAGTGTTTTTCTTCGTCGATCGAGATCTTGAGGGCCCGCAGGAACTTCTGGTCCTGTGATGTGAGCTTGATCTTGCTCAAACGGCGGCGGCCGGATTCGGGCGCCGGCTCCAGTTCTACCGTTTCGCCTTCGTCCTGGCCATCGTCTTCGTTGTCCTCACGCTTGTTGAAGCCAATGGTGGCTTCGAGCACCAGAAAGACGTCGTAGCCGGCGCGTTTGATCTCGCCGATCGCGGCGGCGATGCGGTCGGAATCGGAAAGGGACTCGTTGATGGCATCGCCGAGTTCCTTCATCAAATCCTTAAGCCGATCATCCACTTTTGTCGCTCTCCCCTGCCGCTTACAGCATATCACCATATCGATGAGCGGCCCCCATTTCTGCCGTTTCCGGGGCGCCTGTCTGTTAGGATGAAACCGATGGGCCAGTTGGTTTCAAAATTTCTAAGTCATGTGCTGCCAGGCGTCATACGCCCGCTGCATGCGCTGTGGAATGAGGTGATTGGCTTTCTATTTCTTGTCTTCGCAGTGGTGGCCGGATTCTATGTATTCCGAGCGGTGCGCGACTTTGAAGGCGACATCGAGGGCTTGGTGCATATCGTGTTCCCTTCTCTCTTCGGTCTGGTGATGGGTTACTTCGGGGTGTCTTCGTTCTGGCGCGCTCGAAAGATCTCGCGTTCATGAGCGAGCCTCCCGCCCCCCGGCCACGCAGCGAACAACCCGGCGAGTTCCCTTACACTCGCGGCATCTATAAGGACATGTACCGGGCGCGGCTCTGGACCATGCGCCAGTACGCTGGATTCGGCTCCGCGGAAGAGAGCAACCTGCGCTATCGCTATCTGCTCTCGCAGGGAACCACGGGACTTTCCGTGGCGTTCGACCTTCCCACGCAGATGGGCCTAGACCCCGACCATCCGCTGGCCGCGGGCGAAGTGGGCAAAGTGGGTGTCTCTATCGCCTCCCTTGCCGACATGGAGCATCTCTTCGATCACATTCCCCTCGAAAAAATTAGCACCTCGATGACGATTAACTCGACGGCAGCGATTCTGTTATCGCTCTACGTGCTGGTGGCGCGAGGCCAGGGCGCCGACGTCAAGAAGCTCAACGGTACGATTCAGAATGACATCCTGAAGGAATACATCGCGCGCGGTACCTATATCTATCCGCCGCGCCCGGCGATGCGTATCATTACCGATTTGTTTCGGTGGGCTGGCGCCGAAATGCCCGAATGGAACACGATCTCGATCAGCGGCTATCACATTCGCGAGGCTGGCTCGACCGCCGTGCAAGAAGTCGCGTTTACGCTCGCTGATGGCATCGCTTACGTCGAAGCCGCGGTCGAAGCCGGACTCGATGTGGATGCGTTCGCACCCCGGCTCTCATTTTTCTTCAACGCCCACAATAACTTCCTGGAAGAGATTGCCAAGTACCGCGCGGCCCGGCGCCTGTGGGCCCGCATCATGAAGGGCCGCTTCGGAGCCGCCGATCCCAGGTCGATGATGTTGCGCTTTCACGTGCAGACAGCGGGCTCGACGCTGACCGCGCAGCAGTCGGATGTGAACGTGGTGCGCGTGGCGCTGCAAGCGCTCGCGGCGGTGCTGGGCGGCACGCAATCGCTCCATACGAACTCCCGGGACGAAGCGCTCGGGCTGCCGTCTCCTGAGGCTGCGCGGCTGGCGCTGCGGACGCAACAAGTGATTGCCTACGAAAGTGGTGTGACCGCGGAGCCCGATCCCTTGGGTGGTAGCGAATATATCGAGAAGCTTACGGATGACATCGAGCGCGGCGCCGAAGCCTACATCGCGCGCATCGACGCAATGGGCGGAACACTGCGCGCCATCGAGGACGGCTTCTTGCAGCGCGAAATCCAGAACGCAGCTTACGAATACCAGAAGAAGGTCGAGGCCGGAGAGGCAATCGTCGTAGGCGTCAACCGGTTTGGGGAAGCGGAACCGGGTTCGCCAGCGGTGTTCAAAATGGATGCCGCCATCGAGAAGCGGCAAGTGGAGCGAGTTCGAGAACTGCGTGCCTCCCGCGACCCGCACACGCATGGTGCGCGCCTGAACGAATTGGAGAAGGCCGCGCGTGGTTCCGCCAACCTGATGCCGCACATTTTGGCGTCCTGCGAAGCCAAGGCCACGGTGGGCGAGATTTCCGACCGCCTGCGCAAGGTGTTTGGAGAATACAAAGAAGGCTAAGCGCAGGGAAGGTTCACGCCAGGCGGCTCCGCCGTTCGTGTCAGGTTATCCTGGAGGAAAATGAGCACCGTTCAGGCCACGACGCCGGGTCAGACACTGCGCGAGAGAACGTCGTATGCAGTGCTGATGATGATCAGCTTCTGCCACCTCTTGAATGACATGATTCAATCGCTGCTGCCAGCGATTTATCCCATTCTCAAGGGTAACTATCATCTGGACTTCGGCCAAGTGGGTATGATTACTTTCACGAATCAGCTGACGGCGTCTGTGCTGCAGCCGGTGGTTGGAACCTTCACCGATAAACGGCCGCAGCCGTTCTCACTGAGCATCGGCATGGGTTTCACGCTGGTGGGATTGGTGATGCTGTCGACTGCCACCTCGTTCCCGCTGATTCTGCTGGCGGCGGCGATGGTGGGCATCGGATCCGCTGTGTTCCATCCCGAGTCGTCACGCATCGCTCGGATGGCGTCGGGAGGGCAGCACGGCTTCGCTCAGTCGATTTTTCAAGTGGGCGGAAACGCTGGTTCCGCGTTGGGTCCGCTGCTAGCGGCGTTCATCGTGCTGCCGCACGGCCAAACGAGCCTGGCCTGGTTCTCGCTGGCGGCGCTGCTGGGCATGGCGCTGCTCGGCAAGGTAGGCGTGTGGGCGAAACGCTATCGTGAGGCTCGCATCAATGCACCGAAGCACGAGAGTGACCATGTCGATCACGGACTGCCCTCCAATAAAGTTAAGTGGTCCATCGTGATTCTGGTGGTGCTGGTTTTCTCCAAGTACATTTATCTGGCGAGCTTAACGAGCTACTACACCTTCTACTTGATCAACAAATTTCATGTGTCGGTGCAAAATGCGCAAGTGTACCTGTTCGTGTTCCTGGGTGCGGTGGCGGTCGGGACCATCCTGGGCGGACCCATCGGCGATCGCGTCGGCCGCAAGTACGTGATCTGGTGTTCGATTCTGGGCGTGCTGCCCTTTACCCTAGTGCTGCCCTACGTCAATCTGGCGTGGACTGTAGTCTTGAGCGCGATTATAGGCATCATTCTGGCGTCGGCGTTCCCCGCAATCCTGGTCTACGCGCAGGAGCTGTTGCCGGGGAAAATAGGCATGATCTCGGGACTGTTTTTCGGGCTCGCGTTCGGCACCGCCGGCATCGCGGCAGCGCTCCTGGGCGAATTGGCGGATCACACCAGCATCGCGTTTGTATATCGGGCCTGTGCGTTCATGCCGGCGCTGGGGCTGCTGACGGCGTTCCTCCCGGATATTGAGGGCGCCATGCGGCGGGACGCGAAGACGCAAGAGGCTTAGTCGCGGGCAGGGAATGCGCGGCGCCGAAGTATTCCGTCCCCTGGCGGGGATGTTCTAATAGGCATACGATGCGGATTGCCGGTGCGGGGAGCGCGTTTCCAAAATATTACTATCCACAAGCGGTGCTGCTGGCCGCGCTGCGCGAGTATTGGAAAGGGCAGATTGAGAATCCACGGATGCTCGATCAGTTGCACGCGCACGCCGGCGTGGACGGGCGGTATCTGGTATTGCCCATCGAGCGCTATTACGGCCTGAAGAATTTTGGCGAGTTCAACCAGGTTTGGATCGAGGCGGCGCAGGAGCTGGGCGAGCATGCCATCCGATGCGCCATGGCGCGCGCGGGGTTGGAGCTATCGCAAATCGGCGCGTTGTTTTTCGTATCGGTCACCGGTGTGGCAAGCCCGTCTATTGATGCACGGCTAATCAACCGGATGAAGCTGCCCACAAATTTGCGGCGCACGCCGATCTTCGGATTGGGGTGCGTGGCGGGAGCAGCGGGTGTGGCGCGCGCGGCCGACTATGTGCGGGCGTACCCCGATCAGGTAGCGGTGCTGTTGTCGGTGGAGCTGTGCTCGTTAACCCTGCAGCGCGAAGATCTTTCGCTGGCGAACCTGGTTTCGTCCGGACTGTTCGGAGATGGGGCCGCGGCGGTGGTGGTGGCCGGTGCGGACATGAAGCGGCGCGAAGACTTGTATAACGGACCCGAGATCCTGGCCACTGGCTCCGTTTTTTATCCCGATACAGAAGAAGTGATGGGCTGGGATATCTCGGAAAAGGGATTCCGCATTGTGCTGTCACGTGAAGTTCCCGAGGTGGTGCGCGAGCACTTGGGCCCGGATGTGGATGCCCTGTTGCGTGTTCACGGTTTCGAGCGTGCCGATGTGGGCTCGTGGGTGCTGCACACCGGCGGACCCAAGGTGCTGGAAGCCGCTGAAGATTCGCTAGGGTTCAAGAACGGCGAAATCCAAGCTTCCTGGGACTGTTTGCGTCGTGTCGGAAATTTGTCGTCGGCGTCGGTGCTGTGTGTTCTCGAAGACGTCATGCTGAATCGGCGGCCGCAGCCCGGAACGCTAGGCGTGATGGCGGCGCTGGGTCCGGGCTTCTGTTCCGAGGTAGTGTTGTTGCGGTGGTGATCGCGGCGGTGAGCATTGGATGTGCCTGACATAGACGTGCTGGTGGTCGGCGGCGGCCCGGCGGGATTGGCCACGGCGATTGCAGCGCGACGCAAAGGGCTGAGCGTGACGGTGGTGGACGCGGCAGTTCCTCCCATCGACAAAGCCTGCGGCGAAGGGTTGATGCCGGATGCATTGCGCGCGCTGGCGGATCTAGGGGTGGAGATTCCGCCGGGTGTGGGGGCTGCGTTCTACGGAATTCGCTTTGTGGGTGAGGATGTCTCGGTGGAAGCAGAATTCCCGACAGGCTTCGGGCTGGCGCTGCGCCGTACGGCGCTCCATCAAATCTTGGTAGACGCGGCTGGGCAAGCGGGGGTCGAATTGCACTGGGGCGCACCTGCGAGCGAGCTATCCAACGTGAAAGCCCGCTGGATCATTGGAGCCGACGGCCACACATCGCGCGTGCGCAAGTGGGCGGGGCTGGATCGCTGGCGGTGTGCGCGCGAACGACTCGGATTCCGTGTCCACTATCAGGTGACGCCGTGGGCTGACCATGTGGAAGTGTACTGGCATCCGGAATTCCAGATGTACGTGGCGGGAGTAGCGGTGGACGAGGTCATGGTGGCGGTCCTTTGTCACGATCCGCATATTCGCGTGGAGGACGCGCTCGATTCTTTTCCGGAACTGCGCGAACGCCTGGGGGACGCTCCGCCGCGGATCACCATGGAACGCGGTGGGGTTTCCGCCACGCGACGCCTGTGGGTGGTGACGCAGGGCGGCGTGGCGCTGGTGGGAGACGCAGCGGGATCGGTGGACGCGATCACCGGCGAAGGTTTGGGCCTGGCGTTTCGGCAGGCGTTGGCGCTGGCGGATGCACTGGTGGCGGGAAATCTGGATTTTTATGAAGCGGCACATCGCCGGTTGATGCGGCGGCCGACTTTCATGGCGGATCTACTGTTGCTGCTCGACGGACGCCCCAATTTGCAGTACCGCGCGCTGCATTACCTGGCACGGCATCCGAACGTGTTTCGCTATTTGTTGGCATTGCACGTGGGGCAAATTAGGAATCCCTTGCGATACTTCGAGGGCCACGCCGCGGCGGCGCTGGGTGCCGGGAGAAGCACGGGAAGGAACCATTGAGGAGCCAATGACGGGTATAGAAGCCTTGCCCCTCCATTCGCGCACTCCGATCGAGTGGGGGCGCGCGGCGCTGGCCGATCCAGTGGCGCTGCTACGGGATCACGTGTTTCTCGAAAAGAAGGCCGCAGCCAACGCGCTGGAGTTGATGACGCGCTGGCCGGGTGAATGGACTCCTGGGTGGGTGGAAACGATGACCGGTGTTGCTCGGGATGAGGCGTCGCATTTGGCGCAGGCGGTCCGGATCCTGGCACGTCGCGGCGGACGGATGGAGCGGGGACACCGCTGCGCCTATGCCAAAGCCCTGCGCGCCTTGGTACGCAAGGGAGGCACGGAGGAGACGCTCGATCGCCTGCTGGTTTCGGCATTGATTGAGGCGCGCTCCTGCGAGCGGTTTGCTGTTCTGGCTGTGGCCGCGTCTGAAGATCCCGAACTGGCCGCGTTTTACAAGGCGCTGTTTTCCTCCGAGATTGGCCACTACAAAGTGTTTCTGAAGTTGGCGGGGAAAGTTGCGGAGAAGGAAATCGTGGAGGCTCGCTGGCAAAAGCTGCTGGCGGCGGAAGCGCGTATTATCTCCGAACAAACACCGGGACCACGGATTCATTCCGGTCCAGGGTGAATTAGAGTAGTTTTATGCCGAATGAACCCGAAGCTCCCTCTGCACCTCTGACTTTTCGCATCTACACGCAGGAAGACGCTACGGCGGTCGAATGCACCGGCAGGTTCATCTCAGGCGCTACCGACCAGCTTCGCAGCGAGGTCAAGGCTCTTATACCGCATACCAAGCGGGTGATTCTGGATCTGACTAACGTCATCCAGATGGACAGCATGGGGCTGGGCGCGATTGTAAGCCTCTACGCGTCGGCAAAAGCGGCAGGCTGCGATCTCAAGCTCATCAATTTGAGCCAGCGCGTTCGGGAAATCTTCCGGGTCACGAATCTGCTCTCGGTGTTTGAAGTTTACGGAGAGCACATCATCAAAATGCCTTGAGGCGGCTCGCAATGAGACGGATCCAGGTCAACCTAGATGACGATTTGTGGAACATGCTGGAGGGGCTAGCCCGACTAGAAGCTACTACCGTTTCCGAACTCGTCCGGCGGGCGATTCGGGACCGGTATTTGGGCTAGCTAACCGAGCGGAAGAGGGCGATGCCGGCAGTAGTCGGAATCTGGAAGGATCGCCGGAGATGGCGAACACCGAGGCCTACGTTCGCGGGCGTCGCCGTGGGACCAGACTGAAGCGATTGACCGGCAAATGAGCCCTATCACCGTGCAGCAGCACGCGATGCTTTGGACCCGAAACCGGAAGCACTATTCGATGAGGGACCCAGGATTTTATTGAAGTGGCTTTCCGCTAAGCTTGAATGGCCGCATTGAAAGGAATCCCGCACATGTCATCCCAAACCGCAATAGTAAGATCATACGCTCGAATGTGGCCACGAGAAGTCTTCGACATTATGGAGGGAAAGGCACTGCTCCTCAAGCTGCTTGCGGATGAACTCAAGAGCCCGGGCGTTTACATTTTGTATCGGGACGAGCATCCCTATTATGTAGGTAAAACAAAACGGCCGCTATTTAGTCGACTCCACGACCACGCCAACAAATCCACCGATAAATACTTTTATTTCTGGAACTACTTCTCGTTCTTCTTGGTGCCTGACCCCGACCACATTGATGAAATCGAAGGTATTCTCATCGCGTCGATGGCAACTGCCAATGGCGCATCTCCTAAGATAGACGAAGTGAAGCTTCCGGCAAAGTTGGCGCAAATCCTTCGCAGGGTTCGACGAAAAAAAGTTGAAGTAAGCTGACGCTGGCGAGGACTCATCTAACGGAGGAGTCGACCGCAAAGCCCAAACCTATCAGTCGCACTAGATCCTGCAGATCAGCAGTTCGCGCTCGTAAATCATTTCAGACGGCAAATGGTCGTGGAGTTGGATGAAGAGTTCTTCGTGGCCCATCACTTCCTGCTTCCAGGAGTCGTCGTCGAAGTGTTGCAGTTCGTCGAATTTCTCCGGGGAGAAGCTGAGGCCGTCCCAATGGATGTCTTCATAGCGCGGCATCCAGCCGATAGGCGTCTCGCGGCCCAGGGCGCGGCCGTGGGCGCGATCCACCACCCACTTCAACACGCGCATGTTCTCGCTATAGCCCGGCCATAGGAAGTTGCCGTCGGAATCCTTGCGGAACCAATTCACATGGAAAATCCGGGGCGTCTCGCTCAGGCTGCGCGCCATCTTAATCCAGTGCCGGAAGTAATCGCCCATGTGATAGCCGCAGAAGGGCAGCATGGCCATGGGGTCGCGACGCACCTTGCCGACCGTGCCGGCCGCGGCCGCAGTCATTTCCGATCCCATGGTCGCGCCGGTGTAAACGCCCGCGCTCCAGTTGAAGGATTGATACACCAGCGGCATGGTGGTCGCGCGGCGGCCGCCGAAGATGAACGCGCTGATCGGCACGCCCTCGGGCGCCTCCCACGCGGGATCGATAGTCGGGCACTGCGCGGCTGGCGCGGTGAAACGAGAATTGGGATGCGCGGCCTTCGCGCCGGTCTGCTTGGCGATCTCGGGAGTCCAGCGGTTGCCCTGCCAGTCGAGGCAGTCGGCGGGTGGCTCGTCGGTCATGCCTTCCCACCACACGCCGCCTTCCGGAGTCAGAGCGACGTTGGTAAAGATACTGTTGCGCGCCAGCGTGTCCATCGCGTTGGGATTGGTGTGACGCGAGGTGCCCGGGGCCACACCGAAGAAGCCCGCCTCCGGATTGATAGCGCGCAGGCGCCCGCTGGCGTCGGGCTTGATCCATGCGATGTCGTCGCCGACGGTCCAGACCTTCCAGCCTTCGAAGCCGTCGGGCGGAATCAGCATAGAGAAATTGGTCTTGCCGCACGCGCTGGGGAAGGCCGCGGCGACGTAGGTCTTCTCACCTTGCGGGTTCTCGACGCCCACAATGAGCATGTGCTCCGCCATCCAGCCCTCGTCGCGGGCGATGTTAGAGGCTATGCGCAGCGCGAAGCACTTCTTGCCTAACAATGCGTTGCCGCCGTAGCCGGAACCGTAGGACCAGATTTCGCGCGTTTCCGGAAAGTGAACGATGTACTTTTCCTTATTGCAAGGCCATGCAACATCCGTCTGTCCAGGAGCCAGCGGCGCGCCCACGCTGTGGACGCAAGGAACCACGCGCTTGTCGCCTTTGTCGATTTCATCGAACACGCGCTTACCGATGCGGGCCATGATGCGCATGCTGACCACCACGTAAGGAGAGTCGGTCAACTGCACCCCGATCTGGGACATGGCGCCGCCGATGGGGCCCATGCTGAACGGCACCACATACATGGTGCGGCCCTGCATGCAGCCGCTAAACAATTCCTTGAGCTTCTTACGCATCTCGAACGGATTGACCCAGTTGTTAGTGGGTCCGGCGCCATCCTTCGAAAGCGAGCAGATAAAGGTACGGTCCTCGACGCGCGCGACGTCGCCCGAGTCGGAACGGGCGTAGAAACATCCCGGCCACAACTCCTTATTGAGCCTGGTGAAGGTGCCGCCTTCGACCAGCAGATTGCAAAGGTCGTCGCATTCTTCCTGCGAGCCATCCACCCAATGAATGGCCGAGGGTTTGGTGAGGGCCGCCATCTTGTCAACCCAGTTGAGAAGATGCGTGTTATTGCTTAACGGCTGCGCCGAGGTTCGTGCACTTGCTTGCATAATGAGCTATTCTCTCACACGGTTGCCGGGGCGAGAATCATCACAAACAGTCAGCGGCTCGATCTTTCGCCGCTGGAATCGCGAACTTGCCCTAGAACGCGATTTTGTCTTTTGCCGCCTGGATTTTGGCGGCGTCGACGCCGTCGACTTTCGACAAGGCGTCGATATCCTTAAAGTTGCCGTTCTTTATGCGATACGCGACGATGGCTTCGGAGTCCTTGGTGGTGACACCTAAGCCGGTCTCGATTTCCTTCGCAGTGGCGGAGTTCACGTTGACCTTGGTTGCGGCAGCGGCCGTCGCAGCAGGAGCAGCGCTCTTGCCGAAATTTTTCGCCAGATAATCCACGATCTGTTCCAGTTCAGGGCCGGTGGCGTCGGCGCCCATGTCCTTCATGGAGTAAACCAGGTTGGACCAGTCTTCGCGGGAATAGCGCAAGCGGGGGATCGACTCTATATCGTGGCACTGAGTGCACACTTTTTGCAGCGTCTCGCGGCCCTCGCCGGGAGGAAGATCCTGGCCCCGGGCAACGGGAGCCAGAGACAGGGCGAGCAGCAGTAGGGGGATTCCAGCTAGGGTCTTCATTAGTTCTCTCTCGAAGTGAAATGGCGCAGCGACATCAATTTGGCGGACTGCATCTATCGGCCATATTATCTCATAGCGGCCAGCGTACCCTACATTACGTCCCCGGCGCGACCAGCATTTCTTTCCAGGAACTCTCATCCTCTCCAATACTTAGCCGCCCGCCTTTGCGAACCAAGGGTAGTCGCAGCAACTGGGGGCTCCGCTCAATGCGTTCCAAAAGCTCAACGTCGGAGAGTTTCAGATACTTCAGGCCTTCATCGATGTAGGTTCTCCCCTCGCTATCGAACAGTGCGCTCAAACCAAAACGCTCGACAAAGCGCTTGATTTCCCCCGGAGCCATGGGCTTCTGCTTCAGATCCACCAGCTGAATTGCCGCACGCCGTTCCTTAAAGAAACGCTCGGCAGCGCGGGTTGCGCTCGAATTCTTCAGGCCGAAGATCTGAACGGTGACCATATAATTTCAACGATACAGTGTGCAGAACCAGCCACCATTTTGCGATTCTTTGCGTCCAATTGCAAAATCGCGGATCAGAGGGTCTAAATATCGACGCGCCCTCGTGTCGGGCTTGCTACTCTTGAAGTTCATACATGGCGGATAAAAAACTACAGATCATCCCACTTGGGGGCCTCGGCGAGTTCGGCATGAACTGCATGGCCGTGCGCTACGGCGACGACATCATTGTCCTGGACGCGGGCATGATGTTCCCCGACGCGGAGCTGCTGGGGGTCGACATCGTTACCCCCGACTTCACTTACCTCGAGCAGAACCGCGAGCACGTCCGTGGCCTGATCCTCACACACGGCCACGAAGACCACATCGGCGGCATCCCGTTTTTGCTGGCGCAAATGAACATTCCGGTGTATGGCACTGCCTTCACGTTGGCCTTGGTCGCGCGACGCCTCGAAGAGCATCAGATGATCGATTCGGCCAAGCTTCACAAAGTCAAACCCGGCGGAAAACTGGTGCTGGGGCCTTTTTCGATTGAGTTCATCCACGTCACGCACTCGATCGTAAGCTGCGTGCTACTCGCGATCACCACTCCGCTCGGCGTCATCATTCACACCGGCGATTATAAAGTCGACCCCACCCCCACCGATAACGAGCTGTTCGATCTCCACACGCTGGCCGAGTACGGTAAGCGCGGCGTGCTGCTGCTGATGTCGGATTCGACCAACGTGGACCGGCCTGGCTACACCGAGAGCGAGCGCGCCGTGGGACCGCGCCTCGAAGATCTTTTCGTTCGCTCGCCGCGGAGGTTGGTAATTTCCTGCTTTAGCTCCTCCATTCACCGCTTGCAGCAGATTCTGGATCTAGCGCAGGAGTACGGTCGCAAGGTCGCGTTTTTGGGTCGCAGCATGAACAACACGACTGAAATCGCGCACGACCATGGCCTGCTCACCATACCCAACGGCATCCTGCTGCGTCCGCAGGACATCATGCAGACGGCACCCAGTAAGCTGGTGGCGATTGCGTCGGGGACGCAGGGTGAGCCGATGTCGGCCCTGTCGCGAGTGGCCGTCGACAATCATAAGTCGCTCTCGCTCGAACCTGGCGATACCGTGGCGCTTAGCTCGCGCATCATTCCCGGTAACGAAAAAGGCATCTATCGGATGATGAACCACATCGCCAAGCGCGGTGCGGACGTGATCTACGGTTCCATGAATCCACCCATTCACGTCTCCGGCCATGGCAGCGCCGAAGAGAATCGGCTGGTGCTGAACCTGGTGCGCCCGCGCTTTTTCGTTCCCATCCATGGAGAATACCGGCAACTGGCGAAGCACGCCCAGCTCGCGCAGCATTTGAGCCACCTGGGCCTGGAGGCCACCTTCATTCTCGAATCGGGCCAGACGCTGGAGATCGATTCCGAGGGCGCGCGCAAGGGTCCATCGGTAACTGTGGGCCGCGTGTGCATCGATTCCGGTTCGATCGGCGACGTCGTCGAGGACCTGGTGATCCGCGACCGCCGTCATCTTTCCGAAGACGGGTTCGTGCTGCCCATTATCGCCATAAATAAGAATTCCGGACGCGCGGAAGGGCTGCCGGAAATCGTGAGCCGGGGCTTCATGTCGATGGACGAAGGCACCGATCTGCTGCGCGACGCTCGTCAGGTGGTGCTCAAGACCATCGAAGGTTCGACCGCCGAAGAGCGCGGTGACTGGGGCGTCATGCAGGAGAAGATTCGCGCCGACTTGAAGCGCTTCATCAGCAAGCAGACCTCGCGCCGTCCGCTCATCATGCCGGTGATTTTGGAAGTGTAGCGTGGATATCACCGACGCCTCGAATTACCCGGGGCACGCCGACCAGCTATTCGCGCCCGAAACCGAGTTAGAAGTCGCCGCGATTTTGCAGCGCGCCTCCCGCGAGAAAATTCCCGTCACGATTTGCGGTGCACTCACGGGCTTAGCGGGCGGCGCTTCTCCTTCCGGCGGATGGGCGATTTCGCTCACGCGCCTGAAGAAACTCGAAGTAGGGAAGGGCAGCGCTGTAGTGGGTCCAGGAGTCCTGCTGCGCGAAGTGCAAACCGCCGCGGCTGCTTCCGGCCAGTTCTACGCGCCCGATCCCACCGAGAACACCTCGTCCATCGGCGGCAACATCGCGGCGAACTCCAGCGGCTCGCGCAGCTTTCGTTACGGGGCGACTCGCCGCCACGTACTGTCGCTGCGTGTCGCGTTCATGGACGGCAGCATCGTCCTATTCCGCCGCGGGGAGAAAATCGATTTCCATGTCCCGCGCATCTCGCTGCCTCACACCACCAAACTTTCCGCCGGGTATCCGCTTGCGCCCGGTATGGAATGGGTGGATTTAGTTATTGGCAATGAGGGCACGCTGGGCGTCGTGACCGAGGCCGAGTTGCAGTTCTTGCCCGCCCCCGGAGAGCGCCTGGGCGGAGTGGTATTTTTTCGCTCCGAAGCGGACGCACTCGAAGCCGTGGATCGCTGGCGCCCCACGCCGGGGCTAAATATGATCGAGTATATCGACCACGCCTCGCTCCAGATGATGGACGTGCCCCACCAGGCCGCGCTCATGATCGAGATCGAGGGCGATGCCGATATCGACATGAGCAATGCCCTGGAGAATGACTCCTGGTTCGCCACCTCCGCCTCCGACCGCGAGCGCTTTCGTGCGTTCCGTCACAGCCTGGCGGAGAAAGCCAACGACCGCGTGCGCCGTACCGGATTTGTGAAGTTTGGGACCGACTACGCGGTTCCCCTAGACCAGAATCGTCAAATGATGGAGACATACCGCCGCGTGATGGATGAAGAGGCGCCGGGCCGCTACGTGATCTACGGCCACATCGGCGATGCGCACGTCCATGTCAACAGTTTTCCTGAAACGCGCGAGCAGTTCGAGCGCGGCAAGGAAGTAATGACCTCGCTCGCCCGCGAAGCAGTGAACCTGGGCGGGACTATCGGGGCCGAGCACGGTCTGGGCAAACGTAAAGCGCACCTGCTTCAGATCCAATATCCGCCGGATCAAATTGAAGCCATGAAACAGGTAAAGCGCCGCTTTGATCCCGATTGGCTACTGGGGCGCGGTACGCTGTTCGCGTATCCTGAGTGACGTCGTCGCGATCTAGCGGTCGCCTGGGGTGACGCGCTCGCGGCACTCGGCGCCGGTCGAGATATCGTTGCCGATCATCTCTGCATATTCCGGCAGGTTGACCATCCACGACTTTTTGGACTCGATGAAGATCTTCTGCAAATACGCTTCGCATGTGCCGATCCGTGCCGCGGCGCGCACAACATCGCCTGTCTTAAACACGCGGATCTCTTTCTTTTTGTCGGATACCAGCGTCATGCGGAATACTTCGGATTGCTTATCGGGAAAGATGCTGAAGCCGTAAGCTTTCAGCCTTTCAAGCAAGTTCAGTTCCTGACGGTGTCCATCCGCACCCATTACCCAGTACGCCACCACCGGCTGCTGCGGGTCGAGTTTGCCGTCCTTGAGCCGAGCGTCGTAGTGAACCACATTGCCGTTGACGTTGCGCTCGATTACAAAAAGCGGTACTTGCACATCGCCGCCGAAAGCCGTCGAAGCGGTGACAGCTATCGCCAAGCAGAATACGGATAGAAACGAACGACGCACCCTGAAGCCTCTCCTTTTTGCAGTCTACCATTCCCCCGCGCACCTCGCGTTGCTGGCGGGACCGCAACGTTTTGCAAAAGCATCACTCGAAGAAGATGGTGTCGTTGCGGATTTCGCCGTCGCCAAATTCGCAAGGCCCGGCGCGGAAGTGATAGTTGGGGGCGATCTTCATCACGGCATCGTGAATTTCAACTGGATTTTCCGGCTCTTCCTCCACCGAGATCACGATGCGCGGATGATAGGCGCGAATGGTCTCCACTCCGCCCTTGATCATTCGCGTGCCGGCGCCTTTGATGTCGGCCTTGATGATGTCTACGCGCGGCAGATTGAGTTCTTTCACTATCTTGTCGACGGTGGTCACCGGAATATCGGCGATTACGCGGGCGTCGGCCGCTTTGCTGACGAAGCTATCGCCTGCCGCACCGTTCCCGTTGGCGTAAAACACCAGATGCTTTTCTTCGTCCCAAATGCCCTTGGGATAGACGATCACCCTGCCGGCCGCGATTTCCTTGGCGAAGTTGCGCCGCAGGCACTCGAGCGCTTCGGGCGACGGCTCGACCGCCACAATCTTCTCGGCTCCGGCGTCGAGCGCGGTCTTGACGTATGTCCCGATGTGCGCGCCGCCATCTAGAACAATGTCGCCTTTGCGAACCCCGCCGGTCGCGGCGTTGCCGTAGATCTTTCGCTTCTGCTGCGCGAGCAGAATGCTAAGAATATCATCGCTGGTATCGGGCACCCAATACTCGCCCGCCGGAGTGGACCACAGCTTATAGGACCCGTCCTTACGTACCACATGCGACTGCGCCCGAATCTCCGTTTCGCTCGCTGCCTGATCGATTTTCATCTGGGCATCAACCACGCTGCGCCAAACCGGACAGTAAGGGCTCGTCTCGACGCGATTGACCACCGGCAGCAGCGCCAGGCCAGGATAAACTCTCAAGGCGGCTACGCCGCTGGTGAAGACCATGCACAGCGTGATAAACGCCATCAGCAGAAAACGCGCGAATGGGCTGAGCGGACCTCGGGGTTTCTGGGACATATGCCCCTAATCGACCGGACCTTAGATTTGCGTTAGTGGTCCTTAGAGGGTTTTGGGAAAAGTGCCTTACTTATGCGCCGCGACGCTGCGTGATGGGTGACACCACAGAAAGCTCCACGGCGACGGCGTCACGTCCTGCGCGCCGCAGTTACGTAACACGTCGGCGTAGTAGCCATTCTCGGCGGTGTCGAAAACAACAAGGCGTCCGCCCGGCTTCAGGACCCGCAGCATTTCCTTGAGGGCCTGCTCACGTTCGCGATCGTCTTCCAGCGTATGCAGCGCGTTAGCCGAAATCACCGCATCGAAATTGCCATCCGGGTAAACCAGCTTGCGCGGGTCGCCAATATCAAACCGCACACGGTCGGCTACGCCCTCGGCCTTGGCATTTTCCTTCGCCGCCTCCGCTGAGTTGCCCGACAGTTCCTGCGGATTCCAGACGTCGATTCCGGTGACCTTGCCGGTTTTGAGCCGCTTCGCCGCGCCAATTGTCAGCAATCCGCGTCCGCACCCCACATCTAGAACCTTCTCGTCGCCCTTGAGCGCAAGCCGATCCAGTAATTGTTCCCGCAACTCCAGCTTGCCTTCGCGACTAGAGCGAATCTTCCACCACGCGATCGCAGCGCAAACGACTGCCACCAGCGCTAGTGCCGCGAGCACACGCGCCGCGGGTCTCGGGTACTCCTGCCGGTTCATATACCAGAACAGCAGGCCGCCTCCGAGCGACCACCCGGCGCGTCCATACCAGCCGCGCGCGATGAGCGGCGCGTCGATTCCGTAATCTGCCGTGGCAGCGTTAGCCGCCATTAGACCGCGACCTCAACCGGTGGCGTCTCTACCTCTAGCGGCTTCTTGAATTTGCATTCCGCGTTCGGGCACTGCGCGAAGGCGCCGGATTTGAGAAATTTCTCGACCAGGTAGCCGCCGCCGCAATCCGGACACTTCTCGGCAATAGGCTTGCCCCACGCGACAAACTCGCAATCCGGATAACGATTGCACCCATAGAAAGTCTTGCCGCGTTTCGACCGCCGCTCGATAATCTCGCCCTCGGAACAATTGGGGCACTTCACTCCGATGGTCTTTTGCTTAACGTATTTGCACTTCGGATAATTGCCGCACGCCACGAACTCGCCGAAGCGCCCGTACTTTTTCACCAGCTTCCCGCCGCACTGCGGGCAGTCTTCGTCGAGCGGCACATCTTTGGGCTTCTGCGCCTCACCCAATTGCTTGGTGGTCTTGCAATCGGGGTAGCCGGAGCACGCGAGGAACTGTCCGAAGCGACCCTTCTTCAAGACCATGGGCCGACCGCAGTTATCGCAGTAGACCGTCTCGTCCTGTTCGGTCGCGCCCTCTTCGGCGATCTCGCGCGTATTGGTACAGTCCGGATATCCGGTGCAGGCGATGAAGCTGCCGTGCTTGCCCCACTTGATCACCATGGGCTTGCCGCACTTTTCGCAGATGAAGTCGGTGGGCCGCTCCATGCGCTTGATGTCGGTCATGTGCGTAGCGGCGTGTTCCAGATCTTTTTCGAAGCGCTGATAGAAGTCGCTCATGGCCGTGCGCCAATCGAGCTTGCCTTCTTCGATCGAGTCCAGTTCCTCTTCCATGCGCGCCGTGTAGGTGGTGTCGAACAGATCGTCGAAGCTTTCAAGCAGCAGATCCGTCACCACCATCCCCAGTTCGGTGGGATTGAACTTGCCGCCGTCCTTTCGCGCGTACTCGCGGTCCTGAATGGTGGATAAGATCGACGCATACGTCGAAGGCCGGCCGACGCCATTGGCTTCCAGTTCCTTCACCAGCGTGGCTTCGGTAAAACGTGGCGGCGGCTCCGTGAAATGCTGCTCGGGCAGAATCGCCTTGAACTTCAGCACTTCGCCTTGCGTCACCGCCGGCAGCTTGCTCTTCTCTTCTTCGTCGTCCTCGTCCTTCGCGTCCTTGCCTTCTTTGTATACCCGCAGGAAGCCGTTGAACTTTTCCACGCTACCGGTGGCGCGGAAAATGTAGTCGGCACCGTCCTTGCCCTTAGCGTCCACGTCAATGGTGGTCTGATCGAACACCGCCGGAGTCATTTGCGACGCCACGAAGCGCTGCCAGATCAGCGCATACAACTTCGCTTCGTCCTCCGCCAGGAAACTCGCGATGCTCTCCGGAGTTCGCAGGGCCGACGTCGGTCGAATGGCTTCGTGCGCGTCCTGCGCATCCTTCTTGCTCTTATAGAAGTTCGGCTTCTCGGGACGGTACTCCGCACCATAGCGCTCTGCGATCATCCCGCGCACTTCATCCAACGCATCATTCGAAACTCGCGTTGAATCCGTACGCATGTAGCTGATCAGACCAACCGCGCCTTCGTCTTTGCCCAGTTCCACGCCTTCGTAGAGTTTCTGCGCCAGCATCATCGTGCGCTTCACGCTGAAGCGCAACTTGCGCGCGGATTCCTGCTGCAAGGTCGACGTGATAAACGGAGGCACCGGATTGCGCTTCTTCTCGCGATTCGTGACCGACCGCACCACATAGTTCGTGCCGTCGAGCGTCGCAACAATCGCATCCGCTTCAGATTGATTCGCGATCTCGAGGTTCTCTTCGTTCTTCTTGGCCAGGTGCGCGCTCAACTGCGGCGGCTTCTTGGCGGTCAAGTTTACGTCGATCGACCAGTATTCTTTCTTGATGAACGCCTTGATCTCTCGCTCGCGGTCGACGATCAGGCGCAGGGCAACGGTCTGTACGCGTCCCGCGGAGAGCCCCCGGCGGACCTTATCCCACAGCAGCGGCGAAATCTTGTAGCCCACCAGGCGGTCCAGAATGCGCCGCGCCTGCTGCGCGTCCACCAGGTGCAAATTGACGGACAGCGGCTTCTCGAAGGCCTTCTGGATGGCGCTCTTGGTGATCTCGTTGAACATCACGCGGAAGAACTTGGTACCGTTCTTGCGGTCCTGCAACTCCTCTTGCAGGTGGAAGCAGATGGCCTCGCCCTCGCGGTCAGGGTCAGCCGCCAGATAGACGGCGTCGGCACCTTTGGCGGCTGCCTTCAGCTCTCCTATCAGTTTCTTCTTGCCTTCAATTACCTCGTAAACCGGTTTGAAATCGTTGTCGACGTCTACCGACAGGTTCTTCTTGGGCAGATCCTTCACGTGGCCCAAGGAGGCCTTCACCGTGTAGTTCTTGCCCAGGTACTTGCCGATGGTTTTCGCCTTCGCCGGAGATTCGACGATGACGAGATTCTTTGCCATATGAGTGCTGCAACCTTCCTTAACGGACCGACTTCACGGGCGACCCCCGACTACCTTATAGGAAACAACCGAAATATTAGCATGATAAAACGCCGGCTGTTTAGCGGCGCTCCAGCGAGGGTTCGCTCAATCCAACCAGACTCGGATGTAGCTTTTTCCTGGAAGCTGGCGAACCAAGCCGGCTAGTTCCAACTCGAACAACGCCGCAATCGCCTCCGAGGACGAGATCCCTTCCAACGACTCTATCAGGTTATCCAATCCCGTCGGAGTGTCCGGCCGGAGACGCTGCAAAATGTCGCGAGCTGCACTGCCCATAACGGATGCTGGAATTGCGATATTGGTTTCTTCTGAATTATTGCCGTTTAGATTCAGTCGGTTGCGGCACTGGTCTACGAGCCTGCGGCGATCCTCGGGCTTCAGTTCGACCATCACGTCGTTCCATTCTTGAACCAGTTTGGCTCCCTGTTTGATCAGGAGATTCGGTCCCCAACTCATCTTCGAGGTAATGTTTCCCGGGACGGCGAAGACCTCGCGATTTTGCTCGATGGCGAGCTTGGCGGTGATCGCTGAACCGGAATATTCGCTCCCCTCAACTACCAGGACTCCCACGCTCATACCGCTGATGATCCGGTTGCGGATCGGGAAGTTCTGCGGATAAGCCGGCGAACCCATAGGGAATTCCGAGATCAGCAGGCCTCGGGTGGCAATCTCTTCGGCCAGCTTGCGATTCTCGGCTGGATAGATTTGGTCGATGCCGCAGCCGAAGACCGCCACGGTATCGCCGCCTGCCTCCAGCGCCCCGCGATGGGCGCCTGTATCGATCCCACGCGCCATGCCGCTGGCAATGGTCATACCCGCCGCCGCCAGATCGGCGGAAAGTCTGGACGCCGCCACGCCGCCGTAAGCCGTTGGGCGCCGGGTACCGACCACCCCCAACATCAGCGATCCCAGTAGTTCCACTCTTCCGCGCGCGAACAGCAGAGGGGGCGGATCGAAGATATCGCGCAGCGCCGGCGGATAGCGTGCGTCGGATAGTGGAATAAGTAGCGAGCCCGCCCGGACAGCTTGACTCTGCTGGTCCGCAGCGTCGTCGAAGGCGCAGCCGCTGGCCAGGCTCTGGGCGACGCCGGCCGACAAGCCCGCCGCCTGCAGTTCCGAACGCGAGGCTTGGAAAATCGCCTGGGGGGTCCGGAAAACCTCGATCAACTGTCCCGCCTTGCGCGTACCGAGTCCTGGTGTCATCCGCAGCGCCAGCCAATAGAGAGCATCCTGCGAAGTCAGGGGGTCGGGAGCGGCGGCTGAGCGCGCCGGCACGGCGGGTTGCATGTAATGGTGGTGCGCAGGGACGGGCGGAAATCTCAATTTTTGCGCTACGCTAGTGGCTGATGACTCAAGCTGCTCAAGCCACTTACGACGATGCCAATCTGGTGCTGCGCCTCTACGATCTGCGGCGCGAAGAAAAGTTGCGGGAGGCCCGCGCGTGGTTCGTAGCCAACTTCAAGCCCAAGAGCATGGCGGATATAGACCAGCTCTGCCCGCCTGGTTCGGAAAATAACGCGCCCATGCGTCAAGTGGCCTCTTACTGGGATATGGCGGCGTCCCTGGTGACTGCCGGCGTGCTCAATCCCGAGTTATTCTTCGCGAGCAACCGCGAGATGCTGGTGGTCGCTGTCCGCTTTCGTCCAGTCCTGGCCGCGATTCGCAGTGCGTTTAAAGATCCCAGCTTTCTGAAGAACCTGGAAACGGTGGCGCAGCAATTCTCGGATCATTTGGACGAAGCAGGTCCCGGCACGCTCGAAGCCTTTGTCGCACGCGTGGGAGGCTGAAGACCGCAGGGTGCTCCGGGATCCGGACTTTTTTGAAGATCGCGAGCTAAGCCTGATCTATGTCGCCAAGAAGCTGAAGGAAGCTCTGGCGCTGGAGGAACTGCTGACGGATTCTGGCTTGGACTATCTGGTTGAACCAGACCGTTATAGCGGTGGCATCATCTTCCGCTCGGAGCGCGTGGGAGCGTTCTTCTACGTCGCGCCGGAAGACGAAGCAACGGCTCGTGAGACCATGCGAGGCGGCGGCTACCGCCCGTACGAAGCGTCGGCGTGACGGTTCCGCAGCGCTACTACGGCGTTTCCGGTGCGGAGTGCGAAGTTGCGACTGCTGCGTTCCCTATTGCTGCGGCGGCAAGCCGATTGGAATCGTCACAACGTTGCTGGTGTTGATGCCCTGGGAGATGGTCATTTGGGTTTGCGGGTTCGGCGTAACGCTGGGGCTCAGCTCCAGTGTGATCTGATAGAGGCCGACCTGGCCGACCATCAACGAGGCGAATATGACCTGGGCGCTGGAGCCTCCTACTAGGGAAGAAACCGATCCTATGGGAGCGTTGACAGGCGGCCCATTATACGGCGCACCGTCGACAATCGCACTGAGTGCAGCATCCGGGCTGGCAGTGCAAAAGCCTATGAAGTTCAACTGGAAGTCGATGGCGTTCATAATCGGGCTGCTACAGACCAGTCCCAGGCCGGTGGTAAAAATATTAATCGTTTCGCCTGGAATCGCAGGGTTCGCCGGCGTAATCAGCGTGCCGGCAGCGTTGGCGCAGCACAATGCGCTGTTGGTCGCCGTCAGGAGCAGTTGCGCCCCCCCGGTATTCGTGGTCGGTGTAGTCACGTCGGTGGAGATAGGCGTGCCGTCTCCGTCAGGGCCCGGTATTTTCGACTGCAGACGGATACGTGTGAACACGCCGGCCGGGTAAGCGACCACCGGGGAACCGAGGTTGGCGTTGATAAGCGAAACGAAACCGTCGCGGACACTGGCCAGTGTATCGGTCGCTAGGACAGTGTAATTATAATTCGCGCCTCCGACGCTAAGCGTGCCTACGTCGCCCGCCTGAATCGCGCCGTCCACTGAAACAGTACCAGTAGCGAAGCTCGAACCGTGCGTGGCCATGACTGCTCGCGGGTCCTGCGCTCCCGGGGAGGGATCGGCGAAGATGCCGGGATTCTGATCCTCTACCTGAATGTTGACAGCCGTCGTCACCGTAACGCTTCCGTCGTCATGCGTAGTCCGCACCCAGGAGGTGGCGCTGTCCGCTCCGATGATCGCGAACGGAAACTGCGCCTTGATTTCCGTGGGGCTCACAGAGAACAAAGGGGCGCGCTCTCCATCGATGTAAAGTTGCACGCCTGCCAGTTCAAACGGCAGCACACTCGTCGGCGAAGCCGAGGCAGTCGTGTCCGCCAGATTAGTGCCGCGATACAGAATCACCGAGCCGGGCGCGATAATCCCGGAACTCCCACCGCCCCGCAAGCTTGCACCGCTGGCAATCGCCGTGATACTCGCGCTCTGGGGGGTGGAACTCGCGATCGCGATGGAGTTGCCCTCGGGGCCCGGCTTGCGGGCAATCAGATTGACAGTTGCCAAAGTCGCTACTTCAATCGCCAGGACATCCGGGTCACCGTTGCGGGCGTTGATCGCGGCGGTCACGCCCAGCGCAACATCTTCCAGTGTGTCCGTGGCTTTAACGGTGTAGGTATATTTCGCGCCGGTGCTCGCGGTCGCTCCGGTTATGGTGATTGTGATCACGTTCCCCGCTGTGATGGCGCCGCCAATCACCACGGTGCCCTGTGCAAAGACTGCCAAACTGGCGGCGTTGACCACTCCGTCAATCGGTACGTTGGATGTGGCTGGAGAAAACACAAGAACCCGATAGTCCGTGGCATCCGCGACATAGAGATCCTGATTCACGGGGTCCCAGGCGAGCGAAGTTGGCGTGGGCGTAATGTCCGAGGAAGACAGCACGACCGGGTTCGAGTTGGTGAATATGTCGGAGAACTCGTCGGGTTCGCCCAGCACCACGTCGGCCGCGGCAGCATTCTGAGTGGGAATGGTGTTGTACACCAGAACGCGATCGTTGCCGCCATCGGCAATGAACAGGCGGCCGCCGCCTGCGAGTGCATAGCGGGGAAAACTCAACGTCTTGCCGCAGCGGGCCGGATAGGCGGCATTGCCGTTGGAGTCGGTTCCATTTGAAGTACAGAGATTCATCGCATCGTTGGAGATGGATTGCGACATGTCCTTCTGCCCGATCTCCACGTCGGCGGGCTTCTGGTTGGTAGTGGGAATGGAATTCCAGATGAGCACCCGGTTATAACCCAGGTCCGCGACGTAGAGGCGGGTGCCGTCGCTTGTCACAGAAGTGGGGCTCAGCATGATATTCGCAGAGGTCGGCAACGCCAGATTCACTTGATTGACCTGCGGTGAGGTGGTGAAGTTGGGTTGTCCGAGTACCACGTCCGCAGCTTGGTTGTTCTGCGTGGGAATTGAGTTCCAGATCAGGATCCGGTTGTCCTCGGTGTCGGCTACGAACAGCTTGCCGTTCTGAATCCAAACGCCTTGTGGGGCGCGCAGGGAACTGGCGGTTACGATCACCGGCGCGACCGAAGTAAAGTTCGGCTGTCCCAGAACTAAGTCCGCCGGTTGGCCGAAGGTGGTAGGAATGGACTTCCAGATCAGCACGCGATTATTGGAAGTATCGGCCACCGCCAGGATGTTGCCGTCGGAGGCGACCGCCGTCGGCTGAAACATGCTGGACGCGGTAATGGGCGTTGGGTTTGCGACAAGCGTCGAAGTACCGCCCGCCGTGCTGGTAAAGTCTGGCTGGCCCACCACACCCGAGGCTTGACCGACGCACACTGGGCAGCGTCCCGAATAGGGCGGAATCTCCGCATCAAATTTGCGCAGGAACTGCTGCATGTTGCTGAAAATCAGAACCCGGTTGTTGTCGGGCAACAGTCCAATGTGATTGTCGTCGGCCACAAAGAGGGTGTTATTGGCGAACGCTAAGCCTCCTGCGGCACCGATGACGTTGTTGGAGGCGCCTGTGGCCTGGGCGCTGAAAAACGTCTGCCCGATCACTGCGCGCGCCGCTTGACCGGTGAGAAAATCGGCGGCGGAGCAGGGCATTGACAGGGCTACGGCTCCGGCGAGTAAAGCAAAGTAGGATTTCAGCATGCGAGATGACAGTTTAGTAAGACCTACGGGGTTGAACTTTCGAGTATAACAGGCTATCGACGCACCATGGCCGCACAGGGTTGCATTGATTTGGAGCGGTTGCGTTGCCGTTGATTTTGCACTCGCGCGCTATGTCGAGCGCAGGTTCCACCCACGATTGAATGGCCTGCGAGCACCCTCAGGCTACTGTTTTTCGTCGAAGGTAATCCCGGATTCGGCGCCGAATTTTCGATAGTTGCGGAATTCGATTCGGTTTCGGCTGCAGTGCGAGGACCCTTGATAACAGCTCAGGACCTCGGAGACGGTGGGCAGCAGGAATGGCTGCGGCGTCGCCAGTCGCACGAAATCGTAATCCACCGCCTCTTCCACCTTGGCCAGCGGGAACAGCAGCGGTATGTTGCGCGATTCCATTTCGAGGCGCAGAACGCGCGAAGTTTCGCGATCGATCCACACCGTTCCGCGAAACGCCGGGTAGTACAATTGCCCCCCCGTGATCACACGCCAATGAGAATGCTCGCGGATCACGTCGAATTTGAAGGTGGTGGCGCTCCGCCCGCTGATGGTGTCCTGCCCGCTTTTACGGAAGGTGGCTGCGGTGCCCGGGTCGAAAAGATCGTCGAGCAAAGACGCGAACTCCCCAGTCGACCAGCTTCCGCCCACGTCTTCCATGGAGCCCTTGGCCTCTTTATTGCCGACCTTGATGTTGGTGTAGCTTTCATGGCCGTTTTCATAGGCCAGATCCGCGCTGATGGTATCGATGGCCTGCCATCCGTCCTTGGGCCGGTCCGTTTCATAGCGTGTGGTCAACTGGCGGCAGAAAAAATTCGGCAGCACGCCGACAAAGGCGGCGCCGGCTTCCTTGGCTTTGACAATAATGGGATCCTCTTGCACCGGGATGATGTCGGGGGCCGATTCGACGGGCCGTGTACCAGTGGATGCCGATGCAGACGACGGTGGATCGGGTTCGATATTTCTCGCCGACACGTTCGGCGCCGGTTTACCGCGACGCAGCTCCGGCGGTCCGGGATCGTCGGAATCAGGAGCGGGATCTTTAGGGCGAACCAAAGTGGCGGGGCGGTCGTCGGGGGCGTCGGGCACCACTGCCGGCGTGGGCGTAGTTGCAGCGGCGGACGACTGCGGTGGCGCGGCGTCACTGTTGCTGCGGCGCAGCGTAGGACGCTCGTCATCTCCATCCCCGCTGCGGGCGCTTCGCTTCGCGCCGCTGGCGCCCAGCCTGGGCAGGTCCCAGGTGCGCGATGCCTCTGCGCGTTCGCGTGCGGTTCCCGGCGTATTGAAGGTCACCCCAGTTGCCGTGAAATAGCCCGTGTCGTCCATGGTCGAATCCACGCTAAGATGATCCGCGATGGAAAAGGCGCTCAGCTCAACCGGCGTGCTGGCCTTTTGGACAGTCATGTTGTCGCCGGCCTTATAGGTAATGATGCGGTGATCGTCGGCTTCAAGGACAAACTGATTGCCGGCTACCAAACGCAAAATGCCCGTGGTGGTGATCACCGGCGGGGCGTTATCCTTGCGCCCTTTGGATTTGGAAGGCGTCGAGTCGCTGGTTTTGCCGCGCCTCCCGCCGATGGGACCGCCCCCTCCGATAGGTCCGCCGCCTCCAGGATACGGGCTGCCGCCTCCCGGATACCCACCTCCTGGGTAACCCCCACCTGGATAACCGATTTGCGCGGGGAGGGTCGCGGCGAAAGCGCACAGAAGAACCAGGCGAACGGCGGGCATGCCTTGTGTGACGCGGATCACGCACCCTTAGTGTACATCCGACTTGCGGCATGCGGTGGCCTCGTTCGTCGCGTACCATAAAGAATTCCATGGCTCAGAAGAAGGATCAAAAAACCACGCACCGGAAGCCCGGCTTGCGGTACCAGGATGCCGGCGTGAGCATCGACGAGGCGGACCGCGCAGTAGCGTCGATCCGCACCATGGCGCGCAAAACGTTTACCAGTGGCGTGCTCACCGACATCGGCAGCTTCGGCGGCGGGTTTCTGCTGAGGGGTTATCGAGAGCCGGTGCTAGTGTCGTCAGCCGACGGTGTGGGCACCAAGCTTAAACTCGCGTTTCTGACCGGACGTCATTCGACCATCGGCGAAGATCTGGTAAATCACTGTGTAAACGACATCGCTGTTCAGGGCGCAGTGCCCCTGTTCTTCATGGATTATTTCGCGGTGGGCAAGCTGGATTCGCGCATTGCGGCCGAAGTGATCTCGGGCATCGCGCGCGGATGCAGGGCCAACGGTTGCGCGCTGATCGGCGGTGAGACGGCCGAGATGCCGGGCTTCTATGCGGCGGGCGAGTACGACCTCGCAGGCTTCATCGTAGGAGCGGTGGAGCGCAAGCGGCTGCTGACGGGAGCGAAAATTCGTACCGAGGACGTGCTGATCGGATTGCCTTCCAGCGGACTGCACACCAATGGCTATTCACTTGCGCGCAAGCTGCTGTTCGACGTCGCGGGGCACGCGCCTTCCACCCGCTTGACTGATCTCGAAACCAGCATTGGCGATGAACTCCTGAAGCTGCACCGCAGTTACTTGAAGCCTCTGCGCGCGCTCGACGACGCGGGACTGCTGAAGGGCGCCGCGCACATTACAGGCGGCGGAATCACCGACAATACACCGCGCATTCTGCCGAAGGGCTTGGGTGTACGCATCGACCTGGGAACCTGGCCAGTGCTGCCCATCTTCGAACTGCTGCGCAAAATCGGGCGCATCCCGGAGCAGGACTGGCGGCGTACCTTCAACCTGGGCATCGGCATGATCTTTCTGGTCTCACCGCGCAAGCTGGCGGAGGCGGGAAAGATTCTCGACAGGTTGAAGGAAGACTGGTATCCCATCGGCGCCGTGATTCCAGCCCGGGGCGAACGGGTTATCTACGAGTGAAGCGGCTAGGCATCCTCCTCTCCGGCCGCGGCTCAAACTTCGTTGCGATTGCCGATGCGATCGCCGCAGGGCGCCTGGACGCCGAGATCGGTGTGGTGATTACAAATCGCGCCGATGCGCCGGGGATGACAGCGGCCCGGCAGCGCGGATTGAATGTGGCGATGCTGCCTTCAAGAGGCATCGAGCGCGAGGAACATGCCGCGCGACTTGCGGCGGCCTTGGATGAAGCGGACGTAGATCTGATTTGTCTCGCGGGCTACATGCGTCTGCTGAGCGCAATTTTTATTCGCCGCTACCCGCAGCGGATTTTGAACATCCACCCGTCGCTGCTGCCGGCGTTCCCGGGGCTTCACGCACAGCAGGACGCTATCGATCACGGCGTGAAAGTCTCCGGCTGCACCGTGCATTTCGTTGACGAGGGGCTCGACTCGGGGCCCATCGTTAAACAGGCTGCGGTGCCGGTGCTCGATGACGATACCACCGAATCGCTGGCCTCGCGCATATTGAAGGAAGAGCACCGTATCTATAGCGAAGCCATCGCGCTGGTGCTCTCGGGGAAATATCGCATCGAAGGCCGGCGCGTAGTGGGCGTCTAGCCCGCTACGAATGCATTGGGGTGAAACGAACGCTGAGCATGAAGCGGACCGAACCTTTGTTATACTGATACTTTGCTCGGTCCGCCCCGCTCGCCGGAGTGTGTGCCTTGGGGCAGGAGTACGCCGTGTTCTTTCATCTTCGCGACCTGGATGTTCGTGCGGTTCCTTTCGATGTCGAAATCGGGCCGGGCGAAATTGATTTTCAGCTAGGAGCGAAGGATAAAGATACCAATCTCCATCAGGCCGGGCCGCTGCGCGCCAAAGGCAAGGCGGAGCTGGTGATGGGATCGGACGGCGAGATCCGGGTGGCGGGTCATTTGACCGCCGAGATGGAAGCGGATTGTGACCGGTGCCTGGAGCCTTCGCGGTTCCCCATCGATTCCGATTTTGCGCTGCACTACCGGCCGGTGGCCGACGGGTATGGCGATGAGAAAGAGATCGATAGCGGCGAAGCTGAGATGGGTTTCTACGAAGGCGACGGCGTTGAACTCAACGACGTTCTGCGCGAGTTTATTTTGTTAACGCTGCCTATGCAGCGGGTTTGCAGGGAGTCCTGCAAAGGGATTTGTCCGTTGTGCGGGCAAAATCGCAATCAGAAGGAGTGCCATTGCCATGCGGAAACTAGCGATGACCGCTGGGCGGCGCTCAAAAGTTTGAAATCATAAAAAGGTAAAAGAACGTGCCCAATCCAAAACGACGTCATTCGAAGCGCCGCACTTCTGCGCGCCGCACTCACGATTCGCTCACGCGCTCGGTCCTGTCCGAGTGCCCCAGTTGCCACGAACCCAAGCTTCCGCACCGGGTGTGCCCGCGTTGCGGGAAATATAAAGGCCGCGAAGTCGTCGAAGTTGTCGAAGAATAGCGCCGCGCGCCCCCATGCTGACAATTGCGGTAGACGCAATGGGGGGCGACAGCGCCCCTAAAGCGGAAGTCGAAGGAGCGATTCGCGCCGCGTCCGAGTTGGGTTTGCGAGTGATCCTGGTGGGCCAGGAAGAAGTGGTGCGTCAGGAGCTGGCGAAACACACCAACGCCGATTCTTTGCCCATCGAAATCCGCCACGCCGCGGAGGTCATCACCATGGACGATTCTGCGGCGAAGGTGGTCCGCACTAAAAAGAATTCTTCGATCCACGTAGCAGCGCGGCTGGTGCGTGACGGCGACGCGCAGGGCTTCGTCTCGGCGGGCAATACCGGCGCGGTGATGGCCACGGCCAAAATGATTCAGGGGATGATGCGCGGCGTGCAACGTCCGGCGCTGGCCTCGGCCTTTCCCACACTCAAGGGAACTCCCGTCGTAGTGGTGGACGTGGGAGCCAATGTCGATTCCACTCCAGCGATGCTGGCGCAGTTCGCCGTGATGGGAGAAATCTATTCGCGTTACATTTTCAAGATTCGCTCGCCGCGAGTGGGCCTGCTCTCGATCGGCGAAGAGGAGCACAAGGGCAACGATCTTACGCGCTCTGCCACTCCTCTGATGAAGTTGCTGCCGCTGCGTTTCATTGGGAACGTCGAAGGTCGCGATATCTATTCGGGGCTCGCCGATGTGGTGGTGTGCGACGGCTTCATCGGTAACGTCGCGTTAAAGGTGAGCGAAGGATTGGTGGAGATGTTGCAGAGCATGCTGCGCGAATCGCTCGAAGCCACGGTCACGCGCAAGCTCGGCTATGTGCTTTCAAAGGAAGCCTACCGCGACTTCCGCAAGCGCGTGGATTATGCCGAATATGGCGGCGCGCCGCTTTTGGGCGTGAAGGGCGTGAGCATTATTTGCCACGGGCGATCGAATGCCAACGCCATTAAGAATGCGATCCGGGTGGCGTCGGAGTTTGCGCACAGCCGGATTAATGAGAAAATAGAAGCGGAGTTGGATCGCACCGCAGCGAACAAAGTCGCAGTGCAATGAAACGGGCATTAAGCCTCGTGTTTGGCTTAGTAGCGGCGATGGCCGCTGTCTACGGCCAAAGGCTCGACCCGATTCAATGGACTCTCACATCGGACTTCGCCAAGGCGCCTCCGGGCGCGACGGTGCCGCTTCACTTGAAGGCGGCGTTTCAGGAAGGCTGGCACCTTTACTCCCTGACGACGCCCGCGGGCGGCCCCATCCCGACGACTGCTGGGCTTGCCGAAAATCCCGCGGTGAAAAGCTCAAAGCTGTATCAGCCGCCTCCGGTGCGGCAATTCGATAAGAATTTCAATCTCGACACCGAAACATTCGAGAAGGAAGTTGATTTACCAGTGACGGCGGAACTTACGCCGGACGCAAAGGGCAGCGTTGAACTGATCGCGCAGGTGCGCTATCAGGCCTGCAACGACCGGCTGTGTTTGCCTCCGCGCAAAAAGACCGCGTCGTTTACCGTGATTGTGGATCCCCGCGCAACCC
>JBDTTL010000006.1:0-32099 GCA_039930665.1 Acidobacteriota bacterium
TCGGCTACTTGATTTCGATCGCGCTATTCGGTTTGTACCAGGCCATCTTCATGGCAAACGCCGGCGGCGCGTGGGATAACGCCAAGAAGATCGTGGAAGTGGAGTTGAAAGCCAAAGGCACACCACTGCACGACGCGACCGTTGTGGGCGACACGGTTGGCGATCCGTTCAAAGACACGTCCTCGGTGGCGCTCAATCCGATCATCAAATTCACGACGCTGTTCGGCTTATTGGCGGTGGAGCTGGCGGTTTCGTTATCGGAAAAGCAAGGAAACAACGTCAGCACAGGTTTGGGAGTGCTGTTCCTTCTGGTCTCTCTGTTCTTCGTGCACCGGTCGTTTTACGGGATGCGGATTGTTGCGGCCAAGGGTTAAGCTGGAGGCATGCGCTGGGTTGTCGCACTGGTTGTTTGCGCCGCGGTTATGTCTGTGATGCTGGGAGCAGCTACGGTGCCGGATCTTGCGGAACTGAACCGCATGATCACGCGGTTCGCTCCGGCTGAGCTGAAAGTGGATGAGTCGCACCTCTCGGGGGGCGACAAGCAGGCGCTGCAAAAACTGATCCAAGCGGCACGGGTGATCGATAGCCTCTTTCTTACGCAACGCTGGAGTGGGAACGCGGCACTTCGGGCACAGCTTCTGAAGGACACGTCGGCCCTCGGCAAAGCTCGTCTGCATTACTTCGATCTGAACAAGGGTCCGTGGTCGGAACTGGACGGGCAGATCGCGTTTCTTCCAGGCGTGCCGCCGAGGAAACCGCTGGGGGCGAACTTTTATCCCGAAGACATGTCCAAGGATGAGTTCGAGACCTGGGTGGCGAAGCTTGCTCCGGTGCAGCAGGAACAGGCGCGTGGATTCTTTACGGTAATCCGGCGCGGCGCCGATAAAAAGCTGATCGCGGTTCCCTATAGCAAGGCTTTCACACAGGATCTGGAACAGATGGCGAAGCTGCTTGAAGAAGCGGCCGCACTCACGTCGAATGCGACGCTCAAAGATTTTCTGAAGCTGCGGGCCCAGGCGTTCCGCAGCGACGATTACTACGCGAGCGATGTGGCCTGGATGAAACTCGACGCGCCCATCGACGTCACCATCGGGCCGTACGAGACGTATAACGACGAATTGCTGGGCTATAAGGCGGCGTTCGAGGCTTACGTTACGCTCCGCGACGAGCAGGAAACGGCGAAGATGAAGAATTTCGCCGACCACATTCAGGAGATCGAGAACAATCTCCCGCTGGATGCCAAGTACAAGAATCCCAAGCTGGGTGCGCTGGCGCCGATTCGCGTGGTGAACGAGGTGCTCGCTACCGGCGATGGAGCGCATGGCGTCCGCACCGCCGCCTTCAACCTGCCCAATGACGAACGGATTGTGCGGGCGATGGGTTCGAAGCGCGTGATGCTCAAGAACATTCAAGAGGCGAAGTTTGCGAAAACCTTGCAGCCAATTGCGGCGCGCGTATTGTCGGCGGCGGATCAAAAACATTTGAGCTTCGATGCATTCTTCACTCATATTCTGGCGCATGAAATGACGCATGGGATCGGTCCGCAAACCAACGTGCGGCAGGCTCTGAAGGAACAGCACGCGGCGATTGAAGAGGCTAAGGCGGACGTCACCGGCCTTTTCATGCTGCAATACCTGTTCGATCACAAATTGCTGCCGGCGGCGGAGCAGCCGCTTTACACTACATTCCTGGCGTCGTCTTTCCGGACGTTGCGTTTTGGCGTTCACGAGGCCCACGGCAAGGGAATGGCCATGCAGGTGAACTATCTCACCGACAAGGGTGCGTTTATTGCGCGGGCGGACGGCACCTTCGCAGTGGACTTCGCCAAAATCAAAGGCGCGGTGCGGGACCTGGTACACGATCTACGGGAAATAGAAGCGACCGGCGACTACGCCCGCGCCAAGAAAATGTTGGATGAACTGGGCGTCATCCGCCCGCCGATGGCTCGCGCGCTGGATAAGCTGAAGGACCTGCCCACCGATATCGAACCTATTCGGCCTTCGCTATAAGCTCGCCCTCGAGCCAGCCAAGATAGGGTAGAGACCCGTCTACCACTGGCAGCGCGATCACTTCGGGCACCTCATAAGTGTGGAGTTTTTGAATTTCCGCTCGCAAGGCGGTAAACAGATCGCGCCGCGATTTGATGAGGAGAAGCCATTCGCCCGCGTCCTCAATTTTCTCCTGCCAGCGGTAGATGCTGCGGGCCTTGGGCAGAATGTTGACGCAAGCGGCTAGCCGTATTTCCACCAGATGACGCGCCAGTTCAACCGCATGCTTTTCGGAATCACAGGCAGTCAGGACTACGATTTTGTCCGTCATTTTTTGGCGGTATGGCGCTTGGGCAGGCTGGCAAGCTTTTTCTTGACGGCTTCGATTTCCCTGGCGTCCGACGACAGCGAGACTACCTTTTCGTAAGCCTCGCGGGCGCCGTTGAAGTCCCGCAATTTTTCATCGGCCTCGCCCAGCCGCATCTGCGCTTCGGCGGAGGCGGGGTCCCATTTGCTGGCTTCCAGATAGCGGCGCGAAGCCGCGCGGTAGTTCCCCTTCTTGTAATAAAAGTTGCCGGCGGTGATGTTGCGGGCGGCTTCGAGGGGATTGAACGAATACTCCTTCGGTTTGAGATCGGGATCTTCCTCGGGAGGCTCCTGTTCCTGAACTGACGGCGCCGCGGGGGGCGCGGGCGGCTTTGGCTGCTGGGCAGCCAGCAAGAAGGCCAAAAAGAAGCTCAGCAAAACAGCGCGTGTCACAATTTAAGTGTAAAGCCATTTTAGACATGAAGGATCTTCGCGAAAGAGCCGCCGAACTGCCTCTCGCGCCGGGCGTGTACCTGTACAAGGACGCCTACGACACAGTCATTTACGTCGGTAAAGCCAAAAATCTGCGCGCTCGCGTTCGCAGCTATTTTTCCGACGAGCGCCTGGCGGATTCGAAAACCGGGACGCTGATCAACGAGGCCCGGCACATCGATTTCATTGAGGTCGATAACGAAAAAGAGGCGCTGGCGCTCGAGAACAATCTGATCAAACAGTGGAAGCCGCGTTACAACATCCTGCTGCGCGACGACAAGACCTATCCTTATATCAAGCTGACGGCCGAAAAGTACCCGCGTGTTTACGTCACGCGGCGGCTGCGCAAGGACGGGTCCAGCTATTTCGGTCCGTACTTTCCAGGCAACCTGGCGCACCGGCTGGTGCATTTCATTCACCGGCATTTCAAGGTACCGTCCTGCAAGGTGGATCTGACGCGTTTCCACTCGCATCCGTGCCTGGAATTTCACATTCATCGCTGCCTGGGGCCTTGCGTCCAGGGGCTCACAACCGACGCCGCTTACGCCGAAGCCGTGCGCCGCGTGCGCTGGTTTCTGGAGGGGCGCCATCGCGATTTGGCAGAGGAACTTCGCGCCCGCATGGAAACGGCCAGCGCCGAGATGCGCTATGAAGAAGCCGCTGCCCTGCACGACTTAATGCAGACGGTGGAAGAACACGGCGAAAAGCAGAAGATGGCGACTATCGAAGGCAGCGACACCGACATCTTCGCCTATTATGCGGAGCCTCCGTTGGTGGCAGTGAATCTGTTTCACTTGCGGGGCGGCCACATCGTCGACCGGCGCGAGTTCTTCTGGGAGGACCAGCGCGAGTTCGATCCAGCGGAGTTTTTCTCGTCGTTGATCAAGCAGGTGTATTTGGACGAGCCGTACATTCCGGCATTCATGCACGTGCCGGTGGATTTTGAAGATCGCGAACCGCTGGCGGAGCTGCTATCCGAACGCCGCGGGCGCAAGGTGGAAATCCAGACGCCGCAGCGGGGGCAGAAGAAAGCCATGCTTGAACTGGTGGAATCTAACGCCAAACACAGTTTCGAGCAGCGTTTTCGTGTGCTCAAGCCGTCCTCGCTGGCGATCCAGACGGCGCTGCAGGAAGCGCTGGGCCTGGAGAACGCGCCGCAGCGCATCGAATGCTTCGACATCTCACACATTCAGGGCACCGACAAAGTGGCCAGCATGGTGGTGTGGGAAAACGGGCGCATGAAGAAATCCGACTACCGCAAATTCATCATCCGAACGGTGGAGGGCAACGACGACTTCGCATCCATGCGCGAAGTGATCACGCGGCGCTACGGACGTCTTAAGGAAGAGAACCTACCGCGTCCCGGCCTGGTGCTGGTTGACGGCGGGCTGGGCCAGCTTCATGCGGCCGCGGAGGCGCTCGAAGGATTGGGCATTACGGATCAGCCCCTGGCGTCGATCGCCAAGCGCGACGAGTGGATTTACGTTTACGGACAGGAAGACGAACCCATCGTGCTGGACAAATTCTCGCCGGTGCTGCATTTGATCCAGGAGGTCCGTGACGAGGCGCATCGTTTTGCGGTGACCTTCCATCGCACGCGGCGCAACGCCAGCAGGCTACAGAGCGAGTTAGTTCAAATTCCGGGGATCGGCGAGAAAACGACGGCAAAGCTGCTGAAGTATTTTGGAAGTCTGGAGCGAGTAAGGCAGGCTCCGGAGGAAGAACTAGCGCGGGTCGCTGGACGAGCCGCCGCTCAAAAAATAAGGACGGGACTAGCTCAATTGAGCGAATCCCGTCCTATCCCATGAAAAAACTCGTTGTTAGAACAATTCTCCAATTTGCTTGGCCGCCGCGCGGGCTTCCAGGTGGATCAAACCAGCGTTGCCGCCTTGCGGGCTGAGCACCGCCAGCACCGCTTTATTGCCGGCCGAATAAATATATAGAGCGGCATCATCGGCCTGGATGGAAACTTCACCAAGCGCGCCCGCGCCTATGTTATCGCTAATCTTGCGCCCCAAGTTGGAAGCGGCCGCAGCCATCGCCGCCAAACGGTTGGGATCCGCGCCGTTGGTTAAAGCGTGCGCGATCGGCAACCCCTCGTTGGATGCCAGCAGCACACCTTTCAACTCCGGAATCGCATTGCGCAGCTCTTCGAGGGTGGTCTTCAATGCTTCGCCTTTGGCCATATGTTACGTCTCCCTAAGCTCAAAATCCCGAATATCTCGGAGAAGATATTTATCTATCGGTGTGTAGGGAAATAACTTTAGAGTAGACTTAAGGGCGCGCGCGAAGTTCTACTACCGGCCGATCGCTTTATCCATTGTCTGAGTAGCTTGCATGCAGCCACCCCAACCGGCAGCGTCAACCACGTTCCTTGTGGGTAATGTGTTCTCCCAGGGTGGCACTAAGGTTGAAGCCTTAGATTATGCGGATAAGTGCTTTACCGCATGGAATGCCTCGGCGGGGATCTTTTGCGGCGGAGCCAAAGAGCCGATCAATCTAAGGTATGCGGTGTCTGCAATGCGGAAAGAGTGTGCCAATGCTCAAGCGTCTCGCGGGCAGCGAGTTCTGCTCGGACGCGCATCGCCGGGAATATCAGCACGAATACAGTCAACTTGCACTGGGCCGCCTGATGCAGTCCAGGCCTGCTGAGCCGCACCTGGAGTCAGAGAAAGCGCCGCTTCATCCCACCGCCCCGGCTCTGGCAACCGATCCGTCGCCCGCTGCTGCGGTGAGGGGGAGGCCTGCCCTTGCAAATCCGCCACCCGCTGCGGTGAGCGGGACACCGGTCCTCGCCGAGGCAGGCGCAGTGCCCCACTGGTCTGAAATGGCTCGCCCCGCGCCAAATGAATCTGTAGTCTCCACGACGCAGAACGGAATCGCGAAGTCTCTGCTGCCGGCGGCGATCCGGGAGGAGAAGTCCGCGTCACAACCGCCCATGGCTAAAGCTGCCGCCGTCTTGAAGCCGGCTCCAGCGGAACTGCAATTCGCGCTGGGGGCCGCTCCCGAGTTCGAGCACGCGTTCGCGTCGTTAATTCCCGACCGGCCGCGTTGCGAAGCGAACATCGTGCCTTTAGAGTTGGCGCAGGGCCAAGCCATCCACTGGGAGCGCAGCGTCGAAATGTCGGATTCAATCGCGCATCCCGTAGAGCGCCACATAGATCTGCGAGAAGTTTCGCGTCCGGCTCCCAGGATTGCGCTGGATCTTCGTATCGTGCCGCCCGAATCTCTGGCCACGGAAGATCAATCGCTCGCGATTCCAGTGACGCCCGCCGCGGCGCCGGACGAAGCTTCGCTCTGGATCGGCTCTCACCGCGAGGTCGCGGGCTCGCTAGTTTCCTTGAGTGCGTTCGCGGACGACCAGTTTTCGAAGTCGGATTTTGAGGCTCCTCCCTTCGACGGCGGCTCCGCGTCAGAGGTTTCTCCGCCCGCTGACGGCCCGGCGCTTGAGGCGAGTCCGCTCGACGAAGGCTCGGTGCTTGAGGCTGGGCCGCCCCTCGACAGCTCTGAAGTTGACGTCGTTTCCGAGTTGCTGCCGCCGGAACCGCAACCGTCCACCGACGAACGCGAGCCGCCGCCAGAGACAATGGAAAGAAGCAGTGTGGAATTGCAGACCGCTGCGGCCGCACCTGCTGTGCAAGTGCCCGATCCGGAACTCGATCCCCTGCCAGTCAACGCGCCGGGGATTGCGCCGGGGCGGGCCAGACCAATTCCGGTGTTCGGTTCCGTAGCCACTGCCGTTGGAACGGTCCAAATACCGCAGCCCAATGGTTTGCCGCTGCGGCCGCAGATGGTACTGAGGACGCCCGCTCCCACTGTCGAGGGTAAGCCTCGCAAGTCGGGCCTTCTGGGACTGCGTGAGACGCCTTCGGCCACGCCCTCTCCGCAATCGAAAATATCAGCGCCCTCGCTCGAACCCAACCTTGGTCTTCCCGTGCTCCGCATGCAGACTCCTGGGGGCGTGTCGTGGATACGCAAGATTGTAGCCGGTCTCGCCGGCGCGGCCGTGCTCGGCACCGCTATCTTCGTCTTCGTGGGCAAACAGAGCGATGCCGGATCGAAACTGCCGTCGCCTGCGCTAGCCGATAGTCCGCTTGGCGGACAGTGGATCGCGAACTTCGCTCCCGATGCCCGGCGTCAGCGCAGAGTCTCGCTACTGCGATCCACCGTCAACCTGTCCGACTATCGTTTGGACTTTGAAAGCTCCATTCAGGTCAAGGCTCTGGGCTGGGTCTACCGCGCAGGGGATGCCAAGAACTTCTATGTCAGCAAGATTGAATTGCAGAAGCCGGGACAAGTTCCCGTGTACGTTCTGGTGCATTACGCCGTCATCAATGGCGTGGACCAGCCGCGCGTGGAAGCGCCGCTACATGTGACGATGCCGTTGGGAGGCCGTTACAAGATCCGCTTCGACGCGGTGGGAAATCGGTTTACAACCTGGGTGCAAGGTCAGCAGGTAGAACAGTGGACCGACTCGCGGCTTTCCCGCGGCGGCACGGGCCTGTATGGCGAAGGGGTGGAACAGTCCATCCTGCATGGCGATTTTACGGTTACGCCGCTGTTGAAACAGAAATAGTTGAGATAGGAGACGCCATTATGGCGCAGGACATTCCGGAAGACAAAGGCCAGCAGGTTTTCTTCGTAGACGACGATCTCATTGAGCGCCTTCTGCGGGGAGATCCGGCTCCGGCTCCGTCGAAGGCGCAGCGGCCTGCTTTATCGAGCAGCCTGGCTCCGGCCATTCAACTGGCGTCCGAAGGAAAACTGGAGGAAGCCGCGCGCGAGCTCGAAGGGGCTCTCGAGCGCGGTGAGAATGCCGCTGAAATCCATAATGGTCTCGGTCACCTTCGTTTTGAGCAACAGGATTGGAATCAGGCGGAACACCACTATGCGAAGGCGGTGGCGCGGGAGCCGAAGAATACCGCCGCACATTACAACCTGGCGCTGTGCCTGGAACGTCAGTCGAAATTCGAAGCCGCGGCCCGGGAGTTTGAAGCCGCGGTGGCGATCGAGCCCAGGCGCTGGCAAGCCCAGATCGGCCGCGGGCTTTGTCTCCTCAGGTTGAAGCAGCCGGAGACTGCGCTGCCCTGCTGGGCGGCGGCTCTCAGCGATCTTCCCGCAGATAAGAAGGATCAGAGGCAGGACGATATTCTTTTCGGCAAAGCGGTGGCTCTGCATCAACTAGGACGTCTGGAGGAAGCTTCCACTTTATACAACCAGTTGTTGCCGGCCAATCCAAATTCCATCGACCTGCTGGCGAACCTAACGACCCTGTCGATCGCATGTAAAGAGGAAGCCAAGGCCCGGGAGATGGCGGAGCGCTTGTTCAAGATCCAGCCGGCGTCACGCATTGCACTGGAGGGTCTGGCCGCCACGTCGCTCTCGCGGGGCGACTATGCGGCCGCCGCCCAGCACTGCTCGCAACTGATCAAGGCAGGCGGCAGCTCGTATGACGTATGGTTCAACCTAGGGGTGGCGTACCACAAAACCGGCCGCTTCGAGCAGGCCGCAAACGCTTACCGTGAGGCGCTGCTGCTTAGTCCCCAAGCAGTGGAAGCCAATGCCAATCTGGGCGCCGCCCTGCAGGAGCGCGGCGATATGGCAGGCGCGAGGGAAGCATATCGAAACGCACTCGAAGGCTCGCCGGAACTTCCCGGCGCGTTGTGGAATCTGGCGATCGCAGCCGAGCGGGAAGGCAACCTGGTGGACGCCGAAAGCCTTCTGGAAAAATTACTGGCAGCGGAACCGGATTGGCAGGATGCCGCCTTTCACCTGGGTTACCTGCGCCTGAAACGCGGCGAGTTCGCCGGAGCGGTGGATTGTTTTGAAGCCTGCTTGAAGAAACGAAATGACTGGCTGGAGGCGCTTTTGAATCTTGGCGTGGCGTCCTGGAAATTTGGGGATCTGGAAAGCGCGGCGGATGCCTTCCGCCAGGTTCTATCGATTAATTCCGAGCATCCCGATGCTCTGCGTTATGTCGCGGCGGTGGCCATCGAACAGAAGAACCCGGAGGAAGCTCGCGAAAGCATGCGCAAGTTGGCGTCCTTGGGCGCGCCCTCGCCGGAATTGTCATACAATCTTGGCCTCTTGCTTCAATCCACCGGCGACTACGGCGCCGCCGCGGAGTGCTACCGCGTAACCTTGCAGCACAAGCCGGGATTCACCGGCGCCATGATCAACCTGGGCCATGCGCTCAAGGCCGACGGCCAGGAAGAAGAAGCTCGCAACGCCTGGAGCCAGGCGGTCGCCGCCGCTCCCGAGCTCGCCACCAAGTACTTTCAGTAAGCTGGAAGCCCGAATGGACAGCTCCGCAGAACGAACCCGCGAAAACGCCGGCGAGGTCAAGCTATCATGAAATTTGAGTGAGAAAAAGTCACGCACTGTCCGGTCCTGGATTCTGCTGGTTGTCATTAACGCCGCATCGCTAGCGAGCCTGTTCTGGACTCTGCGCGGCTTCCACCTTTCCGAACTCAAAGACGACATTCTGGAGATGAACTGGTGGTGGATCGTTCTCGCGGTGGTCGCGGACGTCTCGGTTTATTTCTGGCATGGGCTGCGCTGGCAGACTCTGCTGCGGCCGGTGGTGCGTCTCAAGTATTGGGAGCCGGTGCGTGCCATCTACGTTGGCCTGTTCGCCAATGAAGTGCTGCCGTTCCGCGCAGGCGAAGTCTTGCGCTGCTATCTGCTGGCCCGCAACCGTCAACTGCCGCTCTCGGTTTCTTTGACAAGCGCCTTGATCGAGCGTATCTTCGACGGCATTTGGCTCTCGATGTGCATCATACTGATGCTGCGCTATACGGTGATCCCCCACAGCCTGCGTATCCTGGTGGAGGGCGCTTACGCATTGGGAATCTCAGTGCTGGTGATTGCGCTGGTGCTGGGCGTGATCATGTTCCGGCGTCATGAGACGCGCGCGGCACTGGCGGGAGAGAAGGGGTGGCGCCGGCAATTGCATGTGCTGATTGACGACCTTGAAATAATCGGGCACTCACGTTATCTGTGGACCTCCTTCCTGCAAAGCCTTCCCTACCTACTGATGATGACTGTTCCCATTTACGCCACGCTGCGCGGATTTGGCTTCGATTCCTTGTGGGGAGTCGCCTTCGTGCTTATGGTGGTGCTGCGGCTGGGGACGGTGGTGCCGCAGGCGCCGGGGAATTTGGGGTTGTTTCAAGTGCTAGTGGTCGAGGTCCTGGAAAAGGTCTTCAACTTTGCGCATGGCGATGCGGCGCGTTTCTCGCTGGTGTTGTGGGGCATCGTGACGCTGCCGCTGCTGATTGGCGGGGCCCTCTCGCTCGCGGTCACCGAAGGCAGCTTGACCCAGTTGCATGACGCGGCCAAAAGCGAGAGCAGCCAAATTACAAGCTCGCGCCCATGACTTTTTCGTAGACCGCCCAGGTTTGCGCCACCGCCGAATCCCAGGTGAACCTCGGCACCCGCGCGCGGCCCCGTGCGATCAGGTCTTCCCGGAGACCTTCGTCGCCCGCGAGACGCGTGAGCGCATGGGCCAGTTGGTCGATATTCAGCGGGTCCACTAAAAGCGCAGCATCGCCGGCCACCTCGGGCATGGCCGAGCATTGGGACGTCACCACCGGGACTCCGTAGGCCATAGCTTCGAGGATCGGCATGCCGAAGCCTTCGTCGAGCGAGGGAAACGCAAAGATGCGGGCGCGGGCATACAGGGCTGCGAGCTGTTCCGTCGACAAATGGCCCAGCACTTGAATGTCCGCCCGCCGCGGACTCTCCTCTACTGCCCGCAACTCTTCGGCGGCTCCGTAGCCTTGCGAGGCACCGGCCAGAGCCAGACGCCAGCCCGCCGGGAGACGCTCAAAGGCCTTCACCAGGCGGCCCACGTTCTTGCGCCGCTGGATGACGCCGACGAAGAGCACCAGGTTCTCGCGGCGTGCGGCGCCTACCGCAGCGTTGAGGCCCGCACCTTGCGGAGACCCATGCGGAGACCCATGGGGCACGACGTGAATGCGGGATGGCTCGACGCCGAGGAGCCGTTCCACCTGCGCAGCGGTGAATTGCGATACTGCGATCACGGCGTCGCTATTATCGGCCGCTTGCCGAGCCTGCTCGGTGAAGCGCGCGCGAAATTCGGGCGAGGAATATTCACCGGTCATCACAAACAGGTCGTGGAAAGTACAGACGGTGCGGCGCGCCTTCCGGTCAAGACGCTGATTCAGGGCGTGGAACAGGTCCGCATGCGGTGCGCCCACCAGCAGACGGCGGCTGGCATTGGGCGGAAGCGGATCCGCGAAGGACTTAACCAGGCGGTGCGGGCGATAGTAGAACCGAAAACGGTCCTCCGGGCGGGCGTGGGCGAGTCCGAACATCATCTCGCGCGAATATACGCCGACTCCCGATAGATTTTTTCCGAGACTATAGGTTGCGTCGAGGGCGATGCGCACTCGACTGTTATCGTCGCATGCCGGCGATGGTCTGCACACTTGCGCTAGCCTGTCAGGGTGCTCCCTCGCCTGACTACGCCCGCCAACATCCAACGATTCCTCGACGAAGAGATCGCCTACAACCGCGAACGGCGCCACCTGCTATTCGCCGCAAACCGTGCTGCGCGAGCGTGTGGCCCACTGTATGGAGGGAGCTCTGGTTGGCGCAATGGCGTTGAGCAAGCTGGGGTATCCGCCGCTGCTGGTGGATATGGAGGCGGTGCGCGATTCCGACCACGTGCTAGCCGTCTATCAGGTCAACGGGCATTGGGGAGCTGTCGCCAAATCCGATTACGCCGGTCTGCGCTCCCGCGAGCCGGTCTACGCCACGATCCGGGAGCTGGCCATGAGTTACTTCGAGCATTATTACAATCCCGACGGCGAGAAGACGCTCCGCGCCTATTCGCGACCTGTGAACCTCTCCCGTTTCGATCGCTCGCTTGCGTGGATGACCACTACCGATGAGGTCTGGGACATTCCAACGCATCTCTGCGAGATTCCACACACCCGCATTCTCGCTCCAGCGATGGAGCGGAAGCTGGTGCGCATGGACCGGCGATCGTACCAGGCCGGCCGCGTGGGCGGGGTCATGGAGCCGTTTTTTGAATGGCCGCTCGCCGCTTCCACTCGAAGAGCATCACGCCGGCTGCCACGCTGACGTTCAACGATGCCACTTGTCCGGCCATTGGTATGCGCACCAGGAAGTCGCAGCGCTTGGCCACGTGTTCATGCAGCCCGCTCCCCTCGCCGCCCAGCACAATCGCAGACGGCTTGGTGAACTCCACCTGGTCGTAGGCAACCTTGCCCCGCTCGTCGAGGCCGTAAATCCAGTAGCCGCGATCTTTCAGCTCATCCAGGGTGCGATTGATATTTACCACGCGCACAACCGGAAGGTAGGCCAACGCGCCGGCGGCCGTGCGCCCCACGATTTCCGTCAATCCGGCGGCACGGCGCTCCGGGATCACCACCGCCGCCGCTCCGGCTGCGTGCGCCGTGCGGATGATCGCGCCCAGGTTGTGCGGGTCCTCGACGCCGTCCAGGATGACGTGCAAGCCGCCGGACGCCGCCGTCTCGTCGATCGACGAATACTTCTCGGCCGCTCCGAACGCCACTACGCCCTGATGGTTCGCTCCGTTCGCGGCCTTGTCCAAACGGTCGCGCGGTTCCGTCCTTACTGGGATGCCGCGTTCCCGGCACAGCGCCAGCAGCTCCTGTAGCCGCGCGCCGCCGGCGCCTTTCGCGATCACTACGCGTTCGAGAGGCCGCCCGGCCAGCAGCGCCTCCCGAACAGGATGGATTCCTACAAGCGGGGACATTATCATAAGGGTACGTCATGAGTTCGCAGGAAGACATGATTGTCGGACCCTTGCCGGAGATTCCGGACAAGCTATATTTCCGGATTGGGGACGTGGCGCGGCTTGCCAACATCAAGCCTTACGTCCTACGGTTCTGGGAGACCGAGTTCCCCGGACTGGGCCCCAAGAAATCCGGCACCGGCCACCGGCTTTACCGCCGCAAGGATGTCGAGATGGTGCTCGAAATCAAGCGCCTTCTCTACCAGGAACGGTTCACGATTGAGGGTGCACGCAAGTTCCTCGGGTCGCGAGCCAAGCCTGAACTGGTTCCGGCCGCCGCGACACCGGGCAAACGGAAACGGGTCCAGGGCGACCTCTTCGTCGCCGATCGGACCGCCGACCTGACAAAGCTCATCGACAAAGTGCGCGACGAACTTCGGGTTATCGCCGCCTCACTGAAATAGACTACGCCGTAGCCACTTCCGAACACGTAAGCCGGACGGGCTAGCCGAACCCGATATTCGTGCCGATAGAATGGAACAGGAATGACCAGAAAAGTTCGCAAAGCGGTTTTCCCCGCCGCCGGCCTCGGGACGCGTTTTCTGCCGGCGACCAAAGCAATGCCCAAGGAGATGCTCCCGTTAGTAGACAAGCCCCTGATCCAATATGGCGTGGAGGAAGCCAAGCTCTCCGGCGTCCAGAACATCATCATCGTCACGGGCCGCGGCAAGAGCGCCATCGAAGATCACTTTGACGTCAGCTTTGAGCTGGAGCACCTGCTCGAGACCCGCCATAAGAAGGATCTGCTGGCAACGGTGCGGGCGGTTTCCGACATGATCGAGATCGCCTACGTCCGGCAGAAAGAGGCACTCGGGCTGGGGCACGCCGTCCTGCGAGCTCACGAACTGGTGGCCGAGGAACCTTTCGCCGTCATTTTGTCGGACGACATCATCGACGCCGAGACGCCCTGCCTGCGACAGCTCCTGGACGTTTACGAGTTTTATTCCGCGCCCGTGCTAGCGCTGATGGAAGTGCCGCGCGAGAACATTTCCGCCTACGGCGTAGTGGACGCCGAACCCGTCGCCCACAATGGCGGACGCGACCGGCTGTATCGCATCCGCAACCTTGTCGAGAAGCCGAAGGCGGAAGACACCCCGTCCAACCTGGCGATCATCGGGCGCTACGTCCTGACGCCGGAGATCTTCCATTCACTCGAGACCATCGAGCCCGGCAGCGGCGGCGAAATTCAGTTGACCGATGGCCTGAAGCACATGCTGCGCAGCCGTCCCATCTATGGCTACAAGTTCGAAGGCAAGCGCTACGACGCGGGCGACAAGCAGGGCTTCCTGCAAGCCACCGTGGAGCTGGCGCTCAAGCGTCACGATCTGGGCGCAGATTTCCTAACGTATTTAAAAGGTCTGAAGTTGTGAGGAGGACTTTTGAGGAAACCAGGCGGGCACAAAATAATAACGGCCCCGATTGCTCGGGGCCGGTTGGTCAAACTCGCTATTGCGAGCCCGTTTTAGCTACTTCTTTTTCTTAGCAGCAGCTTTCTTCTTCGGGGCCGCTTTCTTCTTGGTTGCGAATTTCATCGTTTGATTCTCCCTTTACATCAAAGTACGCGTCACTATAAGAGCACGCGCTTGTGTCCCCTTTATAAGGTGGATTGATTTGAATGTCAAGAAAAAAATGCACATCGGGGATGCCGTCACCGCACCCTCGATGTGCCCTTGGCGCGCAAAAACGTAAATACGTAGAATTGTTTTAGGTGTCACGAAGGTCATGACAGTGTTTCGAAGGCCGATTCACACGGGTTTCGTGTTGGTCGCGCTCGCCGCGATTTTCATCTCGGGTTGCGGACGACGCGCTGCGCGCATCAACCCGCCGGTTGCCCCCGCCCGCATCGGCAGCACGGAGACCGGAGTAGCAAGCTGGTATGGAGTCCCCTACGATGGACGCCGCGCAGCCTCCGGTGAAATTTATGACATGCGGCAACTCACTGCCGCGCACCCTCGCCTTCCGTTTCAGACCTGGGTCGAGGTTACGAATCTCTCTAATGGAAAGCAGGTGGACGTGCGCATCAACGATCGTGGTCCCTTTGTGAAGGGACGCATCGTCGATCTCTCGCAGGCGGCTGCGCGCGATATCGATATGCTCCGTGCGGGAACTGCTCGCGTTCGTCTCAAGGTGATCCTTCCGCCGAGCGCACCACCGAACAACCCGCCGCTGAGCGTGACGCCAAACTATCCGCCGCCGCCGAGCACACCGCTGAACGCGCCGCGCGAACCAGCGGAGGTAACGACCGCGCCTACCGCCGTGCCTTTGGCCACCGGGACTCCCACAACCACCGATCCCGGCGCCGTTGCGCCTTCCGCTACCGTACCGCCAATCGCGAGCTTCGCCGTCCAAGCCGGCGCCTTCGCCGATCCGGCGCGAGCCGAATCCCTGCGCGCGAGACTGGAAGACCTCTTCGCCGAAGCCCGCGTAGTTCCCTCTAGCGGACGCACGACTCCACTGTGGCGCGTGATCGTCGGTCGCGAGATGACACGCGAGCAAGCCGCTGAGCTGACGGTCCGCGTCCGGCGTGAGAGCGGAGAAGCAGTGGTGGTAGCCGAACCGGGGCCAGTGGACGCCGCTCCCAATCGCTAACACCTCGGGTACGTATGGTAAATCGCGACCACCCCACTTGTGGGGATAGGCCTTACCCGCAAATGACGTATCCCATCTCCCGGTACGGGGGTCTTGAGGAAAGTTCAATTCCACTGTAGAGTTTATCTTTGATAAACGCACATTACAGTAGGCCCGCGTTCGAACGGCCTGGAACGAACATGTCGGCACAACTTAGTGAAACCCGCCACGTCCTGGTGGGTCAATCGCCTCGCACGCGCCAAGTTCTCCGTTTGATTGAGAAACTTGGCAGGTGCCGCTGGCCCGCACTGCTGCTGGGCGAGACGGGCACCGGCAAAGAAGTGGTCGCCCGGTCGGTCCATAATATAAAGGCTTCCGGGCCGTTCGTCACCGTGGATTGTTCCTCCATGGTCGGCCCGCTCATGGAAAGCGAGCTCTTCGGGCACGTCAAGGGAGCTTTCACAGGCGCCGCCACCAACAAGTTTGGGTTGCTCGAAGCCGCCAATGGCGGCACCGCCTTTTTTGACGAGATCGGCGAACTGGCTTTGGATTTGCAAGCCAAGCTCCTCCGCGTGCTGCAAGAGAAGGAGTTTCGGCCGGTAGGCTCGGTCGCCACCCGCCATTCGGATTTCCGCATCATCGCCGCTACCAATCGCGACTTGGCTGCGGAAGTAGAGAAGGGAACTTTCCGCCGCGACCTGTACTTCCGCTTGAACGTGGTTAACATCCGTCTCTCGCCTCTGCGGGAGCGCCGGGAGGACATCCCCGCACTGATTAATCATTTCCTTACTCGCGTGGGCGGCAATTACGGCGTTACGGCGGAGGCCCTGGAAGTGATGCTCTCCTACGACTGGCCGGGCAATGTCCGCGAACTGGAGAATTGCGTGCAGCACATGGTGGCGGTGAACTCCGGCCCCCTACTGCACACCGCCGACCTGCCGTCGAACCTCCAGAATCATCTGATCCAGAAGAAGGCGCAGTATATGATGGCCGCCGTCGGCCGCGATACCGTTCTGGGGCCGGCCGCATTACTTGCCCCAAATGCGGCGAGCGCCTCCGGCTTTGAGATTTCACAGCCTGTGCTTCTATCTGCCCCGCCGCTGATGCCCGAGCCGGCCTCCTCGATTGTGCCGCTGCATGTGCTGGAACGCCGGGCGATTCTTAACGCTCTCGAATATACCAAGGGCGATCGCGCCATCGCGGCGCACCTGCTGGGGATCGGCCGGACAACCCTCTACCGCAAGCTGAAGGAATATCAACTCGCGACCTGATGTGGGGCTCAGCCCCGGCTGCCGCTCCGCGCGTGACATAGCCAATTCTGCGATCATCGTCAGAATATGGCTCAACTATTGTCCGTCGTCGCCGAATTGAAGGCGAGACCAGGTAAAGAAGACGATCTCCGCCGTGTGCTGCTCACGCTCATCGAACCCACCCGCGCGGAGGACGGCTGCGTCCAATACGACTTGCATGTTCACTCCGCCGAACCCACCCGATTCGTTTTTTATGAGAACTGGAATTCGCGCGAACATCTGGACCGCCACCTCTCTTCGCCGCATCTTACCGCCGCCGTGGGAGCCGCCGGAGACTTGTTAGCCGAGCCTCCCCGCATCGAAACCTACTGGCGCATTGCCTGATCGCCTGATGTTCGCCGCTGGCGTCGGTGGGCGCCTGTGCCTGCGCTATACTCACGGGCATGTGGGAGCTTCGGCTCGGCGACGAGATCGACGACTATTGCATCAAGTGCCGCCGCCTTACCAATCATTCGATCGTCTCGATGGTGGAGACGAAAGCGGCCAAGGTGCGCTGCCGGACCTGCTACAACGATCACGATTTTCGTAACGAACAGGCACCTCCTTCTAAAAAGGAGCTGGCGCGGCAGAAGGAATTGTTCAACGCCGTGCTCGCGGGCGTGGCGCCAGCCGAGGCGATTGTCGCCGAAGCGGTTGTGGCTGAGGCAGATCCGCCGGCCATTTCTGAAGCGCAGGCTGAGCCGGAAGCGGCCGAGCCGCCAGCGAAAGTTAAGAAGAAAAAAGCTTAGCCTGACGCCAAACGGGTGCGGCCGCGTCGGCGGTCTGCTCTGGGGCCCATTCGCGCCACTCATCGAGAAGCGGAAAGTATAAGCCCAGCCGCACCGGATTTCCCAGCGGAGCGAGGATGCGGGCGTAACGCTCCATCTGATCGCTATAACGCCGCTGCTGCTCGTCGAGGAACTCTGCCAGCTTGCCACCCTGGTGCTCGCTGGTCTTGAAATCGATAATCCAGCGCACGCCGCTATCGACGAAGGTGCGATCCACCAGTCCGCGGACTACCTCGCCGTTGAGTACGCCGGTGACGGCGTACTCGGAGTGCAAGTCGTCGTGCGGTTCCAGGATCCAGCGGCCTCGACGGCTGGTCCGGATACGAGCGAGCGCCTGCCGCACTCGTTGGGCCGCGGCTTCCAACTCCAAAGGCGAAACCCCCGCGTGCATCAGCGCTCGCCGTATAGCTGGCCCGTCCGGCCCAGGCTCATCCGCACTTTTCATCCCTTGCACGAACGCGTGAACTACGGTGCCGGTGTGGCGCAGGCTCTCGCCCACCCATTCGAAGGTTGGTTCGTGAGGCTCCGCATAGCGGGGCGCAGTACCTTGCCAGGCCACAGGCGCGGGCAGCTCCGGCAATTGCCAGGACTCCGGCAAACGGCGCAGAACGCCCTCCGGCCGTGGTGGAGTCGGGGGCGGCAGTCCCGCAGCGGCGCGCTGGAACCGTGCGCGCTCTTCAAGGGAGAACGCCGGCCACAAATCCGCAAGCATCGAACCCGCGGCAGGCTCGCCTTTACTGCCGACGTGCCCCAACAGATGCAATCGTTTTTTGGCGCGCGTCGCAGCCACGTAGAGCTGCCGCGTGCGCTCGCGGCCATCCTTCCGGCGGTCGAGCCTGCGCAGATAATGATAGAGCTCGTCGGGCTCAGCGCGCGTCTCATCGATTGGCGCCACCAGGCACTCGAACCCGTTCTCCACGCGCCACTCGTGGAACAACACCAGCGGCTTATCCTCGCGCTTGGCATGACGCCCCAGGCCGGGCACGATGACGGTGTCGAACTCCAGGCCCTTGGCCTTGTGGATGGTTAACACGTGCAGGACGGCCCCTAGCGGGTTCTCGGGCTGCGCGAACAGCTCCGTGACGCGCTTGCGAAAGCGGTCGAAGTCGCGTACATCAGCGCCGGATTGCTCAGCCTCCAGCAGATTGAAGTAGGCCGCGGCATCCTGCAATGCGCCTTCGCTGCCTTCGAGACACGCCGGTCCACCCAGTCTCATCCAGGCGCGTTCCACCCAGCGGCGCAGGGGCCAGCGCCCCTGTTCTGCGAACGCCTCCGCCAGCACTTCGCGCACACGTGCGGCGCGTTGTCGACCATCGGCCGACAGAGGCCCCAGATCTTTCAGGCAATCCCAAATGCCAGTCGTGGTGCGGTCACGCACCAGCGCTTCCAGGTCCACGAGCGTCAAGCCACACCACGGCGCGCGCAGGATCGACAGCCACGCGATGCGGTCCGCCGGATCGAGCATGGCGCCGGTCAACGCCAGCAGATCGCGCACGATAGAGCGCCCCGCCAGTGGATCGATGTCCACCGCGCTGAAAGGGAGCGCCACGGCTTTCAATGCCTCGATAATCGCGAACAGGTGCGAGCGCGCGCGTACCAGGATCGAGATCGAACCTTCCGGGTCCTCACGCTGCGCCGCGCGAATGCGCTCGATCACGCGCGCGGCTTCGAGCTGGTCCTCGCCCTCTACGAAACCGTCGATGGTGACGATGCCGGCAGGTTCTTCGCGCGCCGCTGCCGCTATCGAGGGCGTATATTTCACCGCGCCGCTATCGTCGTCGGCAATTTTGGGAAAGCTGTCTGAGAACAGCGTATTCACGCGCTCGACGATGGCTGGCCGGGAGCGCCGGTTCAACTTGAGTTCCAGGCCCGCCATGGGCAATCCGCCGATGCCATTTTTTTCCACCTCGTGAAAAAGACCGACCTCGGCTTGGCGAAAGCGATAGATCGACTGCATGGGATCGCCCACCAGGAAAAGTGTGCGGCCGTCGCCCGCCTCCCATCCGCCGGTCAGTTTCTCGAGCAACTCGAACTGCGCGCGCGACGTGTCCTGAAACTCGTCTACCAGCAGATGTTCGATGCGCGAATCCATGCGATAGGCGACTTCGGTAGGATTGTCGATCCGCCCCAGTGCCTCGCGCGCGGCGATGCCTAGCTCCATGAAATCGATGACGCGTTGTGATTGGAAGACCATTTTGAGCTGCGCTACGGCCAGCCTCAGTGTCTGCAGCAAGGCCCGTAAGACGTCCCATTGGTAGTCGCTGTAGCTTGGCGGCGGCAGTTCTCGCAGGCGGCAGAGCGTTTCCAGCAGGCCATTGCAGGACTGCAGATTCGCGATCAAGCCCACGCATTGATTCTTCTGAGGGTCGCTGCCTTTCGGAAAGCCGCAAGTTACATTCAGTCCCCCGCGCTTACGCCAGGTGCCGGAAACGGTGAGAAGAAGATCCGCGAGGCCGGACCAGACCCACGTGTTTTCGATTGCGGCCGCGGGCCATACCCGCAGATCGCGCAAGGGGCTGACGGCATAACGCGCCAATTCCATCCAAATCCCGCGGAATTCCGGAGCCACCAATTGATCCACGGCGCTGAGACATTTGGTGACGGTGTCCGCCAAAGCCTTCTCCAGCGCCCCGCGCGCTCCTTCATCGTCGAGTGTCAGCAGCTTCAACCATTGATCACGATTGGCAAGCATGGTGGCGATGAGCTCGCGGGCGTGAGTCGAGTTGTTATCCAGGTGCCGCAGCAGGGTTGTGAGCGCCTGCTGATATTCGGGATCGCTTTCGAGCAAGGTCTGGTGCGCGGCTTCTTCATACAACCGGCGCGCGTCCTCTTCGATACGCGGCATGCCTCCCAAGCGCGCCAGCCAGGGCATCTCGCCGGTGATGGTCATGCACAACGAGTCGATGGTTTGCACGCGCAGGCGTCCCGGATGTTCCAGAATGTCCCAGCCCAATTCCTGGTCGCGCTGGAGCACTTGCTGGGCCAGGCCGCGCGTGATTTCCAGATGAGGTTGATTCACCGGAGTTCCGCCCTTGGCATCGCGCAGGGCGTTGAGAATGCGATCCAGCATTTCGCCCGAAGCTTTGCGCGTAAAGGTGATTGCGACGATGGCTTCCGGCTTCTTGACGATCGCCAGCAACCGCAAGAAGCGCTGGATCAGCAATTCGGTCTTGCCCGAGCCGGCCGGTGCGCGCACCGTGAACGACTGTGTGGGATCGAGAGCCGCTCGCCGTTGCGGTTCGTCGAGATCGTGGAGAAAGACGGGGCTACTCACTGGCTTGGTCACCCGAGGCTTCGTCCTCCGCTTCGTCGGCCGCGCGCAATTCGGCAATCCTGCACAACGACTGAAGGTCGCATAGCTCGCAGGTTTTCCGCGCGTACTTCGGGTCAACTGCGGCGTCGCCGCGCAGGAAACTGGCTCCGAGCTGATCTAGGAATGTGGTCCACTGCGGGACTCGCCACGCCAGCGCTTCACCCTCGTGACCCATCAACTCCACATCGCCCGGTACCAGCTTCGCGTAATTAACGCCCGCCACCTCGCGGACGCGCTTCACGGCGTATAACGGCAGTTGCGGCGCATCCGGCCGCTCGCCGTCCCAATCTTTGAGGCTCAGCTTGTCGGAAGTCTTGTAATCCAAAACAACAAACCGGCCGCTTGGCATGCGATCGATGCGGTCGACCTTCAAGTCCAACTCCAGGCCGCCGACGTCGATTCTGCGCGGCGTCTCGCGCTCCACTACCTCGAAGTCCTGCCTTTGTCTTTCGACATTGAGCCACTCGGCGAGCAGGAGCTGAAGACGGACCTGTTCCAGAGCGCGCGAACGCTCGAGCGATGTGTTCTTCTGCCGGCGGCTCAGGCGGCTATCCAGCGCGGCAGTGACGCAACGTTCGATCGCGATGGCAATCTCGTTCGCCGGCCTCGCCAGTAATTCGCGCTGCGATCCGACGTCGCGCCAAAAGATTTCCAGCGCCTCATGCGCCACGGTCCCACGCTCGGAAGGCGATATACCGATGTCCGGCGCATCGTACTCGCGGGCTCGCAGGCGATGCGTCGCAAAAGCCTTGAATGGACACGCCGCTTGGTCTGCCAGTACGCGCATTCCGCCGCTTTGCAGGGTGCCCGGAGCCAATGCGGGCGCTTGCCCCAACGGTTGAATTTCCAGCGGGAGCGCCACCGCGAAAATCCGGCGCAATGGAGTTTCAAGCAAGACCTCAAGCTCCGCGGCTTCGGTTAGCATCTCAAGCAGCGGGCTGACGCGCAGTTTTTCTTCACCTGAAAACAACGGATAACTGCACACGACTTCGGGAGCGGACGACAGCAGTCGCTCGGTTATGCGCCGTGCGTAAGCCAGTTCGCGCTCCGCGGAACTGTGCGGCATGTCTGCGGTACGCTGCAACGACAACGGCAGGAAGGGATGGGGACGCGGGGCGTCGGGCCATGCCCCGGCATCTAATCCTGCGATCCACAACACATCGAACTGCGATCCCGCCGCCTCCAGCATGTCCATGATTTGAACCGGTGCGCCCTCATCGCGGGGAGCGAAGCGCCGGTCTCGCGCCATGCGCCGTAACCTTTCTAGGGCCTGGCCATAGGTTATGCGGGCCAACACTACGTCCAGTGCAGCGAATTCGGATAACAGGTTTTTCCAATGTTCCAGCGCCTGGTGTTCGGCGGGATTCAGGGTACGCGTGCCCGGCCACCCCGCGCGCTGCAGCAGCCTGGAGAACGCTGCGCTCCACTCGCTCGGGTGCTGGTGTTCGCGCAATTCATCCGCGGCTTTCGTCAGTGAGGGGAATGCCCGGCGGACGGCCTCCACTTCAAAGGAAATGTCCTCGATGCCTTGGCGGCGGAGATCGGCGTACAGCCGCGAGGCTTGCGGTTTGCCGATGCCTAGGAACGGCGAGCGTAACAACATCCCCGTTTCGCCGATCCGCAGCCCGGATTTGATCCCCAGGATGAGCAACGCTTCAGCGATCAAGGGGACGTCCGACGAGGGCGCACCCGCGGAGATATGAAATGCGGTGGCGTCCGAGCCCCGCGCAAATTCCAAGCGGCCATGAAATATGTCGTCGAAGATGCGCTCGGCGGCTGTCGACAGGCCGGCCAGTCCGCGCACAATGACGCCGATGCGCGCAGCGGGATCAGCTTCAAGCTTTCGCCGAGCCCAGGCTGCTGCGCGAATCAATTCTTCCGAGGAATCGCGGAGGCCCACCCGGCATTGACTGGTTGCAGACACTTTCGGCCCTACGTTCCATGCCTGTGCGTGGCAAGCGTCGAACAAGCGCCGATCAGCGGGCGAGAGCTCGTCGAATCCGGCGTGAAAGAGAGGGCCGGTAACCACAGTTCCGGTTCCAACGCGATCCAGCAGCGCTGCCGGGAGTTGGCTCGCGGTGATCCATCCGTTCTCCCGCAGCTTGCATTCCACCGTCTGCATCCAGCCGAGGAAAGCTTCGGGATCGTGGAGCCCACGAAATTCCGCCGCCTCGCACCGCACTTCCCAGGCATACGCTAAACCGCATGCCTGCGCAGCGGCCGATACCGTCGCCGGAAGGTCGAGCAGCACATTCGACGCACTCGATTCGCCGATGCACTGCTCCCACAGCGCCTCTTCCTGCACATGGCTCAATAGCACGGGCGTATGGATCGGATCGCGATAGGCACACTCCTGCCACACGCGTTCCAGCCATGCGCCCCGCGGCAGAATATCCGGCGATTCCCAAACAGAGAGGCCCTGCCGTCGGCGTTCGGCATCGTAGTCGCGGCGCATCTGCCGGCTCAAGCGCGAATTCGCCGTGACGACCGTGCCTTGCGTGTAACGATCCACGGTCAGGACCCCGCCCGCTTTGCCAGCGCCTGGTACTTGCGCAGTAACTCGAACAGCACCACCCCGCCGGCGGTGGCGACGTTCAGCGAGTGCTTGCTGCCCAGCATCGGAATCCGGACATGAGTATCGCAGCGCGCCGAAACCTCCGCACGGATGCCGTCCACCTCGTGCCCGAAAACAATGCACACGGGGAAGGCCGGCGCCCAATCGAACAAGTCCACGGCATGCGGAGTGGTTTCAATCGCGGCGATCTCATAGCCCCGCTCGCGCAGTTCATCGAGGAGCGGCAGCGGATCGCGAGCGTGCTCCCAGCGCACAGTCTCTTCCGCGCCCAGCGCAGTTTTGCGGATTCCCGATTTCGGCGGAGCCGCCGTGATTCCCGTCAGCAAGAGCTTCTCGGCAGCCGCGGCGTCGGCCGTGCGAAAAAATGCCCCCACGTTATACATGCTGCGCACGTTGTCCAGCAAAATCGCCACCGGTAGCGTGTCGAACGTCTCGTACCGTGAAGCCAGCGGAGTGGCGCGAAAAGGGAGCCGGTCCATTTTGAAGCCTGCTTTTAGCGGGCGGACACTCCGCGCAGGGATTCCAACTTCTTCACTATGCTGCCACTATAACGTGAGCGCCAGCCGATGGCACGCGGCTATAATAGACCGTTGACGCTCTCGATCGTCATTCCCGCGTACAACGAAGAACGCCGCCTTCCCACTACCCTGGATGTAATTTTTGCGTGGCTGGATGCCGATTCCTATCAGCATGCTGAGTTGCTGATCGTGGATGACGGTTCGACGGACGGCACTGCGGCGCTGGTCGAAAGCCGCGCCGCCGATGACCAGCGCCTGCGTCTGATCCGCAATCCTGGCAACCGCGGCAAGGGTTACGCCATCCGTCATGGAATGCTCGAAGCCACAGGGGATTGGATTCTCTCTTCCGACGCCGACCTTTCCGCTCCTATCGAAGAATTTGCCAAGCTGCTCGCGGCCGCTGAGCAGCAGGGCGCCGCCATCGCCATCGGCTCCCGCGCGCTTGATCGCTCGCTCATCGGTGTGCACCAAAGCCAGTGGCGCGAAATGTCCGGGATCGTCTTCAACCGGATCATGCGCCTGATCACCGGCTTGCCTTTTGCCGACACTCAGTGCGGCTTCAAACTCTTCAGCCGCGATGCCGCCCGGCGCGTTTTTCAGCGGCAGCGCCTGGATGGCTTCAGCTTCGACGTGGAAGACTTGTTTATCGCGCGCACGTTGGGCATTCCAACCATCGAAGTCCCGGTGCGCTGGAATAATGTGGAGGGAACCAAGGTCAGCCTGCTGCACGGGATCGCCTCCTTTCTGGACCTGCTGCGCATCCGCTGGAATTGGTTGCAGGGCCATTACACGGATTAGACTGAAGAGATGGCAACCAAAGCCGGCGTGCGGGCCATCCCCTTGCTCGATCTGACGCGCCAATATCAGCCCTTGCGCGAACCGATCCAGGCGGCGCTGGCGCGGGTTATGGACGCGCAGCGCTTCATCCTGGGCCCTGAAGTGGAACGCTTCGAGCAGCGCTTCGCGGAGTATTGCGGTGCGGTTTCGGCGATTGGTTGCGCCTCCGGCACCGATGCGCTGGAGTTGGCGCTGATGGCCGCCGATATTGGCCCCGGGGACGAAGTGCTCACGGTTCCTTTCACGTTCTTTGCGACGGCGGGCGCCATCATGAGCGCCGGAGCGCGGCCGGTGTTTGTCGACGTCGAGCCGGATTCCTTCAATCTGGATGTGGCGCAGTTGGACCACACCCTGGCGACGCATCCGTCCATCAGAGCAATTTTGCCGGTCCATCTATACGGTGGCTGCGCCGATATGGGCCCCATCATGGAACGCGCCGCGGCGCGCGGCATTCCTGTGATCGAAGACGCTGCGCAAGCCGTCGGAGCCGAGTGGCAAGGCCAGCGCGCCGGCAGCATCGGCAGCATGGGATGCTTCAGCTTCTTCCCGACGAAAAATCTGGGCGGTTTCGGCGACGGCGGCATGCTCACCACCAACGACGAAGGCCTGGCGCGCAAGCTCAGGGCGCTGCGCGTTCACGGGTCGTTCGAAAAATACATTCACGAATGGGCCGGGATGAATTCGCGGCTGGACGCATTGCAAGCCGCGGTTCTCGACGTCAAGCTGGATCATCTCGACGGCTGGAATCGCTCCCGCCAACGCAATGCGGACTTGTACCGGGAAGCGCTCGCGGGAATTATGACCGTGCCCGTTCAGCAGCCGTATCAGACCAGCCACGTCTACAATCAGTTCGTCATCCGCTGTGCGCGCCGCGATGAGCTGCGAATGTTTCTGGCCGAAGCGGGCGTGGGCAGCGAAATTTACTATCCTCTCGCGCTACACCTGCAGCCCGCGCTGTCCGCCTACGGGTACAAGGCCGGCGATTTCCCGGTGAGTGAACAACTGTCGAAGGAAGTGCTGGCGTTACCCATATTCGCCGAACTGACCGAGGAAGAGATCGCCACGGTCGCCAATCTGATTCACGCTTTCTACGGGCGGGCATGAATGCGTGTTCACAACCCGGGATGAATTAGGCCGTATGCTTCGCCAGGGCGCCCGCGTGTGCCTGCGGCTCGTCGCGTTATTGGGAGCCCTGCTGCTCTTGGTGACGCTGCTGCCGCCGCGTTGGTACGTGAACTGGCTCTCCGGCGCTTGGAACCCTCCTCGCGGAGCCACTTTGATTGTGCTGGGAGCCGACAGCCTTGATGGCCAGTTGCTCGGCGCAGGTTCCTACTGGCGGAGCGTCGCCGCCGTTCTCGCATGGAGGCAAGGCGAATTTGAGCATTTGATTCTGAGTGGAAACTTGGACGCCACGGCACCCATGCGCGATTTTATTACGGCCCAGGGAATCCCGGCGTCTGCCATCGTGATAGAGGGCCGCTCGCGCAGCACCCGCGAAAACGCGCTCTTCACCACCCTCCTGGCGCGCCAATTTCCCGGGCCCTATGTGCTGCTCACCAGCGACTATCACATGTGGCGCGCGCATCATGCGTTCCAAAAAGCCGGACTGACGGTTCTGCCCAGCCCCTTCTCGGATGCACTGAAGCGCATGAACCAGTGGAGCGATCGCTGGCCGATATTTGTCGAACTGGTAGTGGAGTCCGTCAAGATCGCCTATTACAGAGCGCGTGGCTGGGTTTAAACTGCCGGCGCCGATGCGCTTTGCGGTGTTTCGAACCAGCCCGATAGATCGACAACCGGCAGGCCGCATTGCTCCAAAGAGCGCCGAATCTCGGCAGACGGCTTCTGCGTGAGTACCAAATGATCCGGCTTCAAACTCAATAACGACGGCAAGTTCGCAGCCAGCAGACGGCCAATGTGCGGAATCGAATTGAGAATGTAGTTGCGATTGCTGCCGTAGATGGCGTCCAACTGGATGTGCGGATCCCACACGCACAGATCGCGGCCCTTGCCAATCAGCGCTTCGATCAGCGACACCACCGGGCTCTCGCGCAGATCGTCGGTGTTTTCCTTGAAGGCCAGCCCCACGATGCCGATGCGGCCGGTTAAGTCGCCCACCCGTTCAATGGCCCGGGCCAGTTGCTGCTGGTTGCTGGGCAGGACCGACGCCAGCAGCGGCAGCGCCAGATCCAGCCGCGCGGCGCGGTAGTTCAGGGCGCGCAAATCTTTAGGCAGGCACGAGCCGCCAAAGGCAAACCCCGGCCGCAGGTACGCCGGCGAGAGGTTCAGCTTATCGTCCTGGCACAGCGTCTGCATCACTTCCTGCGCGGGCACCTGCAAGCGGTCGGACAACGCGCCGATCTCATTGGCGAAGGAAATTTTGAGCGCGTGAAACGCGTTGCAGGCGTACTTGATCATCTCGGCAGTGCGCAGCGTCACCAGACACGGCGGCACGTTCAAATCCGCGTACAAGTCCGCCACTTTTTGGACGGCGGCTGCGTCGCTCCCTCCCACTACGATCAGCGGAGGCTCAACGAAGTCGCGCACCGCCGTGCCCTCGCGGAGAAATTCAGGATTCGACACCACGGTGACGCCGGCCAAATGTTGCACCGCCGGCAGGACCACCTCTTCGCAGGTGCCGGGAAACACCGTACTACGCACCGCAATGACGAAGCGCCTCGGCTGGCGGCTCAATTCCGCGGCGATTTCGGCGGTGACCCTGCGTAGTTGGTCGAGACCCAGATTGCCGTTGCGTTCCGAGGGCGTCCCCACGCACAACAAAGCGATGTCGGCGTGCGCGAGCCCTTCGGCCGCGGTCTGGCAGGTGGTCAGTCGCCCGGCATCCACATTGGATTTGACCAGCGCTTCCAGGCCCGGTTCATAGAACGGCGCACGACCCTCGCGCACGCTGCTCACCTTGTGGGCATCGGAATCGATTCCAGTCACCTGATGTCCCAGTTCCGCCAGGCACGCCGCGGAAACGCATCCTACATACCCCAAACCGAACACTGCCACTCTCGCTGGATTTTTCATTGTCTCGCCATCAGTATCCCACGCGAGCGACGATTTACGCGATTTACAACTCGAAGCCCGCCTGCGCGGCATCGCGGTGAAACATTTTCACGGTATCGAGCGAGTAATCGTCCAGATCCTTCCCTAAAAGCGCCAATTTGTGCAGCAGGTCGTGGGTAGCGGTGATAATGTGGCAACCGATGGAATCGGCCTGAAAGATATTCAGCACTTCACGCGGGCTGGCCCAGATCAGTTCGATATTCAGGTGCGGCCGCAGGATTTCCACGGCCTCCGCCATCATCGGCACCGGGTCGCGTCCGGTGTCGGCGATCCGGCCGGCGAACATGGACACATAGGCCGGCGGGCCGCCAGCGAGCGCCGCACCAACTTCCTTCACCTGATGCAGCGTCATCAGCGCGGTCACGTTCAGTTTCACACCTTGTCGCGCCAATCGGCAGACCAAGTCGAGCGAACTCTCTCGCCGCGTGTTGGTGACCGGAATCTTGGTGTAAACGTTCTCGCCCCAGCGGGAGATCTTGAGCGCCTGCCGCTCCATCTCGGCAAATTCGTCGGCAAACACTTCCAGCGAAATCGGACGATCCGGAACGACGCTCACAATGTCCTTGGCGAACGCCTCGTAATCCGTGACGCCGGCCTGGCGCATCAGCGTTGGATTGGTAGTGAAGCCGCGAATCAGCGGGTTCTGGTACATCCGCAGGATTCCGGCGCGCTCGGCGCCGTCCGCGAACAGCTTCACTTTCAAATCCGCCACCTGTTTCATGGGTATTTTCGGGGAGCCCGGCTTCGAGCCGTCGGAACGCCGCCAACTCGATGTATACTGAGCCGAATGAGCGTCGCTGCTCCCGGCGCTTCTCCCCTTCTTTATGATAGTTTCCCGCACTCCGTTCCGCGTCACGCTGGGTGGCGGCGGCACCGATCTGCCGAGCTTCTACGAAAAGCACGGCGGCTTTGTCCTCGCCATGGCCATCGACAAGTACATGTACGTCATTTTGAACGTGCCCAATGCCGACCGCCTTATCCGCCTACACTACACCAAGAGCGAAACCGTGGCGCACGTCGATCAACTGCAGCACGAACTGGCGCGCGAAGCGCTGCGCGCGCACGGCATCAACGACGCCATTGAGATCGCTTCTGTGGCGGATCTGCCGGCCGGCACAGGGCTAGGTTCCTCGAGCTGCTATCTGGTCGGCCTACTGAGCGCCATCCGAGCATATCTGCTGCGCCCAGTGCCGTTGCAGACTTTGGCCGAAGAGGCCTGCCACATCGAACTCGATGTGCTGAAGCAGCCGATCGGCAAACAGGATCAGTACATGGCCGCGTTCGGCGGTCTCACGCAACTGGAGATCGAAAAATCCGGCGTTGTAAAGGTGACGCCGCTGTCGCTGCCAGCCTATTCGATATCGGATTTCGTCGCAAACACGCACCTCTACTACACCAAGACGCAGAGAAACGCCACCGACATCCTGGAGACGCAGAGCCGCAAGGTCCGCGAGGAAATCGGCGGAGCTGTCGAGAGCAATCTGCTGCGCATTCGAGATATCGGTTTGGAAATTGCCGAGGCGATGAAGGCCGGCAACTTCGATCGATTCGGCGAACTGATGCACACTCACTGGCTGGCGAAACGGCAGCTCTCCGATAAAATCACGATTCCCGAGGTGGAGCGGCTTTACGATCACCTGCGCGCCGAATACGGAGTGTTGGGTGGGAAAATCGCGGGCGCGGGTGGCGGCGGGTTTCTAATGTTGTACTGCCCCAAGAATGGCCGGCGCCTGATGGACTTCATGCAGAGCCAGGGGATGGAGCGCCTGCACTACGCGCCTGAATTCGAAGGCAGTCGCGTGATTACCAACGTCCGCAACGCGCACTCCGAGCATTACCATACGCGTAACTGGTGAGAGATCACGGTTGTCGCAAAATCCAATCGGCTGCGGCGCGGATCGAATCCACGGTGGCCGAAGGTTTTATCGCAGGACGCTTTTCGCGATAGCCATAGTCGATCCAGACAGTCGTACACTTGGCGCTGGCCCCGGCTTCGATGTCGCGCCAGCGGTCCCCAATCATGAAGCTGCGCGGCATGTCGATGTCGTGCTTTTCCGCAGCGCGCAGCAGCAGGCCCGGCAGCGGCTTGCGGCAGTCGCATTCGTCGGAATCATCGTGCGGGCAGACGAAGAAATCGTCCAACGGAAGAGCTTCACGCAGCGCCCGATGGATCGCTTCCACCGCAGCGGGATCCTGCGTGCCACGCGCAATATCGGGCTGATTGGTGACCACGATCGATAGAAACCCGGCCTGCTTCAAATCGCGCAGGGATTCGGCAACTCCCGCCACCAACTTCAACTCGTCGGGTCCCGACGGCGGATAAGGTTTACCCTCGCGAACGATTGCCTGGTTGATCACGCCGTCGCGATCCAGGAAAACCGCACGATTACCTATACTTCCTTTCAGACCACCGATTCCCACTTAGTCTGCTCCTGCTTCAGGTCGGGATGCGACACCAGCAGATGCCACACCACTGCCTGAAACGCCTCCGAATGCGGCGTAATGTGCGCCGAGTTCACCACCGGGACCAGCACGCATGCGTCCGCCACCTGCGCTGTGTAACCGCCGTCGCGCCCGACGATGCCGCCGATTTTCGCGCCCACCGAGCAAGCATATTTGAGCGCCTCCACCAGGTTGGGGCTCACGTTCTTTTCGAGGTTGCCTCCGCCCACCGACAAAATCAGCAGCATGTCGTCGGAGCGCAGCCGGCTGACGCGGAGCCAGCGCTCGAACACCGTCGCCCAGCCTTCGTCGTTGGTGCGCGCCGTCAACTCCGACACATTATCGGTGGGCGCATACGCCTCAATGCCCGTGATTTTGCGAAAGTCGTTGACCGCGTGCGAAGCGTTGCCGGCGCTTCCGCCTACGCCAAGAATGAACAGCCTTCCGCCAGCAGCGCGTGTCCGCGCCAGCAGCGCCACCAGGCGATCTACCGCCTGCGTGTCGATTCTCTTGACGATTTCGCCTGCTTCATCGAGAAATTGTTGTGTGAACGTCATTCGCTCCCGCGCAAACTGCCTGGATTTTAGCATGCCCTAAAGTTGACGCGAGTCATGGCGCAGCGGTCGCAGAGCGCCCGGTGGCAGTCGGCGGGGTCAGCATTTTCTCATCGAAGAATGAGCCTGAGCGATGAAGAATGGAAGAAACGGTAGTGGGACTCCTTTCGGGGTTGTATTTAGGAATTGAACAGGGCTGGGCGCAGTGGGAATGTGGGAATGGCGGAGCGATTTCCAAGGGCGGGGGGAAGCGAGGGAAACCTGGGTTTGGTTTTTCTCGCTTTCCACGGCGCTCCGGAGGTGCCGGGGTTGTTTTTAGCCGGCCGGCTCAGGCGCTCCGCTTTCGGATTGTGGCGAACAGGTCGCGCATGGCCTGCTGCATGTCGCGGGCGGCTTCGGTGTCGGATTGCGGCATGGCCAGGCGGTCGAGTTCGGCCCAATCGAGGCCGGGGCGCAGGAAGGTTTCCGCCTCGGGCAGCTGGCGCAGGATTTCGTAGGGCGTGCGATAACGCGGATACACGCGCTTGCTTTTGCCATTGGCCGCGACGATCTCCTCGGGCACGCCGCACGGCCGGTGAAAGTTCACGTATGGGTTGAGAAACTCGCGGTGGAACTGATCGACCAGCGCGGCTTGGTCGCTGGCGATCGGGCCGAAGCCGATGTGCTTGCGGATCACCGCTCCGTTTTTCGATTTCACCAGTCCGTTGTCGTTGCTGTGGCGCGGGCGCGACTTGGTTTGCTCGATCAACAGCTTGTTCAGGAGCTTCTCGACGGTATGGTTGATGAACTCGCTGCCGTTGTCGGAGTGAAAGCCGCGCCGGCGGAACGGAAACTGGGCGAGTATGCTTTCGAGCAATGGAATCAGCCATAATTCCAAGATATGCGCCGTGGCGCCGACCACCTGCCACTGCGTCACTTCGTCGACGGCGTTGACGTGATAGAGGCCCTTGCCGCCGTCGTGATCGCCTTGATGCACGGTATCCACGCGCAGATATCCGGGGCGGCCTTCCGGCTGTGGCTTGCGCCGCTGGCCGATCAAAGCCGGCGTGGGGCGCGTCGGCTGATACCGCGTGTTGCCCTTGCGGTAGGCCGCTGTTTTGCGGAACCGGTAGATCTGTGCCGCCGATACTTGCGCCAGCCGCGCGAACACGGCTTGGCCGAGCTCGTGGTACTCGCGCTCGAGAATGCGCCGCGTGGCCGGGCCGCTCAGCGTGCCATGCGCGCGGTCGACATACGCCAGCAAATCGATGTCGGCGGAGGTATAGCGCGAGGCGAACTTCCGCCGCTGGTAGACGCGCGGCTGCACTTCGCCCTTGGCCAGATAGCCGCCGATGAGCCGCGCCACCTGCGCCCGGCTCACCCCGGTCATCTTGGCCACATACTTCCGCAGCAGCCCTTTGCCGACGCGCCCGTGCCGGCCGTAGTCGTGCTGGCGCAAGGTCCGCTCCACACACGCATACCGCGCGGCGCGCCCGTGCCCGGCAAACACCACCGGCGCCGCACCCTCCAAAAACGCCTGCATCTCCTCCAGGCTCAGTTTTTCCGATCC
>JBDTTL010000007.1:0-31931 GCA_039930665.1 Acidobacteriota bacterium
TTGGCCCCGGAGTCGGCGCTCAGCTTGCTTCCCAGCAGAGGCTTACCCTCCGCTCCGGCCGCTTGTAGTGTATCTGTATCGGCAGTGTTGAGCAACGATGCGACGAAAAAAGAGCTTGATTATCGACGCGCTTTCAGACATGTCCCATATCGGGCGTTGGTCAAGCCATAGACCAGATGCCAACAATACGGCGAACTCAGTTAAAACCGGGGTTGGCGAGCGGATTCTCAAGCTTGCAATCGGGATGAAGGAACTTGCCAGACTTAGTGTGGAGAATCCTCCATCGAGGCATTTGCGAGTATCATCTAATATGCTCGGGATGTGCGCAGCAAGCTTGCTCCTACTTGTGGCTTATGCAACAGCAGGGTTTGCGCAGACCGCTCCCTTTCGGCTCGGCCCCGGAATCACGTCGCCGCGATTGAAAAAGAAAGTGGAGCCTGAGTTCAGTCCCTTGGCGCGGGCAGATCATATACAGGGAACTGTACTTCTGCAGATTGTTGTGACCGAGAAAGGACGAGCTTCTAATATCGAAGTGATTAGCCCGCTGGGGTTTGGTCTGGACGAAAAGGCGGAGCAAGCCGTCTTGAAATGGGAGTTCATTCCTGCCCAAAAAGACGGTATGCCGGTTCCAGTGTTAGCCACTGTGGAGGTCAACTTCCGATGGGCAGGTGCGGAATTTGATCAAGGCTACGAGAAACGGAGAACTAGGTTTAATGTTGCTCTAAAGAGCATTCAGCACCAGGGCGCCCATACCGTCGAAGATAGCGTGAAAACCATGCTTGCACTCGCAAAGGAAAACTATCCACCGGCACTTTATGTTGTCGGGACATGGGAAGTAGATGGCGTCAACAATCAGCCGAAGGACGCGAGCGGGGGCTTAGCCAAGATCCAAAGAGCGGCTGAAAAGAACTATGGGCCGGCAATCTATGAGATCGCGTTGCAAACGATTAACGATTCATCCCAGCAAACAAAGACTTGGGAAAAATTAAGATTGGCAGCCACCTTGGGCAGCCAGAGCGCCCAGTACTTCTTGGGCGACCATTACCAGCGGGGTGAAGTTGTCGAACAAAGTGCGGAGCGAGCGAAAAACTATTTCCGCCTTTGCGCCGCGTCGGGCAACATGGCCTGTCAATTCCGACTGGCCCGACTGATGTTCGACGCCCCTAACCGTCGCGACTATGAATACGAACAAGCCTTGGCCTGGTTCCAAGTAGCCGGCGAACGAAGAGTGACCGAAGCCATGCAGATCGTCGAGCGCGAAAGGCCCAACCTCACTCCAGGTCAGCAGAAGAGAATAGAGACTCTGAAGCGCCAGTTCGCGGGGGATCTCAACTAGCTAACTATCACTTGCCGGCGACAATGGGATTGCTGGCCACAACGCGAAGAATTGTCGCTTCCGATAATGATAACGCGCAGACTGGCGGCTCGTTCAGCGGCTGTAATATGAACGATCTGCCTAGCCGCTTCGCTTCCGGTCTATCGGCAAGATGCTGAGTGCGGGTTGCTTCTTTGCCGGCTGCGTGAGTCGCCAATGCGCGTAATTGAATAAGAATTGAATGTCTGCAATCGACAAAGCAAAAGGCATGGACTCCACGATTTCCGGCACGATGGATTCATAAGAGCTGCCCGGTGCAAACAGCTTGCTATCGAGTGCCTCTGCAATCGTACGCTCGTGATCGTTGATGGGCTCTGGTCTACGATCCATCTGGCTTAGTCCTACTTTATCGCGAAGGCAGGTCTTGTATCTCGCGGGCGACCGCGTTACAGATAGTTCCTGATTGCCGATGCCGGACTAATCCAAGAAATTCACGCCAAATGAGTTCGAGACGAGCAGGTGGCGAGAGTTCAGCGGATCATTTGCGGAGTTCGTCGCAGATGTTTTGACGAATTTTCTTCTCAGAACGTTTGCCAGTGCGTTGACGGGGAATCCCGTACCGCCGGTCACCGGAACGGGCGCGACCGTCAGCATGAATTCCCAACGCTTCAATCTTACAGCGGTGTCGGCGAGGACTTCCAGATCCTGGTTATCCAGCAGGTTGATGCCGAGCGCAGTGATCATCAGGATGTGCACAGGGAGCGTCACTCCCTCGACACCAGACGGCAACACATCGAGTGCATCGTCGCTTCCGAGGAAGGCGACGCCACGGGCTTTAATCCACGACGCCACGGACGCGTGGATTCCGGCTGAGTTCTGAGCAACGTTCCACGGGCCGAGCTTTTGACGCCGCGCCCAGCGGCCCGTCCGAAGGAAGATCGCATCTCCTGCCTCAATCTTGAGACCCACTTTTCGTTCCCACGCTTCAAGGTCCTCAACATACACAGCCGTGCCCGGCTCAAGATAGGGTAGATTCTTTAACCGCGGAATGTCAATGAGGATGCCACGTGTGACAATACCGTTTTTGAGGTTCTCGATGCCTAGCTTGGCGCAGCCTTTCGCCGTTTCCACGTCCGCACGAACGTACCCATTGTAAGTGTGATCCTTGTACAAGATGTGGCAGAGGGCATCGATGTGGCTGTGCGCGTACCCGTGATACGAAACCTTGTAGGTGTCCACAAGCGAAACCTGTAGGGGCCGTGAAACAGTGGGATTCATGCTGTGCTCAAACGGGCTCGGATTGTCCTCGGCCTCTTCGGTTAGTGGATTGTGGGCGAGCGACACCAAGGCGCCATTCTTCGCCAGTCTGATGGCCTGCTTGCGTTTCGCGGCGGTCAAAAGGTTTGCAGATCCGAGCTGGTCATCTTCTCCCCATCGACCCCAGTTGGACACTCGCTGGAAGAACTCATCGAATTCAGCGGGGTTGCGGGGAAATCGAGGCGCCTGTGTCTGACAAACTAGCGCGCTCGCACCCAATCCGAGCAACACTATGGGAAGAATTTTCCGCATCATCTCGTCCTCCAAGCTGCAGCATCGTGATTTCCTCGTCGGTCCCAGAATTCCAACGGAGGATTCAGTTCAGTTTACTCGAATCAAGGTGTGGCTAGCTCCTGGTTTAGAGGGGCAGGCACACCCTGTCGGCACAGGCCTGATGGCGAAGTTTGCCGGTGAGCGCGTTCCGGGCCGTTCGGCGAGACCATTAGACCAATATCTGCTGGACGTTCTGACCATTGAGGTCAACCGCATCGAGTGCTCGCTCCGCTAAATCCCTGGCTATTTCACGATTTCAACTTGCAGCGAGACATCCAGGGTCTTGGGCGGCAGACACATCCTGTCGTTACATGCCTGGTAGCGAAGTTTTCCAGTGAGAGTCGTTGGTCCCGGCGCGGCCTTGGCGGGCACCTTGAAATGCGTCACAACCTGGAAGTCACCGGTGAATACCGAGAGCGGTTTTTCCGAAAAGCTGTACTTCTCCAGCCGCGGCTGCGGAAACGCAAAGCCCGTCGCCTCCAGCGGTCCGGGATCCCAACTGAGGCGGAGCGGAATCAGGTATTCGTCCGAAGGCGAATTGCTATTGACGTGATAGCCGGGGCGCAGATCCAGCGGCAGCGTCGATTCGACCGCCGTACCCGGCTTCGCCATCACTTTACGCGGAGGCGTGAAGTTAAGGACGTTGCCCTGCGCGAACGCCTGTGCCCGTAAGGCCGGCGCGCAGGCCAGTGCCAGCGTTGCCAGCGTCACCGACACTAGTACTCTTGGGGTCCTCAAGAAGTTTGACAATCTCATTCTGGTAGTCCACTTTGTCCACGAGTCCAACGTGGTTGGAGGCGATCCGCCCTGCGCGGTCCAGCACAAACGAAGTCGGCAGCGAATCGATCTGGCCAAACTGCTCGGAGACGAGTTCCGAGCCGATCATAATGCGGTAGTTGATCTTGTGCGATGCGATATAAGGCCGCACCGACTTCCATCCGTCATCATCCATAGAGACACCCAAAACGGCGAATCCCTGATCTTTATATTTCTTCTCGAATTCGATAAACCATGGGATCTCGGCCTCGCAGGGGCCGCACCAGGTGGCCCAGAAGTTAACCAGCACAACCTTACCGCGATAGTCGGTGAGATTCACGGCGTTGCCGTCGGCGTCCTTCAAGGAGAAATTGGGGGCCGGCTTACGCTGGTCTTGCGACTTGAGTTCGGTGGGCAAGCCCGACGGCCTGGAACAACCGGCGAGAAGGAGAGCGAGAGCGGCCGATGCCGCTGCTACATGGATTCGGCTCATCACACTCCTAAAGTATCACGCTCGTCCGTCGCCCGTGCTTAAACCGCCACCGGCCGGGCGGCCGAAAACTGCTGGCGGAACCAGTGGCGGCGCGGACGGCGGGCGGCAGCGGCGAGCGTGAACTCATCGTGCGCAGGCAGACCGGCAAACATCCATGCGGCGGTGTCGCAGAAGCTCTCGCATGCGTAGCGGCGCCATTTGGGCGTGCGGAGACGAGGGTCGTCTAGCGTGAGGGTCTCCTTGCGCCACTCGGCGCTCCAGCCCAGTTCACCTTTGAGGTGTTCCCGCATCTCGCTCGCCAGCAGTTGCTCCCAATCGGCGCGCCTCTGGTTTGAAAGGCGCACCCAGGCGAAATGAAACAATTCGTGGATCAAAATCCGTTCGAATTCGCCGGGCCGCGCCAATACCGCCCGGTCTAGCAGAATGAGACGGCGTGGAATCGAGGCGCCAGCCAAGTGCGATCCCAGCGACTTCCGGATCTCTACGCGAATGGGGCTGCCCGCCAACTCGGGAAGCACAATTTATTTTGCCGGAGGCGCGGGCTGCGCAGCGCCATTGCCCGGAATCGCTGCGCCAGATGCGGGTCGTGCGGCGGTGCCGGGAGAAGCTGTCCCCGGCGCCGGTGCTCCCGGAAGCGCCAGCTTCGGCTGCGTGAAAAACTCCATGCTTTTCACCGTCGGCTCAAAACGCTTGTTCATTTCGGCCATCCATTGGTTCAGGTGAGCCCCGCGTATTTCCTCGCTGATCGACACCGTTACGTCACCCATGGGCTGTACCGTTTTCTCTTCCACACGAATGATGTAGAACGCGTTGGATTGGCGTAAGGGCTCCGTGACCTCGCCGGCCTTCAGTGCCAGCACCGCTTTTTTGACATCCGCCGAATAGGAACTGTTGTTATTCACAATGCCGAAGTCGCCACCTGCAGCCTTGGACGTGGGGTCTTCGGAATACTGAGCCACCAGTTTTGCGAAATCCGCTCCGCCCCGAATTTGCTTCACCAGATCCTCTGCCAGCTTGCGGGCGTCCGCTTCCGAGCGCTGGGTTGTGCTCGATCCGCCTTGGGAAATCGCCTGCGCCACCTCTTCCAGCGACTTACCGGAGGGAACCGTTCCAGTCAAGGCCGCCGCCGGCTTGAAGCCGATATAGACCACCTTGATCTTGGCCTGCTGATAGCGCGCCAGGTTCTTATCGTAAAACTCTTTCATCTCCTGATTCGACACCGGATGGAAGTTGTGCTCATGGCTGACCATGGCGGAAGCCATGCTGTTCGCGCGCAGGAAAGCCAGTTGTTCCTTAAGCGGGCTTTGCTCGTCGAGTTTGGCCTTCTCCGCTTCATCCGCCAGATAGTGAAGCATGAACAATTGCTGCACCGCGTACTTGGGATTTTGCTGAAAGAGTTGAATGAACTCGGCTGGCATGTACGCCATCTCCCGGCGAATCTCACCCGCGGTGAGGTCCTTTCCGGCTACATTCGCGACTACGGCGTCGTCGGGAACTGCGTTGGTAGGTGGAGTCTGGGCAACCAGCGGCGTGCAGGCAAGCGCGAAGATCAGGAAATATTTCATGGCATTCTCTTTACAAACTTAGCATGCCGCCCGAGTCAAACTTAACCAGCGGCCTAGACACGAACGAGCGGCCAGAACCCTCACCCGAGTTCGCTATAGTAACTGGGAAGTGACTCTCCGTTTGGGTTTCGTTGGCGCGATGTGCGGTGTTCTGTGCGGCTGTAGCAACCTTCCGGAACCCTATGCTCCCCCCATGCAGCGTCCGTTTTTCGAAGCTTCGCCCGTGGCGCGCCTGCTTGACATGGCCGACGCCGATGCCGAAAGCCACTTCGTGCAGGATATTTCGGCGGAGTTGGAAGCGAATACCTGGCGTTGGACGGGCAAGCGCCCTACCATTAGCCTGCGTTCCGGTTCAAAGGATGAGCCGGCGTATTCGATCGATTTCGCCATCGCGGGAACAACCTTCGAACAGACCGGGCCGGTGACGCTTTCGTTCTTCGTCAACGATCATCTTCTGGATCGCGTGCGCTATGCCGCGCCCGGCCCCCAGCGCTTTCGAAAGCCGGTTCCGGCGGAGTGGCTGCAGCCCGACGAGAATGTGACGCTCGCCGCCGAGATCGATAAATTATGGACGCCTCCCCAGCCGGGCGGAAAGCCGCTGGGGTTCATTCTGGTGAAGCTAGGCCTGGAAAGTAAGAACCCGGAGCCGAAATGAAAGCCCTCGCCGCTCTGGCGGGCGCTGCTTTCACCGTGGCGGCATGTTACGCGTTGGGAGCAGTGATTGTAGCCCGGTTGGGAGCGCGCCTGCGACGCGACGAGAAGTTTCCCCTGGCCTTCGTAGTGGGCGCCGCCGTGTTGCATCTTGCGATCTTCGCGGTCATGGCTTTAGGGTTCGCATACAAACCAGTGCTGATCGGGATGCTGACGGCATGCGTGGGGGCAGCCTGCGCAACCGGCGACTGGCGATTGCCCGTACGCCAACAGTCCTCCCGCGAAGACCTGCTGTACCGGGCCATTCGCTACTTGTTCGGTATTATCGCGGCAGCGTTTACAGTGCTCTACCTGTTCAATGCCTGGGCGCCCGAGATCAGCCCGGATGGTTCCAGTTACCACCTTGGACTGGTTGCCCGGTACCTGCGGGCCCGCGGGTTCGAGCGGGTCACGACGAATATGCTGTTCAGTTTTAGTGAGGGCGTGGAAATGTTGTACGTTCCCGCCTTCGCCATTGGCCGGCACTCGGCCGCCGCTCTGGTACATTTCGCGTTTCTCCTGTCCCTGGCGCTGGCCGTGCTGGCGTATGGCAAGCGGATCGGCAAGCCGCTAGCTGGTGCGGCGGCCGCGCTATTGGTATATCTGAGCCCCATCGTCGGAATCGATGGAACCTCCGCCTACACCGACGTTGCAGCAGCCGCGATTGTGTTCGCCGTTTTCTACTGGATACAGTTGTGGGATGAGAATCGAAATAACCGGATTCTGATAGCGGCCGGCTTGCTTGCCGGATACTGTTACGCGGCGAAATACACTGCCTTCGTGATGATCGTATACGCCGTCGGACTTGTCGCCTGGCGCACACGGAAGTGGCAGCCCGTTGGATTGCTGGTCGGATGCTCCCTGATCATGGCCGCTCCGTGGGCCGTCAAAGACTGGATCTATCTGCACAATCCGGTAGCTCCGTTCGCGAACCAGTGGTTTCCAAACCCTTATCTCTATGTGCTGGTCGAAAAATTATGGACCGCCCGGATGCGAACGTATGGCCTGAAAAATCTGTGGACCCTGCCGCTCGAAGTCACGATACACGGAGAGACCACGCAGGGATTGCTAGGCCCGGTTTTTCTAGCGGCGCCGCTCGCCCTGCTGGCGTTGCGGAGTCGCGCAGGACGCATATTGCTGATCCCCGGCGCTCTGGTATTCATCACCTACGTTGGCAACATAGGGACGCGCTTCTTGATTCCAAGCCTGCCGTTCCTATCGCTGGCAATGGCGCTTGCACTGGAGGGAGTGGCGCCCCTGCTGGCCCTGCTGGTAGTCTTCCATGCAGTCTCTTCCTGGCCAACTGTACTGATGCGTTACACCAACGCATGGTCTCTGCATGAAATTCCATATAAGGCCGCTCTGCGAATTCTTCCGGAAGAACAATTCCTGGGGGCCCACACCGAATACCAATGGGCGCGAATGGTGGAAAAGAACGTTCCGCCCGGAAAATTGGTATTTACTTTGAGCGGGCTACCCGACGCTTATACCACTCGCGAAGTCTTGATCACCTACTGGGGAGGCCTCAATAACGACATCGGCGACGCGCTCACGATGGGCTGGAGTAAGCCTTGGCAACCCGTCAAACTGCTTAGCTTCATCTTGCCGGACGCCAAATATCGCCGGCTGCGCGTAGTGCAGACGGGTGTAGCCACATTTCCCGAGGAGCAATGGAACGTGCATGAGATAAGGCTGTTCCACGGTGGCGCCGAATTGCCGCGGCGGCCCGCCTGGCGCTTGCAGGCGTTCCCCGATCCGTGGGGAGTCCAGAGGGCGTTTGATAATTCGGAAGCGACTCGCTGGAGAAGCTGGGAAACACTCCGTCCCGGGATGTGGATAGCGGTGGACCTGGGACGTGAGGAGGACGTGGACCGAGTGCAGGTGGAATTGTCGGGGGATGAATGGGACGCACGAATGCGGCTTGAAACCACCGACGCGGGAAACCGCTGGATTCCGCTCACCGTAGCCACCGAGGAGCGGCATGTCCCACCATCCGGTTCGCTGAGGCGTGCCGCGACCTACGAAGCCCACCTTCGTGGCGTGGATTACTTTCTTATAAAAGATGACGATTATGGCGCGGGCGATTATGCGGAGTTCACGCGCGACTGGGGGTTGACACTCCTGGAACACGCTTATGGCGCAAGCGTTTATCGAGTCAATCCGGATGCAATGAATCCAGCCCAGGTAATCCCATGAGCCGCTGGTTTCTGGGTGTGGACGGCGGCCAGTCGAGCACGGCCGCGCTGATCGGCGACGAGTCCGGCAAGGTGCTGGGTGCGGGGCACGCCGGCCCCTGTAATCACGTGAGTACCGCCGAAAGCCACGCCCGTTTCAGAGACGCCATTGGCGGAGCCGTCGGAGCAGCGCGTCAGGCCGCGGGAATAAGAGAAGAGCGTTTCGCCGCCGCCTTCCTGGGCTTGAGCGGTGGACCCCACGACAAGGAAGTCCTGGTGCGCGAGCTGATTCCCGCGGATCACTATGGCGTCACGAACGACGCCGTGATTGCGCTTCAAGGGGCCACGGCAGGCGAGCCCGGCGTGATCGCGATCGCCGGCACCGGTTCTATCGCCTACGGCCGCAACGCAGAGGGCCGCACCGCGCGCTCCGGCGGCTGGGGATATGTGTTCGGCGATGAAGGCGGCGCTTTCGACGTGGTGCGGCAGGCCGTCCGCGCTTCGTTGCGCCAGGAAGAAGGTTGGGGACATGCCACGGCGCTGCGTGAAGCGCTGCTCGAAGCGACCGGCGCATCCGATGTGAACGACCTGCTCCATCGCTTCTACACGCCCGCGTTCCCTCGCGCGCGAATTGCTTCGTACGCGGTGCTGGTGGATGAAGCCGCACGCAATGCCGACGCCGCAGCTCGCGAGATTCTCCACAATGCGGCGCAGGCGCTGGCAACCTATGTGGCGGCGGTGCGCCGGCAGCTTTTTCATCGGGGCGAGGTGGCGCGCGTCTCCTATATCGGCGGCGTCTTTCGCAGCGAAATTCTGCGTGAGCGATTCGCGATGTTGGTGCAGCTCGAAAGCGACGCGCCGGTTCATCCTCCGGCAATGGGCCCCGCGGCAGGCGCGCTGATCGAGGCGTACCGGCTGGCCGGCCTCCGGATTCAACCTTCCAATGCCCCGCCCGGCGTTTGAAGCCGCGACGAATTTGACACAGCGACATGTAGCATAGAGGAATCTTGGAACCCGTCTCTCACTATTTCTATTCCGACCGGCTGAAGCTCCAATTCTGGGACTGGGGCACGGAAGGCAAGCCGGCCCTGATCCTGGTCCACGGCGGCCTGGACCATGCCCGCAATTGGGATTGGGTGGCCAAGGCGCTGCGCGACGATTACCATGTTTATGCGCTCGATCTGCGCGGCCATGGTAACAGCGCCTGGGCGCCCGGAGCGCTCTATAGCGTCGCCGAGCATGTGCTGGATCTTTCCGTGCTGGCCGACATCATCAAACGGTTTCCGGTGCGCATTATCGGGCATTCCTTAGGCGCAATTACGACGTTGTTCTATGCGGGCGTCTATCCCGAGCGGGTACACAAGCTGGTGGCAATTGAAGGCCTCGGACTGCCGATTCAGGAAGCGCTCTACTCGGCGCCCGAGCGCATTCGCCGTTGGATCGAAAAGGTTCGCGCGCTCGAAGACCGGACGCAGCGCAGCTATCCCAACCTTGCCGCCGCGGTGGCGCGCATGAAGGAAGCGAACCCGTTTTTATCAGACCGGGTCGCCGAACACCTGACCTTGCACGGTACCAACTGGAACGCGGACGGGTCCATCATCTGGAAGTTCGATAATTACGCCCGCGTGTTTCCTCCCTATGGCGCAAACCTCCAGGAAGCAGCTGAGATTCTGCACCAGATTACCTGTCCGGCGCTGCTCTTTTGGGGACGCCAGAGTTTTGCCAAGGACCCCGAAAACGATCCACTGGCGCAGGAAGTGTCTAACCGGCGTATCGTCAAAGTGGATCAGGCAGGCCACTGGCTGCATCACGATCAGCTTGAGATTTTCTTGCGCGAAACCAAGAAATTCCTGGCGGACTAGGCCCTCAACGAGCGTAAGCCGCGATGCGGCGCTCTGAAGCGACGCCCTGCGATACACCGATCCGTGGGGTCTTGCGGCCGCAGGGGCAAGGCGCCTCCTCGACGGATTCGTTCTCGATCGGCAACGCGGGCGATTCAATATGCAGGCCGTCGTGGGCCTCGCATTCGGCGGCCAGCCGCTTGCCGGATTTTCCGATGACCTGCTCAAACACCGGCACCCGAAACGCCGCCCACAAACTGTCGCGGTCGGTCTCGCGCAGGCGCGGCTCACCGGCCCTCCATAAGACAATGACCGAGTGGGTTAAAGAAAGAACACCGCTGCGCGCCAGTTCGCTCAATTGTTCAAACGTACCGGCTACCGCCGCAGGCGCGAACGCCGCGGCGTCCTCATTCCACCCGTCGCGAAAAACACGCAGGGGACGGTTCGCCAATACGTTCTCTTGAAACCAAGGCACCAGGATGGCCGTACGGGGCGCGGGGTGGACGGGGTACACAAACGAGTCACGCCGTCCGCTGCGGAATAAGACTCCAGTCACAATAAATCGTCGAATTACGCCGCCATTATTCTCAGAAGATTTTCTCCGAAGATGGCTCGGGCGTCGGCCGCGCTGGTGTTCAGCTCATACAATGCCGTAGCCTGCTCCTCGAAAATCTGATAATGCCAGCCCCGTGGATAATACGACGAATCGCTGCCGAACAGGAGCCGCTTTGGCCCCACCACGTCCAGCGCCTGATGAAATACCTGCCGCAGATCCACATGCGATTCCTGGTAGCGCATCCAGCGGTTGCTGCTGGAGGTATCGAAGTAGACATTGGGACAGAGGTCGGCCAGCATCAGGGCCTCGCGGAAGTAGCCGGCCCCGAAGTGCGGGACGATGAAGGGCACGTCGGGATGGCGCGCAACCACCGCATGCAGATCGATGGGGTTTGAGAAGCGCAGATCGAAAGGCGAGGATAGCCCTAGCATTTTGCGAATGCCCACGCTCAATGCGCCGCAGTGGACAAAAACAGCCCGATGGCCTTGGGCGGCCCACTCAACCACGGGCTGGACGGCGGCGTCCTGGATCGAATAGCCGTGCATAGCCGGAAACAGACAAGCGACGTGAGCGGACGAAATTGTTCCGGGACACCAGGTGCGCGGATTCACCACGGCAAAGGAGAAGAAGCGGTCGGGATGGGCGCGAACCGCTGCGATGACCGATTCATGATCGCCGGGCAGGCTCGCGATCAGCGCGGCCTTGTCGACGCCGTGCCGGTCTAACTCCCTGGTCCACGTTTCAGCAAGCTTTGCCGGCTCAGCGGGCGGAAACTCCCAGCCGAGTTGCGCCTGCATGGCTTCAAGCGTAAGCCCCGGCTTTTGCGCGGCCAACAGTTGAAAAAAATGATGCGAGAAGAAATGCACGTGCGCGTCCGCCACCAGCATGGGTCCCCAGGGCGTTTGGCGAGCGATGCGCTGGTCACTGCTTAGTTCGGCCATAGCCTACTTTCCTCACGATGCGCTCGGCATGTCTTCGCTGGAAGTGAGCTGGGTGAGTCCGCTCGATAGCGCGAGCTGCGTAAGCCCAGCGACGTTGTTGATACCCAGCTTCTTCATCATAGTCTTGCGGTAACTGCGAACCGTCTGTTCGCGCAGATCCAATAAATTCGCGATTTCCTTGCTGGTCCTGCCCTCCGCTACCATGCGCAAAACCTGCACTTCGCGGGGGGAAAGACCTCCCAGCACGGAAGATTGCTGTTTCGATTCGAGGTCGCCTTTTTGGATGCGATTCAGCAGGCGATCGGATACCTGCGGGCTAAGGTAAGCGCCGCCCCTTGCCACCACGTGCAGCGCTTCCAATAGATCGGTGTCGGAGACTTTCTTCAGAATGAAGCCGCGAGCGCCGGAGCGCACCGCGCCCACCACCGAATTCTCGTCGTCGTACATGGACAGGATCACGACCTTGCATTCCGGGTGATAGCGCAAAATTTCAGCCGTGGTCTCAACGCCATTCAACCCCGGCAGTCCGATGTCCATGAGGACCAGCGCGGGGTGCCGCAGTTTCACGAACTGCAAAGCGTCTGCGCCCGACTCGGCCTCGCCGACCACGCGAAATTCGGGATCGCGCTCCAGAATGGCTTTGATGCCATCCCGCATGATCTTATGGTCATCCACCAGCAGGACGTCGACCGGCATATTGGATTACAACGATTGTACCCTGCTTTGTTTTGCTTCGTTGTGTCTTTTCAGGTCCGGCCGTTATTTCAAAGCTTATCCCCGAATGGCGCGCCAGGAGCGCGGCGGCTGCCAGGCCCTTGCCCGCGCCTGGCAAACGGCCATTCAATCCAATGCGCGCCGTCACCGACCGCGACCCGGTAACGGAAATGTCAATGCGGGTGACTCCGGGAGCAGCCGAAGCCGCCGCAACCGTACTCGAAATAGCGCGATACAGCGCGTCCCTCGCCACCAGAGGCAAGACTGCTGCACCCGTATGACGCAAGGTGACCGCGCCGTATAGCTCGGCGAGATCCAGCAGTGCGTTCTTCAATCCGGTGCGGCGCACCGGCGAGGGCTCCAGTTGGCGGCTTAGCTTACGCACGTGCTCCATGGCGCCTTCGATGGCTTCCGCCGCCTCCGCGGTCCGGGCGCCGGCTTCTGGGAAATCCATCCGCAGCAGTTGCAGGCGCAGCCCGGCCACTGCCAGCAACGAGCCAACATCGTCGTGCAGCACGCTCGCGGCCCGGCGCAATTCGGCGTGAAGAGCGACACATTCCCGCGCCAGCTCATCGGCCGGGGAGTTTTTGGACATGGATCGAGTCTAGCGCTTGCGGGCGATCGCGCGGCGGGCCGCCGCCGCAACATTCACGGCGCGGAGACCATATTTGTCGAGCAATTGATCGGGTGTCGCCGATTCCGCGTAAGTATTGTTGATACCGACGAACTCCATCGCCGCGGGATGCGTCTCCGCTACCACTTGAGCCACGCGCACGCCCAGGCCGGCATCGGCCAGATGCTCTTCGGAAACCACGATGGCGCCGGTTTCCGCGGCGGCGCGGGAGATAGCGTCGCGATCCAGCGGTCTGATGGTGTGCATGTCGATAACGCGCGCGGAGATCCCTTCGGACTCGAGAGTCTCGGCGGCGCGAATGGATTCGGCCACCATCAGGCCCGTGGCGATCAACGTGACGTCCGAGCCATCGATCAACTGGATCGACTTGCCAATGACGAATTCCTGATCGGGCGTGTAAACGATGGGCACCTTAAGGCGCCCGGTACGGATGAACACCGGCCCAAACATTTCAGCGGCCTGCATTACCGCGGCCTTGGTCGCGACTTCATCGGCGGGCGAAAGCACCGTAAAGCCGGGCAGAGAGCAGGCCAGACTCAGATCCTCGATGCTCATTTGCGTGGGCCCGTCTTCACCGATAGAAATGCCGCTATGCGTTCCGACAATCTTCAGATTGAAGTTGGGATAGGCCGCGGTGACGCGCAATTGCTCGAAGCCTTTATTCAGGAGGAACACAGAGAAACTCGACGCGAAAGGAATCTTACCGCCGGCCGCCAGGCCTGACCCGATAGCAACCATGTTGGACTCGGCGATCCCGCATTCAAAGAACCGGTCGGGAAAGGCGTGTCCAAATTCAGCCGTGTAGGTGGACTTCGAAAGGTCGGCATCGAGAACCACCACGTTCGGGTTCACGCGGCCCAACTCGGCGAGCGCCTTGCCGAAAGCCTCGCGCGTCGCGAGCCCCGTCTTCAGTTCGAATTTAGTTTTGGCAGGCATGATGGTGGGGTCCTTTCTATGCCAACTCAGCCAGCGCGCGAGCCTCTTCTTCGACCGTCGGAGCCGTCCCATGGAACTTAGGATTGTTTTCCATGAACGACACGCCCTTACCTTTGACCGTGTGCGCGATGATCACGCTCGGCTGGCCCTTCATCGCAGCAGCCTCGGCAAAGGCCTTCTGCAGCGCACCGATGTCGTGACCCTCCACTTCAATGGTGTGCCAGCCAAAGCTGCTCCACTTATCCGCCAGCGGGCTCTCGTCCATAATGTCTTTCACGAAACCGTCAAGCTGGATGCGGTTGCTGTCGACGATCGCCACGACATTGTCCACCTTGTGAAAGCCGGCGAACATGGCAGCTTCCCAGATCTGGCCTTCTTGAATCTCACCGTCGCCCAACATCACAAATGTTCGCGATGGGCTCTTGTCCAGCCGCGCCGCCAGAGCCATGCCAATACCCAGTGAAAGCCCCTCACCGAGCGACCCGGTCGACGCTTCGAGCGAAGGCAGGAAGCGCACATCCGGATGTCCCTGGTACATCGACCCCATCTTGCGCAAGGTGTTTAGCTGGTCTATGGGGCAGTATCCGCACTCGGCCATCACTGCATACAGAATCGGGCAACAGTGGCCTTTGGAAAGAATGAAGCGGTCGCGATCTTTCCATTTGGGGTTGGCCGGGTCGTGACGCATCACGTCGAAGTACAGCGTCACAATCAGTTCAACCGCCGACAGTGATCCGCCCGGATGTCCGGATTTCGCCTCCGTGATCATCTCAATCACTTCGCGGCGCATCCGCTTCGAGATCGCCGCGAGTTCGGTAACATTGCTCGTGGTCTGCATCTGCTTTAACTCTAGCACCGGGCTGTATCGCGTTACACTGAGCGAATGCCGCTGCTGGCGCGCCTGGAAGCGTGCAAAGGGAAATTCGGTCGACACGCCGCGCACGAGGCGGTCGCGCTGCTCGAACGCATCGAACGAACCCGCTTTCGCGACCCGCAAGAACTGATTCAGCTCCATGAGATCGTATTGTTCCTGCGCGCGTATCCGCAAAGCGTTCAGGTCTTACGGCGCGCGGATCGCATCCTATTCGCCTTCGCCGAGCGCGTGCGCGGATTGCCTCACGAAGACTTCGAATACTCGGAGATTTCGGGCATCGCAGGCACCGGCTTGTCGACCAACTTCAGCTACCCTTTTGCCAAGAGCCTTGCCGAGCGGCACGCGGGCTGCGTCGGCATCGATTGGGAACAATACCCGCATGCGGAACGCCTGGGTCCGATTCTCGCGCGCCTGATACCGGAGTCATTTGAAGACTGGGCCGTCGCGCCGCACCCCGACTGGCGGCATTGGTATGAGAAGACCGGCGGAACTCTGCCGTGGCTGCTGCATGGCGTCACGCCCGAGGTGTATGACTTGCTCGAGCTCCCCATTCGCTGGGAACTCTGCGATTCCGCGGCGTCCCGTTCGCGCGCACGCATTCCGGCGCGAAAGATTTTCTACCATGGCGGTCCGTTCCTCTCCCGCAAGGATATTTCGATAGAGGCTGAGCTAGCCGCGCCGAAGATCGCGATCGAGCGCCTGGCGCGCGTTGAGGCGCAGCGGATGATCGACGTCATTGTCGATGCGTCAGCGGTGCGCTATCGGGAATTGTATGGTTTCCTCTACCCGGACGCCGCCGACGTCTTTCACGCCGATCTCGGTCGCGGCATGGACTTCTATTTCCTCGGCGTCGCGCGCAAATGGCGGCTGCTGCAGCGCGACTACAACTGCGGCATGTACTTCAAGAACGGCGTGCCGGTGGGCTACGTCGAAGTGCTCTGGCCCCGCCAGCCAAAGGGCGGACGCATGGAAGTGGGTTTCAATCTTTATTACACCTTTCGCCAGGGAGAAACGGCGTGGCTCTATGCGCGTCTGCTCAAATTGTACCGTGAGCGCTTTGGCGTAACGTCGTTCCTGGTCGATCCCTACCAACTGGGGCACGAAAACGAAGAAGCCGTCGAATCCGGCTCGTTCTGGTTTTATTACAAGCTGGGCTTCCGTCCGGAGTCGCCGGACGCGGCGCGCCTGGCCGAGCGTGAATTAAAAAACATCGCCGCGCAACCCGGATATCGCACGCGGCCCGCGACGTTGCGCAAGCTGGCAGCGTCGCCGGTCATCTACAACTGCGGATAACGAACGGACTGGCCCATCGCGTTTTCCATTGCATCCTCCATCGCGGCGGCGACGCGAAGCAGAAGATCCTCCTGCTTGGCTGCGGCGATGATCTGCAGGCCAATGGGCAGTCCGCTGCGGCTGAAGCCGCACGGAATCGAGATCGCCGGCAAGCCTAGCGCGTTCATGCCGCGCGTGAAGCGCGTGGCTGCGGCCCGCACTTCTTCGGACACTCCGCGAATTTCCAGGCTCACCTGCCCAATCTTCGGCGCGGTCATCGGCGTGGCCGGTGTGAAGATGCAGTCCACCTGTTCAAACAAGCGGGCGAACTTGCGACCGATGCGACGGCGCGTGCGCTGCGCTTCGATGTACTCGACGCCGGGAATGGTTATGCCTTTGTCGAGATTCGCTAGCACGTCTGCGCCGAATTCTGAACGGCGGTCAAGAAACGGCCGCAGCGCCGCAGCCGCTTCGACAAGCAGGCACGTGGAGGCTGCGGCACGCAGTTCCTCCATATTCGGGACATCAATTTCTACGATTCGTCCGCCGACGCTAGCTGCGATATCGAACGCCGCACGAACCGCAGCCTCGACCTCCGTGTCCACTCGCTCCATGAAGAAGTTAGCCGGCAGACCCACACGCAGCCCCTTCAGGTCCAGCGCAAGAGGCGGCACGTAGCCGGTCGGATCGTCAACCATCGCCTGGAACGCAATCGCAGCGTCGCGCACCGTGCGCGTGAGCGGTCCCACATGATCCTGCGAAAACCCGAGCGGCAACACGCCCCTGATATTCACCCGCCCGAAAGTCGGCTTTAGTCCCACCACGCCGCAAAACGCTGCAGGCACGCGAATGGACCCGCCGGTATCACTCCCGGTGGCGAACGGCAACATACCGGCAGCAACCGCCGCAGCCGATCCGCCACTCGACCCACCAGGAATGCGCGCTAGATCCCAGGGGTTGTGAATCGCGCCGAAGTGCGGATTATTGGACGTAATTCCGTAAGCCAGTTCATGCAAACCCGTCTTGCCGACCGAGACCGCGCCAGCCTCGCGCAGCTTGGTGACGATCGAGGCATCGCGCTGCGGAACATAATCGGCAAAGATTTTCGACCCGGCCGTGGTGCGCACGCCCCTGGTCCGCATCAGATCTTTGTGGGCGATGGGAACGCCGTGCAGCGGGCCGCGGTCGATGCCACCGGCCAACTCCGCGTCCCGCTCGTCCGCTTCCGCCAGCGCCGCCTCGGCGGTCACCGTGATGAAGGCGTTTAACTTCGAATCCAGTCTTTCGATTTCGCGCAGCGACTGCGTCACCAGTTCCCGCGAGGACACCTTGCGCGCACGCAGCGCCGCGCCCAGACTTTGAAGATCGTCCATCAACTTAGTGTAAAGCTGGCGAGTGTAAAGCCGATCGGAAGGAAGCCCGGCTAAACTAAGATCATGCAGCCTCTCACACGCCTCAGCGATGAAGAGGAGCTGTTCCAAACCACGGTAGGACAGTTCGCGCGTGAGCGCGTGGCTCCCCACGTTCGCCAAATGGACGAAGCCGGCGCGTTCCGCAAAGAGCTCATCGACGAGCTGTTCGAGCTCGGGCTGATGGCGATCGACATCGCCGAAGAATATGGCGGGCAGGGCGGCAGTTTCTTCCAATCCATTCTCGCCATCGAGGAGCTGGCGAAAGTGGATCCCGCCGCGGCCGTGATTGTCGACGTCCAGAATACCTTGTGCAATGCCGCGCTCCACCGCTGGGGAAACGACGAACAGAAGCGCCACTTCCTGCCGCGATTGGCGCGGGACACGGTGGGAGCCTATGCGCTTTCCGAAGCCGGCGCGGGCTCGGACGCCTTCGCGATGTCGGCGCGCGCCATTGAAGACGGCGACGCCTACCGGCTGACGGGCCGCAAGCTTTGGATCACCAACGCAGCCGAGGCGGGGTTGTTCCTGGTCTTCGCCAACGCCGATCCCGCCGAAGGTTATCGCGGCATCACGGCTTTTCTTGTTGATCGTGCCACGCCTGGCCTCGCCGTAGGCAAGAAGGAAGACAAGTTGGGCATCCGCGCGTCGTCAACCTGTGAAGTGGTTCTCGACGACTGCCGAGTTTTGAAAGACAACGTCCTGGGCGAAATCGGCAAGGGCTACAAAGTGGCGATCGAAACGCTGAACGAAGGCCGCATCGGTATTGCCGCGCAGATGACCGGCCTCGCGCAGGGCGCGCTCGACCACGCGCTGGCCTACGCCGGCCAGCGTAAACAATTCGGCAAGCGCATCGCTGAATTCCAGGGTGTGCAATTCGACTTGGCCGAGATGGCCGTGGACGTCGAAGCCTCCCGCCTGATGACCTATAACGCCGCGCGCCTGCGGGATGCCGGCCTGCCCTTTGTCACTCAGGCTGCCATGGCTAAGTACTTCGCGTCGCAGGTGGCCGAGCGCGTGGCCTCGCGCGCCGTCGAGGTCTTCGGCGGCGTGGGATTCACCAAAGATTTTCCGGTCGAGAAGCTATATCGCGACGCCAAGATCGGCCGCATCTACGAAGGCACCAGCAACATGCAGCGGCTGACCATCGCCAAGGGAATTTTGGGGTAGCTCCCACCATCGGCGGAAACCTCTACCCAGGCAGCTTCGTCAGGACTATAGTGAAGGTAGCTATGCGCACGGTGTTTAGAATTTCCGGCCTGATCCTGCTTTTAGGCGCCGCCGCACTGGCCGCCGAAAACGACAAGTACGATCTGTCGCAGGCGCAGATCGACGACATCATTCAAAAGTTTGCTGCGAAAGAAACCCAATTCGCCAAAGCGCGCGAAGTCTACACCTATCGCCAGACCGCGCGCATCCAGGAGCTCGACGACAGCGGCGCCATCAACGGCCGCTGGGAAACCGTCTCCGACATTGTCTTCAGCCCCGATGGTAAACGCACCGAGCACGTAGTCCGTTCGCCGGTGCCCACGCTCCAGAGCATCACGCTCACCCCTGAAGATCTGGAAGACATGCGCAGCGTCCAACCCTTTGTTCTGACCACCCCGGACTTGCCTAAGTACCAGATCCGCTACCTGGGCCATCAAAATGTAGACGAGATCGGCTGTTATGTTTTCGCTGTCAAGCCGGTTAAAATCGAGGGCAACCAGCGCTACTTTTCGGGCGAAGTCTGGGTGGACGATCGCGATTTACAGATCGTTAAATCCTACGGTCGTGGTGTCGGCAATGCCAGCCGCAAGGGCGATAACCAGTTCCCTAAGTTTGAAACCTATCGCGAGCAGATCGATGGCAAGTACTGGTTCCCCACCTACACCATCGCGAACGACACGCTGCACTTCAAGAGCGGCGACCAGCGCATCCGCCAGACCATTCGCTATGAAGATTACAAGCAGTTCAAGGCGCAAACCACAATCACCTTCGGCGACGAAGTCAAGGACGAGAACAAACCCGCTCAGCCCGCGGCACCTGGGTCGGCGCCTCCGAAAAAGCCGTAGCTGAAGGCATGAGACAAACACCCTAATCCGCGAAGCCCTTTCCGCCGATGGACTAAGGGAATGGGGACCATACCGATCACGGACACTGAGCGCGCCGAAATCGACCGCCTCAAAGGTACGTTCCTCGCAAACCTCAACCACGAAGTCCGCACGCCGCTCAGCGGCATCCTGGGCATGACGGACTTGCTGCTCGAGACCAATCTCGATGAGGAACAACGCGACTACGTCGCCACCACTCGCCTGTGCGCCGAAAATTTGTTTCACCTGCTTAACGCAACGCTGGAATATTCCGCGCTCACCGCCGGCCATCTGAAGCTGGAGGAAGCCGAGTTCGTCCTTTCCGAGGTAGTGGAATCGGCGGTCGCCAGGGAACGGGAAAAGGCCCAGATGAAGGGGCTGAAGCTGACGGCGATGCTCGATCCAGCGCTACCCCAGACTATGATCGGCGACGCGGCGCGCATTCAGGATCTACTGGGCCATCTATTAGATAACGCCATAAAATTTACACATCACGGGAGCGTCTGTCTCTCCCTTACGCGCGAACGTCAAAACTTTAAAATCGAGGTGCGCGACACGGGCATCGGCATCGATCCGGCGAGGAAGGCCCGCATCTTCGAGTCTTTCCATCAGGTGGATAGCGGCTTGTCGAGAAACTATCCTGGACTAGGCTTGGGCTTGGCACTGGTCCAAAAATTACTCGCCTTGATGGGTGGCGAGATCGCGGCCGAAAGTGAACTGGACAAGGGCTCGACCTTCACCGTGCGTCTTCCGATTCGGATGGCCGCGGCCGCGCACAAACCCGTGCCCCATCCTTCCGGCGTCCCAGCGGTTCTGGCCGTTGAGGATAATCCGGTGGGCCTTAAGGTTCTGCGCCACGCGCTCAAGGACCGGCCGGTGCACGTGGACACTGCCTCCGACGGCGCCGAAGCGATCCGGGCGGCCGCTGCACGCCACTACGATCTGATTCTGATGGATCTGCAAATGCCCGACATGGATGGACTGGAAGCCACGGCTGCAGTCCGCTGCCTTCCTGGCTACGAAAACGTGCCCATCCTCGCACTCACCGCCAACTATTCTGACGAAATCCGCCAACAGTGCCAGCAAAACGGCATGCAGGATTTTCTTTCGAAACCAGTCTCCACGCCGGCGTTATGGAGCGCGGTTTCGCGCTGGTTGAAACTCCCCGAATAGACGCCATCGCAACCCCTTCCGGTGCATTGCGCCGCCTTGCCCGCTCTCAGCGGTGGCAAAATGTGCGCGCGGCAAATTACAATGGTGCCTGCATGTCACCTCGTCGAATTGCGATCCTTACCGGGGGCGGAGATGTTCCCGGCCTCAACTCAGTCATCAAGAGCGTGGTTTACCGCAGCGCGGAAAACGGTATTGAAGTCACCGGCATCCGGCGCGGCTGGGAGGGTTTGACCCACGTCAACCTGAACGATCCCGAGAGCCGCAAGCGCTATATTCTTCCGCTCGACCGCGACAATACCCGCACCATAGACCGCGACGGCGGCACCATGCTGCACACCAGCCGCACCAATCCGTCAAAGATGAAAAAGCTGCCGGATTTCCTGACCGGCGACAGCTTTCCGCAGCATGACGGTCGCTACGATATGAGCGCGCAGGTTTTGTCTAACCTGGAGAGTCTCGGAATCGACGCACTCATCGCCATCGGCGGCGACGATACCCTCAGCTTCGCCCACCGCTTAAGCGAGCTGGGCATGAAGGTGATCGCCGTACCGAAGACCATGGACAACGATGTTCATGGCACCGAATATTGCGTAGGTTTTTCCACCGCCATCACGCGCGCTTCCGACGCCATAGACCGCCAGTTGACCACCGTCGGATCGCACGAGCGCATCGGCATTTTCCGCGTGTTCGGCCGCGACGCCGGCTACACCGCGCTCTATACCGCATGGGTCACCTCCATCCGCTGCGTGATTCCCGAATACAAAGTGAATCTCGAAAAGCTCATCGATTTGGTGATGACCGACAAGCGCCGTAATCCCAGCAACTACGCCCTGGTGATCCTTTCTGAAGGCGCGCAATGGGAGGGTTACAAAGTGCAGGAGTACGGCGAACCGGACGCCTACGGCCATCGCAAGAAGGCCAGCATCGCGGAAACACTGAGCAACGAAATCCAAAAGCGTACCGGTGAGGAGACCGTGGTCAGCGATCTCACTTACGACCTGCGCGCCGGGGCCCCCGATTTCATCGACAAACTGATCGCCTCGACGTTCGGCACCATGGCTTACGAGGCCACGCAGGCAGGACAGAGCGGCCTGATGGCGGCGATCAGCGGAGGCTGCTACGCCATGGTCCCGCTGCCAGATCCAAAACTCGGCCCCCGGAAACTGGACGTGGCCAGCATGTACAACACCGACCGCTATCGGCCCAACTATTCGGACAAGATCGGCTTGCCCGTCTTTCTCACGCGGGCATAAAGCAGGAGGCACGCTGTGCCGTATTGTCATCTCACGCTCGCGTTCGAGGGGCCGGCCGCGATTGTCACGCTCAATCGGCCGGAGCAACGCAACGCGTTATCGCTCGCCCTGATGCATGAAGTAATTGAGTGCCTGGGCGATCTGGAACGGGACGGCCAAGCCCGCGCCATCATTCTCGCCGCCGCTGGACCTGCCTTCTGCGCCGGTCATGACCTGCGCGAGATGACCGGACTTGGTGCCGATGCCTATCGCGAAATCTTCGGCGTCTGTACTGAGATGATGACAAGGATCCAGTCCGTCCCCCAGCCAGTGATCGCGGAAGTGAACGGTATGGCGACCGCAGCGGGCTGCCAGTTGGTCGCCACTTGCGATCTCGCGATTGCCTCCGAACGAGCCACCTTTGCGACACCCGGCGTCCGCATTGGACTCTTTTGCTCCACTCCAATGGTGGCGGTAAGCCGTGCGCTGGGACGCAAGCGCGCCCTCGAGATGCTACTGACGGGAGATGCGATCAACGCCTCGACCGCCGCCGAGTGGGGCTTGGTGAACCGCGTGGTCCCCGAGACAGAGTTGCGGACGGCCACCCTGGCGCTCGCTGAGCGCATCGGCCATGCGAGCGCCGTCACGCTCAAGATCGGCAAGCAGGCGTTCTACCGGCAGGCCGATTTGCCGCAGCCCGAAGCCTACGAGTTCACGCAGCAGGTGATGATCGAGAACGCGCAGGCCGCGGACGCGCAGGAGGGCATCTGCGCTTTTTTAGAAAAGCGGCCGCCTCGGTGGCAAGGCCGTTAACTTTCGCTGCCGCCTGGCCCCTGGCCCTTCAAGCCGTCTTACCCCGTGCAATCCCTTCAAGTCCCTGCTCTCCGATCTCAATTTCCCGCATGCGGAACTTCTGAATCTTTCCGCTCAGCGTAGTCGGAAACGAATCGACAAACCGGATCGACTCGGGAATCTTGAACTTCGCAATCTGCCCCAGGCAGAACTCGCGGATATCTTCGGCCGTGGCCGTTTCTCCTGACTTCAAGCGGATCCACGCCAGCACGACTTCACCGAGACACTCGTGGGGCAGGCCCGTGACCTGCACCTCGGCGATCTTGGCGTGCGTGTAGAGGAACTCTTCGATCTCGCGCGGATAGATGTTTTCGCCGCCGCGAATAATCATGTCCTTGGCGCGTCCGGTGATGTTCAGATAACCATCCTCGCGCATCACGCCCAGGTCGCCGGTGCGAAACCAGCCGTCGCCATCCACTACGCGCGCCGTCGCATCGGGGTCGCCGTCGTAGCCTTGCATCAGCATGTAACCGCGCGCGCAAATCTCGCCTTGGGCACCCCGCTCCAACGTTTCCCGGCTCTCCAGATCCACTACTTTGAGCTCGGTGCAAGGCATCGCGTTGCCGACGGTCGAGACCCGATGTTCGAGGTCGTCGTCCACCTCCGACATGGTGATCAGCGGCGCGGTCTCCGTCAAGCCATAGCCGATGATCATTTCGCGGCAGTGCATTTCCGCGATCGCCTGCTTCATCACTTCGATCGGGCAGGGCGCTCCCGCCATCACTCCCGTGCGCAGGCTGCTGAGATCGAAGCGCGAGAACTCCGAGTGGCGCAGTTCAGCGATAAACATGGTCGGAACACCGTAAATGGCCGTCGCCCGCTCCGCTTCTATTGCTGCCAGCACTGCCCTCGGATCGAAAGTGTCCTTCGGCAAAATCAGCGCGCACCCGCTGGCCAGCGCCGACATGGTGCCGATCACGTTGCCGAAACAGTGCGCAAACGGCACCGCCAGACAGATGCGATCGTGTTCGGTATAGCGCAACACGCGCGCGCTTAAGAATCCGTTGTTGAGGATATTGCGATGGGTCAGCAACACGCCCTTGGGAGAACCGGTGGTCCCGGAAGTGTATTGAATATTGGTGACGTCGTCGATCTCAATGTGCGCGGCTGTGGGCCGAGGCTCTTCGGCCAACAGACCCTCCCAGCCAGAGCTGTCAAAATAAATCGCCCCGGATAGCGTAAAATCGCCGCCCCCGCGGACTTCATTGAGCACCGCGGCATAGTCGGCCTTTGCATCGCGCTCCCGCAGGAACAGAACCTTCATGCGGGAGTTCTTTAGGATAAAAGCCAACTCATGCGCGCGGCAGGCGGGGTTGACGTTCACCAGGATTGCACCGGCTCGCGCACACGCCATGTGCACCACCAGCCATTCCCAACAGTTCATGGCCCACACGCCCACGCGATCCGCGGGTTCGATCCCGAGCTTCGCCAAACCGTGCGCCACGCGGTCTGCCGCCGCCAGCAATTGCGCCCAAGTGAGCCGTTTCGTTTGGTGACACGACACTACCGCCAGCTGATCCGACCAGCGCTTGGCGTTGATTTCCAGTTGCTCGCCGATGGTGCGGTCGAGCAGCGGAATGTTCGGACCCTTCGAATAGCTGAGCAAGTCGCGCCTCCGCCCAAGACCAATACAGATCAGAACGATTCTACACTGACAGCGTGATCTTGCGAATCGGCGAGCGCACCTTCCAAAGCCTGAATCGTATTGCTCCAACTACCCGGCAACGCGTGGACTTCGTCCGCACCGCGATCCGAAAAGCAATTCGCGAAGCCGAAGATCTGCGCACGCGAAACACATACCTCGCACAGCCGGATTCCGCGACCGACGCAGACGAGTGGTCGAACGCCGGAGCCTGGAAAAGCTTGAAGTGATCGGTTACTTACCGCTACCGAACAATCGCGCAATGGGGTCGAAGAACACATCCACTACGCGTTCTTTGAGCGGAATAATCGCATTGTCCGTGATCTTGATTTCTTCCGGACAGACCTTGGTGCAGCATTTGGTGATGTTGCAGTAGCCGATACCCAGGTCATCCTTAAGAGCCTTGCGGCGGTCGCCCGCGTCGATCGGATTCATCTCCAGTTGCGCGGTGTAGATCAGGAAACGCGGACCTATGAACTCTTCGTGCAGATCGTGGTCGCGCAAAACGTGGCACACGTCCTGGCACAGGAAACACTCGATGCACTTGCGGAATTCCTGAGGCCGGTCGACATCGGCCTGCTGCACGCGCCAGGAGCCATCGGCCGCGTCCGGCTTGCGCGGCTGGAACTTCGGGATCTTCATCTTGACCCGGTAGTTCCAGGAAACGTCGGTTACCAGGTCCCTGACGTGCGGGAAGGTTTTCATCGGTTCGACGGTCACGGGCTGCGTCAGATCCAGCGTATTCAGACGCGTCATGCACATCAGCCGCGGCTTGCCGTTGATCTCGGCCGAGCATGAGCCGCACTTGCCCGCCTTGCAATTCCAGCGCACCGCGATATCGTTCGCCTGTTTCTGCTGAATGCCGTGAACGGCGTCCAGCACCACCATGCCGCTGGTAATTTCCGTCGTGTAATCGACGAACTTTCCGTTGCCGTTGTCGCCGCGCCAGATGCGAAAGGTCGCTTGATCGGCCATGCTTACTTATTCTCCTCGATCACCAGCTTCATTTCGTCGGTGAGCGGCACCACCGGGACGCGCTCCAGCTTGGGCTGCCCGTCCACGCCTTTGCTGATGCGAAGGTTGTACTTCCCCCACTCGGCGTCCTTATCCGGATAATCGTCGCGGAAGTGGCCGCCACGGCTTTCCTTGCGCTCGAGCGCGGCGAGCGCGATCATCTCGGAAATTACCAACATGTTGGGGAGATCCAGTGCCGTGTGCCATCCGGTGTTGTATTCGATATTGCCCGTGATCCCGGCCTTCTCGGCGCGCACCCGCAGAGCGTCGATCTTATCGAGCGCGGATTGCATTTCGCCTTCGACGCGCACGATTCCCACCAGATCTTGCATTAAGTCCTGCAGATCGTTTTGCACAGCAAATGGATTTTCGCCCGCTGCGCCGCGCTCGAAAGGAGCCAGCGCAGCACTGGCCGCATCGTCCACCTGCTGATTGTCCAGTTTTCCTGCCCCATGTTCCTTGGCGAACTGAGCGGCGTACTCACCCGCACGTTTACCGAATACCAGCAGGTCCGACAGCGAATTTCCCCCCAGGCGATTGGCTCCGTGCAGACCCGAGGCGCATTCTCCTGCGGCGAAAAGACCCGCCACCGAACTCATCTGCGTATCGCCATCCACTTGGATGCCGCCCATCGCGTAGTGCGTGGTGGGACCCACCTCCATGGGCTCCTTCGTGATATCCAGATCGGCAAGCTGCTTGAACTGGTGATACATGCTGGGCAGCTTCTTCTTGATGTGCTCGACCGAATTCGGCAGCTTCTCTTTAATCCACGCGATGTCCAGAAACACGCCGCCATGCGGACTCCCGCGTCCCGCCTTCACTTCGCGGTTGATGCAGCGTGCCACGTGGTCGCGCGTGAGTAGCTCCGGGGGACGGCGCGCACTCTTGTCGCCCTGCGTGTAGCGCCAGCCTTCGTCTTCGTTGTCCGCGGTTGAGCTGCGGTAGTTCTCGGGAATATCGTCGAACAAGAAACGCTTGCCCTCTTTGTTACGTAGCACGCCACCTTCACCGCGCACGCCCTCGGTCACCAGAATGCCTTTGACACTAGGGGGCCACATCATTCCGGTCGGATGGAACTGCACAAACTCCATGTCGAGAAGCGAAGCGCCCGCGTTATACGCCAGCGCCTGGCCATCCGCGGTGTACTCCCAACTGTTGCTGGTCACTTTGAACGCGCGCCCGACGCCGCCGGTCGCCAGCACCACGGCTTTGGCGGGAAAGACCTTGAAGCGCCCGCGCTCGCGATCGTAGCCGAACGCGCCTGTGCAGCGGTTCCCATCCATCAGCAGCGTGAGAACCGTATGCTCCGGATACACGTCAATGCCTTGGTGAATGCTGTGATCCTGCAGAGTGCGGATCATTTCCAGACCGGTGCGGTCGCCTACGTGCGCCAGCCGCGGATAGCGGTGTCCGCCAAAATTGCGCTGCAGGATGCGCCCGTCTTTGGTGCGATCGAAGATCGCGCCCCAGGCTTCGAGCTCATGCACTCGCGCCGGCGCCTCCTTCGCGTGCAATTCGGCCATGCGGCAATTACTCAGGTACTGGCCGCCGCGCATGGTGTCGGCAAAATGCACCCGCCAGTTGTCGCGATCGTCCACATTGCCCATGGCCGCCGCCATGCCGCCTTCCGCCATCACCGTATGCGCCTTGCCCAGCAGCGACTTGGTAATGACGCCGGTTTTGCATCCGGCTGCGGACGCTTCAATCGCCGCGCGCAGCCCCGCCCCGCCCGCGCCGATCACCAGCACGTCGTATTCGTGAACCGGATACTCCGCCATGTCTAGAGAATTCTCCAATCGTGCCAAACGCCCATCGCGCACAGGCGCACATAGACGTCCGCGAAGCCCACGAAGAACATGCTCACCCAGGCCCATTTCATGTGGCTGCGGTTCAAGCAGCTTACGCAGTCGTAGGCCTTCTTGCGCGCCGGCGAACCCGATAGGACGTCTTTGATTCCGCCCACCAGGTGCCGGAAGGAATGGCATCCGAAGGTGTAACCGCCCAGCAGAATCGGGTTAAGTATCAGCACTAGCGATCCCACGCCGATCCCGAAGTGCTTGCTGCCGTCGGCCGCGGTAAACCACACCGAGCGATAGCCGTCAAACAGCAAAATGAACACAAAGATGATGGCAAAGTACAAAAAGTAGCGGTGGACGTTTTGCAGGATCAGCGGAAATTTCTTTTCGCCGCGATAGGTCTTGCGCGGCTCGCCGACAGTGCAGGAAATCGGATCGGCCCAGAACGCCTTGTAATAGGCGCCGCGATAGTAGTAGCAGGTGAAGCGGAACAATCCCGGAAAGGGCAGAATCAGCATGGCCGCCGAAAACGGCAGAAACACCGGCCACCAGGCGGGCGCTGCTGTGTAGAGCAGCGGCGAGTATAGCGGAGACAAATAGTCCGCGCCACCGCATTGCGTGGTGCACAAATAATTGTTCCCCTGCAAGGCAGCCCATGTCGCGTAGACGATGAAGGCCATGTAACCAAGAAAGACCAGAATCGGTTCCACCCACCAATTGTCGGTTCGGCGCGTGCTGCCGAATCCCCCGTCTTTGAGGGGGACATCAATCGAAGACATGTGAGTCGGGCTCCTGCAGTTGAAAAAGGTGGGGCAAAATTCAAGAATAGCGCCGAGGGTCACGCTTATCAAGCGCACCGCGATGGTTCATGATGGGGAGTGAGTGAATTGATGCCAGAAACCAAGCAGCTTCGCGTGCCGGAGTTGACCGCCATGAAATCGCGCGGGGAACCGATCTCCATGCTGACCGCCTACGATGCCACCATGGCCCGCCTGATGGATCAAGCCGGTATTGACGTGCTGCTGGTGGGCGATTCACTCGGCATGGTGATCCTGGGCGGCGACGACACGCTGGAGGTCACCATGGATGACATGATCCGGCACACGCGCGCCGTCCGCCGGGGCGCGCAGCGCGCCATGGTGGTCGCCGACATGCCCTTCATGAGTTATCAGGCCAGTGTGGCCGACGCCGTGCGCAACGCCGGCCGGCTGATGCAGGAAGGCGGAGCCGTGGCAGTGAAGCTCGAAGGCGGCAGGCCGGTGATCGAAGCCGTGGAACGCATGGTTTCCGTCGGCATCCCGGTCATGGGTCATCTGGGACTATTACCGCAATCCGTTCGCCAGCTCGGCGGATTCAAACGCCAGGCGAGCACCAAGGAAGCCGCCGATCTTTTGATGCAGGACGCGGAAGCGCTCGAATACGCCGGCGCCTGCGCGCTGGTCCTCGAATGCATTCCGGACGAACTCGCGCGCGAAGTCAGCCGCCGCCTGCACATCCCGACCATCGGCATCGGCTCGGGCCCCGATTGTGACGGCCAGGTGCTGGTGAGTTACGATCTGCTCGGCCTTACCGCCAAGACGCCGCCTTTCGCGAAAAAATACGCTCATCTCAATACTGTGGTTACGGACGCCGCCCGCGCCTTCATCAAAGACGTTAAAGCGACAGCCGCACTGAAGACGCGCAACGATGGGTGAGCTAGTGGCGGAGATCGCGGCCTTGCGTTCGCGGCTCGAACCGCAGCGACGCGCCGGAAAAATCATCGGCCTGGTCCCGACCATGGGGGCCCTGCACCCCGGCCATCGGCGGCTGCTCGAAATCGCCCGCGCCGAGTCGGATGTTGTGGTGGCCAGCATTTTCGTCAATCCCACCCAGTTCAACCGCGCAGGCGATCTCGATCGCTATCCTCGAACGCTCGACCAGGATTTGGAAGTGTGCCGCGCTGCCGGGGTCGACCTGGTATTCGCGCCCTCCGTTGCCGAAATGTACCCGCAACAACCGCTCACTTGGGTCGACGTGCCTGCGCTCAGCGAACATTTATGCGGACTAAGCCGCCCCGGCCACTTCCGCGGCGTCGCCACGGTCGTCATGAAGTTGCTCCAGATCGTGCAACCGGACCGCTCCTATTTCGGTGAAAAGGACGCTCAGCAGCTCGCCATCATACGCCGGATGGTTAAAGATTTGGACGTCCCCGTGACCGTTGTGCCGGTGGCAACGGTCCGCGAGCCCGACGGCCTGGCGATGAGCTCGCGCAACCGGCATCTGACACCGGAGGAGCGCCAGCGCGCTGTCGTCCTCTCGCAAGCCTTGTTCGCCGCACGCGATCTGATCCTCGAGGGCGAGCCATCCGCCGAAACCATCCGAGCCCGGGTCGCCCTCCTCTTCGATGCCGTTCATCTTGAATACTTCTCGATAGTGAATCCCGAAACGCTGGCGCCTGTCGACCAGATTGAGGGTCCGGTGTTGATAGCGGGCGCGATTTGGCTCGGTTCCACTCGGCTGATCGACAATCTCACAATCGCGCCCTGACTCCTGTCTGCGTTTCAAATTCCGCCAAGCAAATTCCCCAAGCACTTGACGCGGAGTCACTTTCTGCGTAATCTGTGACGCATGCAGAGCCCGGATTCAAGCCCATCTGGGAAGCGCGCATCTAAGTCCACTTTAGGCGCGCTCTCGGCATGGTCTACCCAACGGAACCGGACAATCCTTCTGGCTCTCGCAGCGGCTCTATTCGTCGGCACCACAGGGGTAATGCTTTCGCAAGAGACGTGGCATGATCCGTACCGTACTCCCTCCGGACTGGACTGGTGGCTGATGCCGCGCAATCCGCCATCGGATCTCACCGAAGTCGGCGCCCATCTGCGCGCGGTGTGGGCGCTGCCGGATAATCAGCATGTCTGGGCCGGTGGCGGGTATGCGATGCTGCTGCACAGCCACGACGAAGGACGAACGTGGAACCGGATCAATCTGGACATCGCCCCCGCTTCGCAAAAGACTGCGGCGCCGGCGACCAAGGCCCCCGCTCTCGCGACGCCGACTCCCGCAACTCCGACACCCGCTCCTCCCAAGCCCGCGCCAACTGGGAATCGGCTTGCGCCGGGAATCTCGTTGGATAAAGGCGGAGAACTTCCGCCCGCGCAAAATCAGAACGTTCAAGGTCCGCTAAATGCCGCGAACGCCGCGCGTCAAGCAACTCCGCCCGTCCCGTATGGAAACGCGAACCCCAGCACAATCCCCGTCGGCGCGACCGTTCGGATGCAAATCACGACCGTGAACTTCCGGATCGAGAAACCGAACGCAACTGCTTTGTCTCCATTCATTAAACTTGGGGCCCCCGAGCTCGCAAAGGACCCGTCTGTTCTGTTCGTTCCTGTGAGCGTCGACCCCAAGACTCCTCCAGGCCCCTACACCATCACAATCTATGGAGCGCGTCTCGCGGACGGAAGCGGTTACCAGCTCACAGTAGAGTTCACGGTGGCGGCCTCCAGCCCTAAGTCCGCCGCAGGATTGCTATGGCGCCTTCCCGGCGTCTACGCCGCGGAACCGCCCACGGGTGAAGCGCGCACCGACCAAACACCAGCTGCCCAAACACTCGCTGGCCAAGCCCAAACTTCGGTGCCGGGAGCCAGCATTGTATCTGTGGAATTTGACAATGAGACATCGGGTTCCTTCGGACTGGAGTCGGGCGAATATCTCCAAACAAGGGATGGCGGCGGCGTGTGGAATGTTCAGATCAAAAAAATAGTCCCCACAAAGTTGCGGGGTGACTGCTTCGCCGGCACTCCCTCCACCGGCACATTTCAGTGCTGGGGCACCGAAGTCGTGCCCCACCTTCAACAATATTTGAAGGTCCAGCCGCCCCCTTCGCCGCCTGCATGGCAGTCCGTCTTCGCGCTCGATCCGAACCACGTTTGGGTCGGAGGCGCGAACGGAAGCATTCAAGCGAGAGACGGCTCCACCAACTGGCAGACCCGCAACGCCCCGACCAAAGCTCGCATCAACGGATTGTTCTTTCAGCCCGATGGCAAGCGCGGCTGGGCGGTCGGCAGCACCGGTGTGATCCTAAGCACCGCGGACGGCGGCCAGCACTGGTCGCCCATGACAAAAATCAGCGACGCTCCCTACCAGGCTCCGTATTCCGCAGGACCTGCGCCTTGGTACATCCTGAGCCTGTTCGGTACCGGCTTCCTGCTGCTGATTGCGTTGGTTCCGCCTCCCGCCCAGGTCGTCACACCGGCCATTGAAGTCATCGGCGCTTCGGACCGTCCACTTGAAAACGACAAGGACCCCGACCCGCTCTCCTTCGGGCCCATCGCCCGCGGACTGGCCTACTTCATTCGCAACCGGCGCACAAATCCGCCCCTGAATTTCGCCATCACCGGCCCCTGGGGAG
>JBDTTL010000008.1:0-31663 GCA_039930665.1 Acidobacteriota bacterium
ACGGTCATATCCGTGTGCCGGCGCCCGCCCGTCGATTCATTTTTTTCTCGACTCCGATCACTTGCGGATAGGATATCACTGCTGCGGTGAATGGCGCGCCCTGCTTGAAACCGACGAACGGGGATTAGAAAGTGCGGCGTAAACTATAGAACACGCCGACGGAACTTTGTATGCTGCCGCAATTGAATGCAGGTCCCAATGCTTTCGGCGAACGATGATGATTGAAATAGAGCGCCATCCGCTTTCAACAATATAATGCCTCTCTCGACACCACTGGAACCGCAGAATGCATCCGTAAATGAAAGCGGAAAGCAGGAGCCGCCGCTTTCGTCGATAGAAATTTTGGACGAAGAGAATTGGGCCCTCAGCGGCCTCACACCCACCGCAGACGACCTGCGCCTGCGCACGGAGTATCGCAAGTTGCGGCAACTCGACGCGGACTGCGCCGACAATACCGAAATCGGCTGCGAGTACCGCGCCCAGGTCTTCGCACAGTTGCACGCGAGCGCTCGCAACGCTCTCTGCTTTTCCGGGGGCGGAATTCGCAGCGCCACGTTCGGCCTGGGCGTGCTGCAGGGCCTGGCCGTGTTTTCAGCGAAACCAGCGGGCGCCCGGCCGAAACTGCTGGGGGAGTTCGATTACCTCTCCACTGTCTCCGGCGGCGGCTACCTCGGATCGTGGTTTTCAGCCTGGGCCACGCGCCGGTCCAAACTGGAAGCTCCCTTGGCAGACAGTAACATACGTCTTCGGGACCCCGGGATTCCCGATCTGCGCGATGGCACCGCGGAGGTCATCCGCAAACTTGCGTCGATGACGGAGGAAGCGTTCGCGCCGGAGCAGGCGCCCGTTAAGCACCTGCGAGCTTACAGCAACTATCTCTCGCCGCGACTGGGTTTCCTGTCGTTTGATACGTGGGCGCTCGCCGCCACCGTACTGCGGAACATGCTCCTGAACTGGATGGTGCTCATTCCTGCATTCGCGGCAGTGTTGCTGATTCCCGTCCTATCATGGCGGACACTTTTGCTCGGACCCGCCGAGATTGATCCATCCACTCTTTGGGCCCTGGTGGTCTCGGGGCTACTTCTGGGCGGGTGGGCCACCGCGTACGTCGGTTTCGATCTCCCCAGCGCGGGCAACGCGGGACGGGGCACCCGCCATTTCCTGTACTATTCACTCGCGCCGTTGTCGTTGTCAGCCTTGGCACTGACTCTTTTCTGGGCATGGCTGCCTTCGGGTGAACCGGGGGCTCCGTGGTGGGACGTGGTACGTCTTGGAAAAAGCGGCCTTACCTGGTGGCACTTTGGCGTGTTCGGAGCATTGATGCATGGCGGTGGCATGCTGTTTGGCCTGGAATATGTCATGTTCCGATTCAGCCGGCCTCCCCGCCGAACCGGCATCGTCGCCACCAGTGCTGCTTTTGGTGCGGGTTTTGTGGGTGGCCTCGTTGCTTGGGGCGTCACGTATTTTGCCGACACGAACCCGATTTTCGGCGGAATGCTGCAATCGCCAAAACTCTACGCGTGCGTCGCATTCCCGCTGTTGATAAGTGTTTTCCTGTTTTCCGGGACTCTGCTGGTTGGTTCCACAAGCTATGTCACAAAGGATGAAGATCGCGAATGGTGGGCGCGGGCCGGCGGGTGGTTTCTCGCCATCTGCTTAGGCTGGCTGGCCTTCGGCACGGTGACTCTGTATTCCCTTGACGCGGTGCGATGGTTGGATGACCGCACCAAGCTGGCTTTCACGGCTATGACTGGCATCAGCGGCTATTTCGCTTCTCGCGGCGGCTACAGTGTCAACACCTCGGCGCAAAACAAACCCTCCCAACCGAGCGGAACCGCCGGATTTGCGAAGCGGCTCATCACCGAGTACGGTACAACCATTTTTATGTTGTTATTCATCTTGTCCCTGGTAATGCTACTCGGAAGGCTCAATGAGGTGCTTCTCACAAATGTCTTCCATGTGGCGGACGGGCCCGATTTCTGGCGCGTCGCCGGCCCCGTTTTTTGCGTTGCCCTGTGCTATGTGGCGCTCTGCTCAGTAGCTTCCTGGTTCATCAACGTGAACAAATTCTCGTTGCATGCAATGTACCGCCTGCGCCTCATCCGCGCCTATCTGGGAGCCTCCAACCCAGCGCGCAACCCGCATCCATTTACCGGCTTTGATGAAAACGACAATATATCGATGTGCTCTCTAACCGCCAACAAGCCCATGCACTTGGTCAACATGACGCTCAATCTGGTGCATGGTTCAAATCTCGGCTGGCAGGAGAGAAAGGCGGCCTCCTTCAGCTCCACCCGGCTCCATACTGGAGGATTGTGTGTCGGCTACCGGACCTCCAACACGTATGGCGGACGTTATAAGGAGGCGCGCGACAAAACTCCCATTTCGCTAGGCACTGCCATCACCATCTCTGGAGCCGCAGCCAGCCCCAACATGGGTTATCATTCCTCACCCCTCTTGTCGCTGGTAATGACGCTCTTCAACGCGCGGCTCGGCTGGTGGCTGGGCAATCCGCGCTGTGACGAAGAGATCTGGAAGCTTCCCAGCCCCCGTTGGGGCATCCGCCCGTTTGTCGATGAAGCCTTCGGGCTCACCACCGATACTAATTCCTGGATCTATCTTTCCGATGGTGGTCATTTTGAGAACCTGGGAATCTACGAAATGGTCTTGCGGCGTTGCCATTGTATTGTGGTTTCGGATGCGGGTTGCGATCCGGGATTCGTTTACGAGGACCTCGCCAACGCGATTCGAAAAATCCGCATCGACTTTGGCATCCCGATCGGATTCGACATTCCTCCGATGGTTGTGTGCTCGGAGAGGGGCGCCACCCAACAATATTCAGCCAAGCACTGCTTCATGGGGCGGATTCATTATTCTGCGGTTGACGGCCCCGGCGCACCTGACGGTATCCTGGTTTGCATCAAGCCATCCTTGAACGGAAACGAGCCCGCGGACGTGCAGAACTACGCCGCCGCAAATTCACTGTTCCCGCACCAGTCCACCTCAGACCAGTTCTTTAGCGAGTCGCAATTTGAAAGCTACCGTCGCCTGGGATTGCATGCGATCGAAGAGATCCTGCACGCTCCGGACGGCAATGCGTACGAATATACGCTTGCCGAGTTTGTGACGGCTGCAAGGCAGTACGCGGGTTGAACCTCCTGTGATCATTTCTCGTAGTGGCGGGTGTTGCCATCGCAACTGACGTCCATGCTTAGCGCCACGGCGGAGCCGCCCAGCGCGGCCATCACGGCCAATCCCCAGCCGCCGACGAATGCGGCGTGCGCCCGGCGCGTAACTGCGGCGAGAGTCGCCGCCACCTTTTCGCGATTCTTCATAAACTCGGGATCGGTAGATGGATCGGCCGAGCTCGATGTTTCAATCGCGGAAAGCAACCCCGCCAGTTGCTTGCTGATCTGCGACATCGAATCCGCCCACCACCGTACGCCAATCCAGTCAACCCCTATGACGCCAAGCTCGGTCGGAGAAAGCGCCTTCAATCCGGGGATGGTACCGAAACTCGCTATGGCTCCGGTATGGTCCATCGCGTCCCAAATTTGATCATTGGCGAGCACCCTTCGCCGGACTTCTCCCGCTGGATCGGCTGGATCGATCAGGGCCAGCATGGTCGTGCGGCCGATGCGTTCGAATTCAGCCTGGGTACGCGTAGATCGGGTCGCGGGGGCCGCAAAAAATAACCGGAAGGCGGCGTCACCGTTATATGTGGCGGTCACACTAACCCTGGTGTGCTCAAACCAAGAACTCTCCGCTAACGTTTGGTTCCAATCCGGCGCCTGGATCAATCCAAGCTGGACGCCCAGCCGGATTGCATCCGTCATCTCCTGACGGGTCAGTTTCCGCTTATAGAGAAAGTACGATTGCGAGGCCGAGATGCTGGCCTTAAGCTTCCCCTTCGCGGCAGCGGAGTACGTGACGGTTGCCAGAAACGCATCGGCTAAGGCCGACCGGAGCTTGTCGGGATCGGCGGCATAAGGAATCTGCACGGTGGCGATGCGGCTCGCGCTGGCCTTATCGGTGATCACAACGCCTCCGTTCTCATCGTGCAGGATCGTGCAGGAACGCACGAAGTCGGTGACGGATTCAGCGTTATAAACGCCGAGGAGATTGATCACGGTCTTGTGTTGGAATTCGTGGGTTTTCTTAACGACGTTGCGAAGTTCCCGGGCGTTAGGAAGGTGGTCGAGCTGCGTCCAGTCACCACGCAACGCCGCTGCGATCGCGGTATCCGTCTGCGCGGGGTCGCCGCCGGCGAGATCGATCGAGTAGAGCACCGCTGCCTCGTGGGTTCGTGACGCGGAGCAGGCGAGATTCAGAGCGATCGAGACACTGCGATTGAGACTTTCCTGCAAGACACCGTCAAAGGCATCGGCGTCGCTGGCGGGAATTCCGAATATGTCGGCCTCGGCGCCCCCAAATGCAACCCCTAAGACGGTCGCAAGAAGGTCCCTGTGCTTGTGAGTGGCCTGTATTCCCGCATTCGCGGTGATCGCGGCGCTCAAAGTGGTTCCCTGCTTCTTATAGACGCCCATCCGCAACTCGGTGTCGCTTATTTTGTGAGACCGCACTACGAATTCGCCGGACACCGCAATGGTTCCAGAAATCTCGACAGTGGCGGCAGGCTTGACTTCGATTTTGTAATTGAATGGAAGATTAGCCGACGCGAGCGGATTGACGCTGACGGGAAGTGAATACGAAGCCGTGAAGGCCACCGTGCCGCCGATGGCGGTTGCGTTTACGGTTCCGGCTTTCTGTTTGCGGATGGCAGCGGCGCTCAGTGTCGCCGAATAGTTCTCAAGCGCCGTGCCGACGCAATCTTTGAGCAGCGGAAAAGAACCACCCACTGCCTTCACCAGAGTGTAGGTTGCAAGCTCAACCGCTCCGGAAGCCGAGACGCCGACGCCAAAACCATCGACCACCGCCGATACCGCGCCTTCGAGCGTCCCGTCCAACTCCACGCCGATCCAGCATTCGTCGGCTGCGATCGGAATGGCGGCCGATACACCGTCGTCGGGGAACAGCGTCCTATCAGCGGATTTGAGCACGGATAGTGCACCACTGGCCCCCGCGTTAATCCCGAAAGTCGCGGCACCGTTCACCAGTAGCGACGGCTCCCCGAAGGCTGCTCCAAAGGCCCCTTTGCTGAAACTAATCTGATCAACCGGCGACGTGAAATCTCCCACCAGAGACGCAGCCGCGATGATGACTTTGGTTCCGCGAGCTCTGGCGAAGGGTGCGTCATCGCGTACCGCCAGGTCCGCCGTCAATCCAGTACTGTCTGTGATCGTGATCTTGGCCATGGATCCTCCTTTAGGGCGCGCTATGGTCGTTGGCGCACCGCACTCCAGCGGTCTCGACGCGTTCATCGTGGGGCATCTCGGAGCGATGGGAGACGCGAATCGATGGTAGCTCAGCGTCCCAGAATCCCCCTCTCGCAACAGCCGAAGAATTCCCCGCAAGCGGCTGATCGATGTGTGCCCCGGTCGCATTCGCTTCCACGTCGTACTTGTTATAGTAGCGGTCCAACACCCATTCCGAAACGTTGCCGAGCATGTCATACAGGCCGAAACGGTTGGGCTCTTTCAGGCCCGCCGGATGGGTGTGTTGACCGCTGTCCTTTTCATACCAGGCGATGTTGGAGGGAACGCCGTAATAAGGCTCCGCAATGCCGCCCCGCGCGGCGTATTCCCACTCAGCTTCGGTTGGCAGACGCCCTCCGGTTGCGCTGCAGTAGGCTTGGGCTTCGGGCCAGCTTAGCCCTCGCATGGGCAGCGCGCCGTCACCTTCGGCAGCAGATGCTTTCGCAGGCAACACTTTCCGGTAAGCCGCATTCGTGACCTCGGTTTGGCTCAGCCAAAATCCAGCAGGAATGTTTACACGATGCGCAGGTTTCTCATTGTCCTGGCACTCATTGTCAGCCGCGGAACATCCCATGGTGAAAGTTCCTGGGGGAATCCAAACGTATTTCAGGCCGTCCTTGGGATTCAACCATAACTTCGGCTCGGTCTTAGGCTCTGGAGAAGCGATAGTAGCTGGGGGCACGGTGTTGGCCGACGGCGCAACTGATGCGGTAACTCCCGGCTCCGGCGTGCGGAGGGCCGGCCTGCGCGAATACGCGACGATCCCAGCCGCCGCGAGCACCATCGCCAGGGCTGCCGCGATAAGCATGCGCCTTTTCCTCCGGCGGGCCGCACGATCGAGATCCTGCTGCTCCACCAGTGTTCCTGAGACAGCGTCAATTACGCGTTTCAGCGTTTCGTCGGTAAATCCTCCGGAGGCGTCCAGCCACTGCTGAGTGGACAGGAAATAGTCGAAATCCGGCGGCAGGTCGGATGAAGAAAGCCGCACCGGGAGCATCGGTTTTTTTGCGTTGAAGGCGTGGCCGATTTCACTCAGGATGTGTGGGGACGCCAGCGCGACACTGGTGAGGAGAACTACCACCGACTTCACCGACTTAATCGCCAGCAAAATTGCATTCGGATAGCCGGCGCCTGCTTCAATATCCCGAGGAGCGATCCAGCAGGACACACCCGTATTCTCCAGCGCCGCGCACACTCGATCGGCGAGTTCCTTGTCCTGCGACGAATAGCTGATAAAGACCTGGTGATCCATGCGCGCCTGTGCCTACCGCAGGTTCCTCTACATCATCCTAACCGTACCGCTACCGAGGTTGTGCGGCCGTGCAAGCCGTACTAAGATACACCTTACGAGAGCGTTTTCCCTATATGGATCCCCTGCTTCAAAAATGGCTCGAGTTTGCGCCGAAGCCCCAACCACTGGAAACTTCTCAACGCTGGCATGTTTTCCTGAGCTATCGTTCGGTCAATCGGCACTGGGTCTTGCAGCTCTACGACGTACTTCGGCACCTGGGCTACAACGTTTTTCTCGACCAGTACGTACTCAGCGCGGCCGCACCCCTTGCTCTTACGCTAAGCGAGGAGCTGGATCGAAGCGCGTCGGCGATCATGATGTGGTCGACCGACTTCAATGACAGCAACTGGTGCCTGAAGGAGTTCACCACACTCGAGAGCAAGGAGAATGCCGGGAACGGTTTTCGCTACGTGATCGCCAAGCTGGATACATTCCCGCTTCCGGGACTGGCGGCCAGCAAGATTTATGTGGATTTCGCGGATCTGAGCGAGGGACCCGGCGGCAGCGGACTGCTGCGGCTCCTGTATGGCCTTGCGGGCAATCCGCTTCCCGCCGGCGCCATCACATTCGCTGAGCAGATAGACGAGGACACGCGAAACGATCGGCTCACCATTCGGGCTGCTCGTGCTTCAGGTGACAATGCGATCATTCTGAGTCTCTGTTCCTCGGATACCGTGGCCTGGAAGAGTTCCCCGGCTTTATCTTGCGAAGCTGCCGAGGCTCTCATCGCGCTGGGAGATTATCCCAATGCCCTTCGAGTGCTTGCGGACGTGGCCCGCAACTTCCCGAGGGCCTTGCGGCCGCAGCAGTTGACTGGACTCGCCATGGCCCGTAGTGGCGATTTGCAGCAAGCTCAGATTGTTCTCGGCCGCCTGTACGCCGCGGGCGAGATCGATCCGGAGACGCTGGGTATATACGGCCGCACCTGGATGGATCGCTACTACCAGACCAAGGATCGCTTACACCTGCTGCGCTCGCGCGATTTGTACCGGCAGGCATTCGAGGCAGCTCCTAAGGATTTTTACACCGGAATCAACGCCGCGTCTAAGAGTCTTCTTCTGGGCGAGCGCGATACTGCCGGGCAGTTAGCTGCGAGAGTGGAAAAAATTGTGGGAACAACCGCGGTCCCCAATGATTATTGGCGCACTGCAACGATCGCTGAAGTTCAGCTCCTGCAGGATAACTACGAGCAGGCAGCGGCGCTATACCAGTCCGCCGTCGGCGGGGCTCCGCTGGAGCGTGGGAGCCATCAATCCACGTGGCGACAAGCTTCTTGTTTGCTCGACTGTCTGGGGGCGTCGGCGGAGCAACGGAAGCTCATCAGCAACGTTTTCCCATCCGCCTGATTGGAACAACCTTATGATTCTCGCGTTCGCCGGCAGACGAGTGGACGCCCCGGACGCCGCGACGCCGCGTTTTCCGATCGCTAATTTAGCGATCGTCCGGGGGCGGATTCGCAAGCTTTTGCAGGATCGAGCGCCCTCCGATGTGATCAGTTCGGCCGCTTGCGGAGCGGATTTGATCGCCCTTAGCGAGGCGGCCGCGCTCGGCGTGGTCCGCAAAATTGTTCTGCCTTTTTCTCGCGATCGGTTTAGGAGCACCTCCGTTACCGACCGGCCTGGGGATTGGGGACCACTCTACGATGAGGTACTGGGTGGCGGTGAAGTAATCGAACTCCAGGAAGAGCCCGACGATGGAGCGTACCTGGTGGTAAACTGCACCATTCTGGATATGACTAGCGCGCTGATGAACGAAAAAGGTCAGCCTGGAAGCGCGGTCCTGGTGTGGGAAGGCGCCTCCAGGGGCGAACACGACCTGACCGAAGCGTTTGGGGTGGAAGCTCGGAAGAGGGGCTTGGCCGTGATCGAAGTGCTAACTATCTGAAGTGCGATTTCTCCTTGAATCTTCCTGTGGGTAGCTGACGAGTACGTTGAAGACCAGCCGATTTCGATTCTCCAGCAAGTCGCGTAACGGTACGTCCATACGTAGTAGACTGTTGAGGTATCAATTCGTCGAAGGGCCGTTCGATCTAAAACGTATGCCAGACGACGCACAAAAACCTTCGGACCCTGTTCCCGGCAAGGAAGATCTCCAGCCTTCGGCCAATGCAAGCGGGCAGATCAGGCATCAAGAAGGGGTCATCCAAGCCGACGACCGGATTCGATTGGACCAGGAAACTCGCCGCGACGAACTGCGACGCAACATGATGCGGTCGATCGTCACGGAACCGCTTCTATCCAGAATTCAGCAAGCCCAACCGGAACACAAGTTTGAGGTCATTATCTCCTTGAACGAGTTGTTCAAGGGCGGTATTGATGCGGCCCTGGGTTTCGTAAAACAGCGCGCAGAGGAATGGGGAGTCCGCTATGCGACCGTATCGCACTATTGTTTCGCGTGCCTGACCAAGACGCAAATTCTGGCGCTCTCGCAGGAAACCCGCGATTTGCAGGCTCAATACGGCCCCACTGGTCCCGTGGTCTACCGCATCTGGGAAGACACGGACGTCAGCACGGTGTTGACGAACTCCGTGACCACGATCAAAGCCGACGCTGCGCAGCGGGCCTTTCAAGCTTTGGGCGAGAACATCGTATGGGCGGTGCTGGACTCTGGGATCCAGGGTACGCATCCGCACTTTCATCCTGACGTCTCACCCGGCGGGCCTTTCAACAATCTGGAGATCGCCGCGCCTCTCGAGCATACCGATTTCACGCCGTTACAAAGCGGAGGATTGGTGGATGAATTCGGCCACGGAACCCACGTCGCCGGAATCATCGCGGGGTATTGGGCTTCCAAGAATCCGACGGGAGAAGCCGTGGCTGGCGGCGAGGTGCGGGATGAACAGAGTGGCGGCACGATTCAACAACGCGAGACAATCCGGTCCATTAGCGGCGTTGCCCCCAAGTGCAAGCTATTGAGCTTGAAAGTTGTCGCTGACCAAACGGTCAACGATGAGACCAATGGTATCCGGCAGGTAGCGGGACAGGGCAAGGTTAGCTGGATACTACAGGCGATCGAACAGATTCAGCAGTGGAACCAGCATGGCAAACGGCTCCTGATTCATGGCGTCAATATGAGCCTGGGATACGAATTCGATCCGCGCTGGTTTGGATGCGGCCAGAGTCCGATCTGCGTCGAGGTGAACCGCTTGGTAAAAAGCGGCGTAGCGGTGGTTGTGTCCGCCGGAAACGCAGGCTATTCGTCTTACATCACCGCGTCGGGAGTCGCCGAATCCAGGTTCAGTGACCTCACCATCACGGATCCAGGCAACGCCGAGCTCGCGGTCACAGTAGGCTCGACCCATCGAGACATGCCTCATCTTTATGGCGTTTCATACTTTTCGTCTCGGGGGCCAACCGGCGACGGACGCCTGAAACCCGATTTGGTTGCCCCCGGCGAGCGCATCGTTTCTTGTGCCGCCGGCCTCGAGGCTAAAAAATATCCGGCCATGCAGGACGCCAACGGAAATGAGACTCGGGTCTTATATTGTGAGCAGACGGGGACCAGTATGGCGGCGCCACATGTCTCCGGCGCGATTGCGGCGTTCTTGTCGGTTCGCAGAGAATTCATCGGCGACCCTGAGCGGGTGAAGGAGATCTTTCTCAACAACTCGATCGATCTTCGCCGCGAGCGCAAATTTCAAGGCGCCGGCTTGGTAGATCTGATGAAAGTTTTACAGGCTGTTTAGGCTACAACTTATTCGGAGGAAATATGGAGTCTCGGCAGGGATTCGATTTTATAAAGTTACAGTTCGACGCCGACGGAGTGCTTCAAAATCCGCCTGCGCTCGATGAATTGAAGAATAGCGGAGCCACCGATATCATCTTTATCGCGCATGGCTTTCGCAATGACGAAAATGACGCCACGGGACTGTACGACAGGTTCTTAACCACATTTCGCGAACACTTGAATAACCCGGTGTTTTCGAGTGTCGCCAGCCGAAAGCTGGCGGTGGGTGGCGTCTACTGGCCGTCGAAACCGTTTCAGGAGACCTATAGCGGTTCCGTCCAGGCTGTCGACGCCGAAACCGCGGAGAAAGAAGCGGTCAGGGCAAGGCTGGAGGACTTGAAGGCAACCGTCGCTCGCGGCGATCAAAAGCCCAAAATCGATAAAGCAATTGCGCTGCTGGATCAAGTAGGTGGCAGCCGGGACGCCCAGGATCAATTCGTTAAGCTGGCGCTCTCGCTTTGGGACAACAGCGAGCCGGATCCGACCGAGGGAGCGGATCGCATTCGTGCCACGGATGGCTCCGTGTTGCTGGACAAACTAAAAGTTCCCATCATTGTTTCGTCCGGAGGTCCCCGTGCGGAAGGAAGCACGATGTCCGTCGGATCCGAACCAGCAGGCACCACGGAAGGTCTCGGTTCGATGTTCGGATCGATCTTCGGAAGACTTGGACAGTTTCTGAATCTGACCATGTGGTATGTGATGAAGAACCGTTCGGGAGCGGTTGGAGCAGCCGGCGTAGCGCAGGCGGTGCGTGGCCTAAAAACAGCAGCGCCCGCCGTCAAGATTCATTTGGTGGGGCACAGTCTGGGCGGACGACTCATGGCGGGATGCGCCAAATCGCTTGCGCAGACCAATTCGCACGTAGAGTCCCTCAGTTTGCTGGAAGCTGCATTCTCCCACTACGGATTCAGCTCCAACAACGGAAAAGGGCAAACAGGCTTTTTCCGTAACGTGATCGACCGGCAAGTGGTCACGGGCCCCCTCATCGCGACTTTCTCCGCACAGGACAAAGTCGTGGGCACGGTCTACGCTGTGGCATCGCGTCTGGCGAGCGATAGCGTACAGGAAGTTGGTGACGCCAATGATCCCTACGGCGGCATCGGCCGCAACGGCGCGCAAAAGACCGCGGAATCGGTGAGCAGTGCTCTCCATTCCGTGGGTACTCCATATGAATTCCAGATTCCAAAAATCAATTGTCTGGACGGGTCCGGCGGACTCATTAAGGACCATGGCGATGTTGCGAATCCATTCGTAACTTATGCGTTCGCGTCTGTGGTCTCCAAGACCTGACGAATCCGGTTCTGAAGGGTGAATCTATGACCAGCAGGAAATCCCTCCAAATGATTGGGTTCGCCGCTGTGGTCTTTTTGGCGGGCTGTGCAACCAGGAGCAACGGACGACCCGGGCAAGTTCTAGACGAAGCGCGCAGAGCCAACCGCGATGTGGCCTCGCTTCCAGCGGCGGACGAAGACTACTTCCACGAGATGGATGGCGCGATTCCACTGACTCGCGACGAAATCATGGGCCGGAACACCTGGCTTGTCTGGACCGGCGGCAACGACGTTCTCTGGGATAAGCTTACCAACATCAGTTTTGGCGCCCTGGATTTCCTCAAGACGCTTTCATCTCATCCAGACTTGAAGTTTTCTCGCGACAACCGCTGGAACTATCTCGGCTTGGTGAATGAACCTTGCTTCGAGAAGCCTACGGGTCCCGATCCACAACGCTACGGGCTATGGCTCGACAAGCGAAATGCGAGTTGCCCGCCGGATCCATTCGAAAACGAAACAAAATATCCCGGCGTCAAAGTCGGGGCGCGTGGCAAGAATCTGCCGGCAGGCTCTTTCTACGGGTACGGCACGGGAATTGTCGGACTGCGCCTGTTTCCGAATCCGGATTTCGACGAAGCAGCGGCCAAGAAATGGGATCCGGTGCGCTACTATAGCGATCCGGCCTACTATAAATCCAAGGATCTGATTCGTCCCTATCGCGTGGGAATGTCGTGTGCGTTCTGTCACGTGGGACCCAACCCCGTTCATCCTCCCGCCGATGCGGAACGTCCTGCCTGGACTAATCTCAGCTCCAACGTAGGTGCGCAATATTTCTGGATAGATCGCATCTTCTATTGGGAAGCCGACCCTTCCAATTTCGTCTTCCAGTTATTCCATACGTCGCGCCCCGGCAGTCTGGACACATCGTTGGTTTCGAGCGATAACATCAACAATCCGCGAACCATGAATGCAGTTTATTCGCTGGGCCCGCGATTGGAGCTGAGCAAACGGTTCGGCAAGGAAACTCTGGCCGGTGGACAACTCAACAACAAGCAACTGAACGATTTTGTTCCTCCCTCATCGCCCCTGGCGGCTTTCTTTACGCCGCCGGCAACGTCGTATTCTCCGCGGGTGCTCAAGGATGGCTCAGACTCAGTGGGAGCGCTGGGCGCATTGAATCGTGTGTATCTCAATATTGGGTTGTTCAGCGAGGAATGGCTTCTCCACTTCAACCCGTTGCTGGGAGGCAAGCCTATAACGCCCATTGAAATCGCGGTGGCTAGGAAGAACTCGGCGTTTTGGTTGTCCACCGAAGTACAAACTCCCGACATGGCGCTGTTCTTTCTGAAATCGACCGCGCCACACAAGTTAAGGGATGCGCCCGGAAGTGACAAGTATCTAACCAAGGACGATACCGTCCTGAATCGGGGAAAAATTCTTTTCGCCGAAAACTGCGCACGCTGCCATTCCAGCAAACTGCCGCCATCCGCGCCGGGTCTTGATCCGGGTGGATGTTCGGGCAAGGACTACCTGACGTGCTGGGGCAAGTATTGGAACTGGACTAAGACCGAAGAATTTAAATCGCAGATGCGCGCGATCGTGATGAGACCGGATTTCCTCGATGATAATTTTCTCTCCGCGGAGTTTCGCGTCCCGGTTACGCTATTGGGGACGAACGCGTGCAGTCCGCTGGCGACCAACGCGATTGCGGGGAACATTTGGGATAATTTCTCGTCGCAAACCTACAAAGAGCTGCCTTCGGTAGGCGAGGTTACCGTATACAACCCACTGACCGGCGCACCGCGGCAGTTTAAGCTGCCCGGCGGAGGCCGCGGATTTACCCGGCCTCCCTCACTGATTAGCTTGTGGTCTACCGCGCCGTTCCTGCTGAATAATAGTGTGGGCAAGTTCAATCCCAGCCCATCCGTGGACGCGCGAATGGATTCTTTTCAGGAATCGATTGAAGAGATGCTCTGGCCCGAGAAGCGGCAGAAAGATCCGGTACTCGGCGACAAAGTGCCCGGGCTGATCGACCGGACTACCGCGACAAGCTACGTCCGAGTATCGTCCGGGTATCTTTCGGATACTCTTAAGCGCGCTACCGGCTTTGCACAACGGCTCTTTCCGAAACTATTCGGAGACGGGAGCCTGGAAATCGGCCCGATTCCGGCGGGGACGCCAGTCAGTTTGCTCACGAATCTGAACCTGCTTGCGGATGACTCCGATTTCGCGGGACGCGTGAATCACGACGCCAAGCTGCTCGCACTCATCGTCAAGGTCAAGCACGATCTGGCGAAGCTGCCAAAAAACGCCAGCGACGAAGAGGCCCGTAAGGTTCTTAATAATTTGGTGGAGCCGCTCATGGATTTGAGTAAGTGCCCGGATTACGTGGTCAACCGCGGTCATTACTTCGGCACCGACCGCTTCGGGGAGGAGCCCGGTCTGGTCGATAGCGATAAGCGTGCCTTGATCGAATTCTTAAAGACCTTCTGACCGGCAAATGGCAACTCCAACATACGACTACGTCATCGTCGGATCTGGCGCCGGGGGAGGCCCTTTGGCCGCGAACCTCGCACAAAAGGGGTATCGCGTTTTACTTCTCGAGGCGGGCTCGGATCCCTGCGCGGAGAGCGAACTTGGCCGGTACATGTACCAGGTCCCCATTTTTCACGGGCTTTCGACCGAGTATCCGGAGATCGCGTGGGATTATTACGTCCGGCATTACACGGATCAGCAAAAACAGGAAAAAGACAGCAAGTTCGTAGCGGAGCGCGATGGGGTTTGGTATCCAAGAGCAGGAACGCTGGGCGGCTGTACCGCTCACAATGCCATGATCACCGTCGTGCCTCAGGACAGCGACTGGAATCACCTTGCTGAGATTACGGGAGATTCCTCCTGGCGCGCCGAGAACATGCGGCACTACTTCGCACGGCTGGAAAACTGCCAGTATGTTGCCGATCCGCATTCTGCTAAAGGGCGAGTCGAAGGTGTTCTTTCTTCCATTGCAGGACTAATCGCGCACCGCGAGGATTGGCGCGATTCCACTCGTGGGCATGGTTTCAGCGGCTGGCTTCCCACGTCCGAAAGTGATTCAAAGCTTGCGCTGAAAGATCCTGCGTTGCTATCGGTAATCCTTCGGAGTGTGGGCGAAGCTCTTCATCATCACGCCGGCAACGCGTTCGTCAAGATTGCCACGCGATTCGATCCGAACGATGCGCGTAACTCAGGAGGCAGTCCCGAGGGTCTCGTATTTACTCCGCTGGCAGTCGAGCACGGAAAAAGAGTAGGTCCCCGAGAGTTTCTTTTAAAGGTTCAGGCGCAGAATCCGGATCGTCTCACAATCCAAACGAACTCACTGGCGACGCGGGTGCTTTTCGACGGCCGCAGGGCGATCGGCATCGAGTACCTTACAGGACGCCATCTTTATGGGGCAGATCCGCAGCAGGTCCCAGATCCCGAGAACGCTTCCCGAGCGCAAGTGTTGGCAAGCCGCGAAGTAATCCTCGCAGCGGGCGCATTTAATAGTCCTCAATTGCTAAAGCTATCCGGGATTGGCCCGCGTGCGGAACTGGAAGCTCTCGGTATACCGGTCGTTGTTGACCTTCCGGGGGTCGGAGAGAATCTTCAGGACCGCTATGAGGTCGGCGTGGTCTCTAAGTTGGCGAAAGATTTAGGCCTGCTGGAGGGCGCCAGTTTTGTTCCGCCCGGAACGGGAGTCGCGCCTGACGCCCGCATGAAGGAATGGACCGAGTCCGGAACAGGCGTCTATTCTTCGAATGGGTCGTTGATAGGCCTTGTCATCCGTTCCAACAAAGCGAATGCAGAGCCCGATCTATACATTTTCGGGTTGCCGGGTTCGTTTAGAGGCTACTTTCCGGGATATTCCGCCGCGTTGGAGCAGTTTCACAATCGTTTCACCTGGGCCATTCTGAAAGCTCGCAGCAACAATACCGCCGGACGGGTGAGTTTGCGGTCCGCCAAACCGTGGGACCCGCCTAAAGTTGAATTCCACTATTTCTCCGAAGGTAACGATGCGGCAGGTGACGACCTGAACTCTGTCGTTGCTGGTGTGGAGTTCGCCCGCGAAATTAATCGGCAACTCGCGAAGTCAGGGATGATCGTAGCCGAGGAGGTTCCTGGACCTTCCTGTGCGGGTGAGGCGTTGCGTGAGTTCATTCAAAACGAGGCTTGGGGTCATCATGCGTCTTGCTCCAACAAGATTGGAGCGGACAGCGATCCTCTCAGCGTTCTGGATAGCCGTTTTCGCGTGCGCCAGACAGAAGGCCTCCGCGTGGTGGACGCTTCTGTTTTTCCCAGGATTCCCGGCTACTTCATCGTTTCCGCCGTTTACATGATCAGTGAGAAGGCCTTGGACGTCATTTTAGAGGACGCCCGCACTCCCTGATGCAACCACTAAAGTCAAAGGAGCCATTTCATGTCCAACACGATCGTCAACTATGACGGCAGCATCACGACAACTCCGCAGCAGTTGGTTAAGCCGAAAACCGTTGAGGAAATTCAAGCGGTGCTGCGCGATTCCTCCAAGTATCCAAGCCCGGTTCGAGCCAAAGGGAGCTACCACTCGCTGACTCCATGCGCGTCGTCGGATGGCACCATCGTCGACATGTCGAGCATGACGCAGGTCGTCCAAATCGACGAGGCCAACAAGGTGTTCACCGCCCAGGCTGGCCTGCAATTTATCGAAGCCTCAAAGGCTCTGCGCGAACATGGTCTCCAGTTCATGACCAATATTGAAATCGGTAATATGACACTGGGTTCGGCCGCGTGCTGTCATACCAAAGACGCTCTGGACGGTATAGAATTCGGACAAGTCAGTTCCTACGTCACCAAAATAAAGTGGGTCACACCCGACGGAAATCTGGCCGAAGCCTCCGAAGCCGATAGTCCGGAGGAGCTACGCTTTGTTCGATCGAGCTATGGTCTTTGTGGAATCGTTTACGAAGTCTCTTTCCGCATCAAACCGATCGAAGCACTGCACTTCACTTATCTTCCGCGCCCGATAGACAAGCTTACGGATGCTGAGGTCGACAGCATTATGGATACATCCGAAGGCCTGGTCGCCTGGACGGTCGGCAGGACCTGCGTGTTTCAGCAGCGGCAGCGCGTCGATGATCCCGGCATATTTGGTTCCCTTGTGTCAGCCGCCCGGCGGAGGCTGTGGAACTTTGGAGACGCTCACGCGGGGCACTTCATCGACCAGTTTCTAAAGCATAAACCTCTTCGCGATGCCGCACAAAGCGGTAACTTCAACGTGACCAAGTTTCTCTACTCGACACTCCACTTATTCGGCGGTATCACGCTTCTCGCCCCCGACAAAACCATCGACTATCGCGACACGCCGCGCGCCGCGCGCTATGCTTTCACGTTCTGGGCCTTTCCTCGCTCCCAGTGGTTAGCGACCCTGCGCGCCTATCTGGACTTCACGGACCAGCATTTCAAAACCACCGGTTTTCGCTGCAACATGCCTCTGGGCGCCTATCACATACGTTTGGACACCAGTTCCATCCTGTCCTACACTTACGAACAGGAAGTCTTTTCCATTGATCCCATACATGCGAGCACGGATGATGTTGCCTGGCACAATTTTCTCAGGAAGTTCAACGACTTCGCATTTGAGCGCAATGGAATTCCGTTGCTGAACCAAAGCCCGTTTGTCGAACGCAAGCACGTTGAAGCTGCCTATGGGCAGCGCTGGGTCGAGTTTGCTCAATGGGTAAAAACCAAAGATCCACAGGGCCGCATGGTTAATCCTTTTTTTGCGGATCTGCTGCCGAAGTAGTGTCTGGTTTCAAAAGGATGGCTAAGCTATCGTGCCCCGATCTACTGAGTTAGCCGTACGCAGGAAGCGAATTCGCAAGCCTGCGTCTAAGCGCGCCGTTGAGAAGCCGGCAGACGATGCCAAACCGTTCTATCCCACCAGGTGGGTGACTGTCTTTGCCATGGATCCCAGCTTGGTGGTCGACGGCAAGATTCTTAGGACGCAGATCGAAATCCCCAATGAAGCTTTGGACAACGGTCCGCGAGGTTATCGCGTCCATATCGTGGATTACGATTCGACCACCGATACTTTCTACAGGCCGCTCAGGATACAGCACAAATGGAACTGCGAAAATAAGCCACCGCTGGATCCGTTTGAGAATCTAACCGATCGGCGGCTGCTCAACAGTCCCGCCTTTCATTCCTGCATGGTTTACGCGATCGTGATGCGAACGCTCTCACGCTTCGAGTATGCGATGGGGCGGCGAGTGGGATGGAGTTTTGGAGGCCATCAGATTCAGGTTGCGCCGCACGCTTTTTGTGACGCTAATGCCTTTTATGCCAAGGAGGCACAAGGGCTTTTCTTTGGATATTTTCCAGCGCTCGCTGGAAAGAAACAAATCTTCACTTGCCTCTCTCACGAGGTGATCGCCCACGAGACCACCCATGCGCTGTTGGACGGCCTGCGCGGACACTACACGGATCCCTCTTCGCCCCAGCAGGGTGGTTTTCACGAAGGATTCGCCGACATTGTCGCCTTGCTTTCGACATTTTCGGCGCAGTCTCTGGTAGCCCGCCTGATCGATCTGGGGCTTCCGGCTGGGGACAACCTGGAGATTAAACGCTCCAGCGTAACGCCCGAGAGTTTGCGAAACTCCGCGCTGGTGGGGTTGGCAGCGCAACTGGGGGAAGAGATTTCAGGAGTCCGGGGTCAGGCGTTGCGGCGCTCGGTTCAACTGGAGCCCCGCAAGGATTATCTGGCCTCGCCCGAATACCAGGAGCCACACACTTGCGGCGAGGTACTGGTCGCCGCGGTGATCAACGCCCATCTGGATATTTGGATCAATCGCATGACGGCGCTGGGGAAAAAGCGGCTGAACCGGCAACGGGCCGCTGAAGAAGGCGCGGAAATTGCCGCGCGCATGCTTACTGTCTGCATCCGGGCGATCGATTATTGTCCGCCGACGGACCTTCAGTTTAGCGATTTTGCACGGGCGCTCCTCACTGTCGATTTGGAATTGAACCCCATGGATGACAAATATTCCATGCGCAGGAAACTGTTCGAGTGGTTCGTCAAGTTTGGAATTCTCGACGATCGGGAGGTACCGCCCGGACGCGAGCCTGGAACCTGGGACCCGCCAGGATCTCCCGAGCTGTTCCTATACGATCGCACGCATTTCGATAGTATGAAGTCCGATAAGGACGAACTGTTCCGCTTTCTTTGGGAGAATCGCAAACTCCTTAAGCTGAACGAAGACGCTCAGACCGTAGTCTGCTCTGTCCGGCCGTGCGTTCGCATCGGGCGCGACGGTTTCATCCTGCGGGAGACAGTAGTCGAGTATGTCCAACAGATGACGCTCCTAGCGCGCGAACTGAGTGGGCGTGGCGTTCGGGTGCCTGAGGGCATGCCGGGCAAAACCGAGGTGACGCTATACGGCGGGAACGCGTTGATCTTTGATGAATATGGTCACGTGAAATACAACATCGGCAATTCCATCCTGGACCCGGCTCGCGAGAGCGTTCAGAAAAAGCAAAGTGACCGTCTTGAATATCTGTGGCGGGCGGGCGCGTTCACGCAGAGTGGCTCCGCAATGTCCCCGTTTGGGCAAATTCACTTGCGCAAAGCGATGGACTGGTACCGCTCGGTCCGTGGCGAGGAGGAATAGTCGATGCCTTCCAGAAAGACGCAGACGAAGCGCGCGGCGTCCAGTCGCGCTCCCGCATGCGTGAGTATCCGAATGTACAACGTGGGATTTGGAGACTGCTTCCTACTGACCTTTCACTATGCCAGCGAAAAGCGGCACATGCTGATTGACTTCGGCAGCACATCGGGTCCACAGGACCAGCCGAAAAACTATATGACTCGGATCGCTGCCGATATAAAAGCGCAATGCGGGTCTAAGCTTCACATCGTGGTCGTCACGCACCGGCACCGCGATCACATCAGCGGTTTCGCGACCGACGGGAATAGTCCAGGGGCCACCATCGCCGGATTGAAGCCGGACTTCGTGATTCAACCCTGGACTGAGGATCCCAAAGCCAAACCTGATGCCTTAACGGCGACTGTGCCTGCGAGCACCAAGAGCAATCCCAGCGCGAAGCAACTGCAAGCCCACTATCTTGGTTCGCTTGAAGCCATGCATCGCGTCGCCGAGGGCATCGACAAGTGGGCCCGGCAGAGCAAAGAAGCGGTGGACTCCGGAACTGTGAAGCAACTCGCTTTCCTCGGCGAGGATAATTTGAAGAATGTGTCTGCGGTGAAGAACCTCATGGCGATGGGTCAAGCGGGAACGTCGTATTACGTGAACGCCGGGATGAAGCTGAACGGTCTGCTTCCGGGCGTGAAGATTACCGTACTCGGCCCCCCGAACCTAAAGCAGAGCGATAAGATTCGCAGCGAACGCGCGAAAGATCCGACTGAGTTTTGGCAGTTTAGAAACTTCTGGGCTACGCAACACCAAGCGATTGCGAGAACGGCTTCGCGCCGTCGCGCGGCACTGTTTCCCCACAACGTGTCAGCGGTACGCGGACCGAATGTGCGATGGTTCATTCGCCAGTCCCGCCAGATCCAGGCGAGTCAAATGCTGGAGCTGGTACGGCAACTGGACGATGTGATGAATAATACCAGCGTCATTCTGCTGCTCGAAATCGGCTCCAAAAAACTGCTGTTTCCGGGGGATGCCCAGATCGAAAACTGGTCGTTTGCTCTCGCTAACCCTGAATGGATGGCTCTGCTGAAAGATGTGGATTTATATAAGGTGGGGCACCATGGAAGCTTGAATGCCACGCCCAAGACGCTGTGGTCCGCATTCAAGCATAAAGGTGAGCACGGGACGCATGCCCGTCTGGAAACGCTGTGCTCCACCAAGGCCGATCAACATGGAAGCGTAGACGCTGGCACGGAAGTGCCCCGTCGCCTGTTAGTGGACGAACTGCAAAAAGAAAGCGACTTTACTTCCACGCAGGACTATACGGCATCGGACGGTCTGGTGCGCGAATTTACGATTCCAATTTAGGGGAGAGTTTCTCACGGCCGAGACGGTCCTCCCCAGTTCACAGCACCGATACGACACTTACGGCGGACTCAAGCTTTGCCCTTCCTACGCACCGGACGCTTTAGCTTTGGCCTTCTTTTTGGGGCTCTTCGGCTTGGACGTTTTGGGATACACGCCGGCCGCAAACGTCGCGTCCGACTTATCGATATCCTTCCCGCCTATAATCGGCTTCCCATCCTTGGTCAATGATCCGGGAATCTGGTAACACATGATCGACCTCTGATCAGGCGTAGTCCCTTGGATCGTCGATTCCTCGATCGGCGTCAAGACCTGCGCGCGCACTTCCTCCTCGCTCCAACCCTGAGTGCGCATGAAGAACGCAATTGCTTTGGCGGGATCTATCCTGTCGACCAGAACCTTACGCATGTGCTCATGCGGAAAGCCAAGCGTATGGCCGGTTTCATGGCGGATCACGCGGTGATACTCCGATTCTTCGGTTTGCATGGTGAATCCCTCAAGATTCATCGTCTGCTTATTCTTGGCGATGAGCAGAACATCAGTGCCGAGGTATGACCAATATCCTCCGTCGGCGCCGCCGACACGAGCGATGCGCACCTGCCCATCCTTTTTAGTCTCCGTGAACTTCACATTGGCGGTTTCCGCCCATGCGTTCATGTGTTGCAGTATCCGCTTGCGAAGATCCGTAGCCGGAGTGTCCATAAAGCTTACGGTTAGTTGGACGCCCTTTAGGCCCCAATACTTCTTAGTGACCAGCGCGATGCGCTGGGGGGTGATTTTCAGTCCAGGCATAATCCCGGCCAGATGCGCAATAGGCACGTGATTCTGTGGGTTGATCTTGATCGCGGTTCGTGCTGCCTCCATGGCTTTCTCTTTGGGCAAGCTCTTCGGTGTGCAAACGAGAACGGTGTCTTTCATGATTTTCCCTCCGGATTATTCAGGTGTCGAATCAGTTTACAGGGCTCTCGTGCAAATGACAATGGGTATTTCGCAGATTAACCTCGGAATTCTATTTGAACGTCCAGAACGTCTCCGCCGGGACCGGTCGGCGGAGGCGAGGTCGCCTTAACCTGGAACGCCCGCAGCACCGGCAGTCCGGAGCTCGCGCTCACGCGCCACCAAAAACTGGTATATGGCGTCCGCGGGGTCCAGCGAGGTGCGTACGTCCAGTGCTTGCAGGGAACCGAAGTCCGAGCTTATCTGCGAGGGCAGCGCCTGGTCCACTCTCAGCGGCAGCACTCGGCCCCGGAAGCGCGGATCTTTCAATGCCGTATTGATCTCCGCCCTCACCCAGTCGCTCGCCGCTGCCCGTTCGCTCAAGACCACCAACATCCAATCGCATTTGAGCAAGCCATCCTGAATCCTTCGGATGTAATCGTCACCGGGAACAATATCTTGTTCCGCGTACCAGGTCACAACGCCCCGGGATGCCAAAGGTCCCCGAACCTGCATCTCCACGAACTCCCGGTCGTTTTGGTTGTGACTAAGAAAGACGCACAGCGGGCGATCCGGGGTGAGGCTCTTCAAGAAATAGTGTTGGTATCTAATTTTGACGGCCTGGTCGGGCTTCCCCAAATCAAACGGCAAGGGGCCTTCGAATTCCTTGACGATGTCGCGGGCGGCAGCCCAGGTGGCTTTATCAACCAACACTCGGCGTCCGTTGCGGGCAGCGGCCTCGAAAGCCGAGGCGAGATTTACCACCGTTCCGATGGCGCTAAAATTCTTCACCTCCGCGCTGCCAAAGCTGCCTAGCGCGGCAATTCCGGTAGTGATCCCGATGCCAATGTCCATAAAATTGAGATCTTCGTTGCATTCCTCCAGCCACCGGCGTCGGAGGCTATCGAAACGGTCCACCATGTCAAAGGCACAGCGAACGGCTGCAGCAGGCGCGTCCTTGCCCTGGAAGAAAGCGAAGACGGCATCGCCGATGAACTTATTTATGATCCCGCCGCGAAGCAATACCTGATCCGCGAGCATACCCAGAAAATCATTTAGAATGTTCTGCGTCCGCACTACATCGGATTGGGTTTGGCAAAGCTGCGTGAAGCCGCGCATATCCGCAAACAGAAACGTTAGGCGTTCGGAGCGCGCCGGCTGATCGAGAGCCTCCAGGTACTGCGTTACCCCGTCGAGCCCGTACAATCCCGTTTGGCAATTTAGCTTCTGTACCAGCCGGACGTTGTGGATGGCCGCTGCGGCAATCCTTCCCAGATATTCCAGCAAGGCGATATCGTGCTGATCATAGGCGCAGAACCGGCCGTTCGAGTCGGTCTTGTTCAGCAGTTGCAGCACCCCAACCGTGGAACCCGTGATCTTCAACGGTGCGGATATCACCGACACGGTCTTATTCTTCACCTGATCGTCAACGTTCTTGAAGTGCTCGGCATCGGTTTTCAAGTTGGAGGCGACGATGGACTCCCCTGAGCGAAATGCCTGGCCCGCTTTGCTGCCTTCCAGAGGAACCCGCTGATTGGAACGCTGGCCGAATTTTTGCAGCAATTCCGGACCCTTTGGGCCGCGGGCGGCGGCAAAAAACAAACCCTTGCGGATGGGATCGTAAAGCAGGACGGAGCCTTCCGGAGAATGGGTAAAGTTGCAGGCCAGTTCCAGGATAGCGAGCACTACTTTTTGCTGGTCCACCTGCGCAGACAACTCCCCTGCCAAATCTAGCAGGGCGGCTAGTTCTTCCCGCGAGAATTCATCGGCTAAGGCCATATCATCCAAACTTACACCCACTTGCCTTCCGTTGCACGAGGCATGGGTATGCTCGATCCCGCAAATGGAGAAGCACCGGAGGCGCCTCCGCCTTGACCAGGAAAGTATTCACCTCCAGATCGTTAACTTTGCGGGTAGCCAGACTGCTTACGGTCCGGAAAATCGGAAACGGCGCTCCTTGGGCGCGCCCTCCGCGGTTTTCCTATAACCTTGAGTCATGAGATCCATGAACCTAAGGCGATCGATATTTCACGGCTCAACCGCATTGCTGTTTGGCGCCTGCGTCCTGGGTTCCGAGCCAGGTGCTTTTGATCGCACCTTGCCTGTGGCGGGGCCGGTGACTCTCGACGTAAGAAGCGATCTCGGCGGAATCACGATCACCACCGGTTCTTCTGCATCCGTGGTGGTACATGCCGTCATCAAGCCCGTCTATGGCAGATTTGATCTGGACATCGCGGAGGCGAATATCCGCGCTCTCGAACGAAATCCGCCCATCGAGCAGATGGGGAATCGCATTCGCATCGGCTACGTGAAAGATCCCGCACTGCTAAGGGGCGTTACGATGCGGTTTGAAATTGAAACGCCTGGCGCCACCGAAGTCCATGCCTATACGGAATCGGGTGGAATCCGCATCAACGGCATCGATGGACCCGCCGAAACAGCCACATCCTCCGGAGGGACCGAGATAAGCAATGTCGCAGCCGACATCAAAGCGGCCGGGCATTCGGGAGCGATCTTCATTCGCAATGCCGGAGGCCACGTTTCCGTGCGCAATCAATCGGGCGGCATCCAGCTCTTGAGTATTCGCGGCGGCGTCGATGCGGAAACCACCTCGGGCCGAACGGAGGCCAGCGATGTTTCGGGAAAAATTCGCTCGGCAACCCATTCCGGCGGCATCAGCATCGACAATGCGACAGGAGCCGTCGTGGCTCGCAACTCTTCGGGAAGCATAGATGCGTTCCAACTTAGCGGCTCCGTCCATGCCGAGACGAAGTCCGGCGCAATCCGGATCTCTCAAATCAGTCCCGCGCCCATTCGGGCCGTTGCAAGGTCCGGCGCGATCAAGGTGGACCTTGCTAGTGGAGGCGGATACCTGCTGGACGCTCAATCCAACTCCGGCAAAGTTTCAGGCCCGTCCGCAAACATGTTCGATCGCACCGCGGACGCCCATAGTCTCAAGGCGCAAATCGGGTCCGGCGGACCGCTGGTTGACCTCGACACTCATTCTTCCAGGATCGAAATCGATTAGGCTTTGCAGAATAACGGCGTCGGCAGCAGGCGTAGCACAGGCCGAGCTATGCGGATGATCCCGGAATAAATACTAGCTATTTGGACTATTGTCGATTTCAGATTCCACATCCTGGGGCTTTCCCACATTGGGTTGATACGCCGAGGTTGGTTCATTACACAGGGAAAGGCTTCGCTCCAGTTCCTCAAGATGTTTTATGACCTGCTGAACCTCGGCCGCTTCCGCCGAGTAGAGCGCCCGTGTCTCGCTCCACAAGCCGAGGGCCATCCGGTACTCATCGAGGAGCGCCATGTGCTTTGCGCTAATTCCGGTTATGGCTTTCACACCTTTTAGATGCAATTCCCTGACCGGAGGTTCCATATGTCCCACTGGGACTGCAAACTCGAGAACTTATACCCCAGGTTGAGCCAAGGGACTTCGTGGAGACGCGCACGCATGAGGGGCGCAGGTACGGCTGCTAACTAGTGCCTTGCCATCCTGCGGCGCGCCGGTTCAACAGCACCCATGTGATCGAGGTGCTGGGCGAGTGCATGTTGGCCGGCGAGCCACGGCGTTCAGGCTCTGTCGGCGACTTTTTGTCCATCGTAGAATAGCGTCCCCGCCCAGGCTGTCGCGCAATTTAGCGCGACAGCGATTGGTGGAATATCTGCCTGGCGGTGGTGTCAAAAATTGTACCCGACGATTAAACGAAGAGTAGGCGATGAAGCGGAGTAAACCGAAGTCTTCAACTCCGTGAACATACCGCTTCTATATCGGATTCCGCCGAGGATGTTCAGGGCCGTATCGCTGTGGAAATCGCTGAAGTCCACTCTATTACCCGTACCGTTAGGAGCTGAAAAGTCCTGGTGAACAAAATTAAAACCAGGTCCCGCGCCCACGTAAGCGGACCATCGTCCTCGCCTTGACGAAATAGGCAATCTATAAATTACTTCGGGGTTCAGGGCGAAGAGTGCCGTAACTTCGCCATATGCAAATTCGATGTTCGGTCGAAAAAAGACGTCGCTGTTGAAGAATGGGCCTACTTGCATTTGTGCGCCGATGAGAACCAGTTCGGGATCAAGCGCTACGCCCGCCCGTACCCCGAGTTGGAATCGCCGCGCTTCCCGTTCGATATCGCGCTCGATACGACGTACCTCTGGAGGAACCGCCGCAGGCGTGGCTTGATTTGCGCCGGACGTTCCCGGTACAGTGATCTCCCGCGCAAGGCGGACGCCGGATTCATCAGAGGGAACCGACACCACCCGGACTTCAGCGCCGGACGCGAGCGTGGCGGGCTTCCGGGTATCGGGATCAAACACAAACACCTGATGTTGTCCGCTGGAGCTTCGAACGGTGATTGTGTTCCGCGATGATGACACAACAGTTCCGTTCATCGTGGTTTCATCCTGGGCACTCGCCAGTGGGCTCATCAGCAGCAGAGCCGTGAGCACAGTTAGACAGCCGGCTAGAACACGAGCCAAAACTTTGCTTGGAATATTATTCATTTAAGGACCTCTCCCTCCGCAAAGAGGTGCACGCGAGTGGCCAATGAAAGGTTTGGGGGACGTATCGCATCGGTCGATTGTGGGGAGGGAATTACCTTGGGTATCGGACGTCACGGAGCCTTCTGCGCCATGCGGGTCGCGCCTAGTGTTTGAGGGCTAGTTGATCGAGACGGAGGAACGCGGCGGCGCCTCGATATTTAACCTTCGAACTGTCATCTTGAAGAAAAGATGCGAGTCTATCGCGGCAACCGGGATCGTTTCTCATCGCCAGCGCCTGGACGGCGGCGGCGGACTGACCAATTATGGTCGAGGGAATCCATAAGAGCATCCTGGGTCTTCCCATCTTTTTCCCTGGCGAGCAGGTTCACTACGGAGTCTCTTGGAAAGAAGTGATATTCCCAAACTAGAGCTTGCAATGCTGAATATCCTTCACGATCCCGGCGGAGAAGATGCGCTGCATGCAGGTTCGGCATGAACAGGTCTTGCTGCTTTCCAAAGGAGTATCCTTAAGTAGCATCTGATCGCCAGCGAATTTGCCAGTTGGGGTCCCAGTTAGGGTCGAGGTTCCACGCCGATCCAGGAGATTGACGTGCTTTGGATCAACGCGGGATTGAGCTGCGACGGCGATACTATCGCGATGACTGCGGCGACCAGCCCAGTATCGAGGACCTAGTCCGCGGCAATCTGCCCTGGATTCCAAAAATCAAGCTTCATAATCTGTTTTTGGCGTACGAGAATGGCGAAGAATTCATGTCGCGATTTCATCGCGCCGCCGCAGGTCAGCTCAGCCCGTTCGTGCTGGTGGGGGAAGGCTCGATTCCGATGAGACGAACAAGGTGGAAGGCTACTGGGTGTGTTTGGAACCGATGCCGCCACCGGCCCGGTGGTTCAATGCTACGTGGGCAAGCGCGGCTGGATGGGTGGTGTGGGTGGTTGCCCCAACATCGGTGGGACATGCATCGGCTGTACCGCCGCTAAGCACAATATCGATGCGGTTCGCCCTGGACTGCAGATTCTCTCGCTTTCCCCCAAAATGGGTGCGGAATATCTGAGTGTCTGGAGTCGCGTCACCCAGCGATTAACCGAGACGAGTGCAAATTTTTCTTGGAACAGTTTCCTCGTGAATGAATCCAACCAGCGTGCCCCGACGCAGGGGTGGACTCAGATGAGAGGATCTATGGACCAACAACGCTTCGAATTACTCAAGAACAAGTACGATGTGGTACTGAAAGCGATCGCACAGCAAGGTGTTCAGTTGACACACTTGCATGAGGAGAACGGGAAGCTCGTGATTCAGGGGAAAGCCCCATCCGAAGAGGCCAAGAACATGGTTTGGGACAAGATCAAGCAAGTCGATTCCGCCTACAAGGATCTAAGCGCAGATATTGCCGTGGATACCAGTATTGCCCGGCCAGCAAAGAACGACGCCTCAGTACATCAAGGCAACGAGCAAACCTACACTGTGGTGGCAGGCGATACCCTCTCCGGCATCAGTAAGCATTTTTACGGTGAGGCCAGCCTTTACATGACGATCTTTGAAGCGAATCGAGACAAGCTCTCCGATCCTAATAAGATCCAGACTGGAATGCAGCTTCGCATTCCTACCGCCGGTAAGCAAGTAGCCTCATGACCGGCATTATCAACCTCCTGCAACGCTATGCCGGCGCGAGCGCCGAAAATCCGCCAGCCAGCGTCAACGAAGATTTTAGCCACGTCGCCTAAGCAGCGCCCAGCGACCATCTGGCGGGCCGATTGAATCACACTTTCCGGTCCGACCAGACTCCGCCATTCGAGAACATGCTGGCGAGTATGTTTGGTGCATCGAACGGCGACCAGAAGGCCGGAATTTTGAATCAATTGCTCAATTCAATCCCCGCTGGTGCTTTATCCGGTGGGATCTGGGCCCGCTGTCTAGATGGTTGGGACCCGGCAATCCGAGTAATGCGATCACCCCGCAACAGGCCGAAACGATTCCACCGGAAGCGGTGCAAGAACTGGCTAAGAACGTGAAGCAACAAGATCCGACGATCATCGAGCGTGCCAGCAGTTATTATGCCGAGCACCCGCAGCTGATACAAGCGCTCTAGGCGCTGGGGCATTGGCCATGATCATGTCGCATATCTCAAATGGTCGCTAGCGTAGCTCGCAAAGTCGTCTTCGAGAGGATCGATAGCGAAGCAGCGGCACAGCTTTGGCTCTGCGGCGCAAATTCAGCGCCGCTTCTTTCCTTCTAAAACACCTGCTGCGGTGCGGAACCGACTGCGGAAACTCACCGCAGACAATTATCGGTTCTCAGTTCGTCGTGATCGCATGATCGAGACCCGCTGGGGGGCCAAGGTCACAGCCCCGGCGGCCTTGCCAAACCAGCCGCAAAGCGAGTAGCATTTGACGAGACGTCGTAAGGGTAACGTAGAGGTACCGCCGAGGGTCCAACGCGGACACGAGGCGTCGCAGAGCTTCGTGTAAGGAATTCCAGCAGCAATACGGTGCCGGCTTGCCCCTGACCGGGCAACGTCAGCGTGGGCGGGCGATAACAGTTACGACCTCGGATATTGAAAGGAGAGTGAAGAATGGAAGACAACACGGTAGTCAAATTGAGCGTCTCAACAACGATCAATGCTGAAGAGTTTCCTGGAGGCGTCCATGACTACCAACCAAATCGGTAGCAACGCGGCCAGCGACGCGAGCGTAGCGAGAGCCGATATGAAGATCGAGGTGGTCGTCATCCCCGTTTCGGATGTCAACCGCGCGAAGGAGTTTTACGGGAAGCTCGGGTGGAGGCTCGACGCTGACTTTGCCTTCGACAACGGCGTCCGGGTCGTCCAGTTCACGCCGCCCGGCTCGGCGTGCTCGGCCCAATTTGGCACGAACGTAACTTCGGCGACGCCTGGCTCGGCCCAAGGCCTCTACCTGATCGTCTCCGGCATCGAAGCTGCCCGCGCCGAGTTTGTCGCCCGCGGTGTCGAGGTCAGCGAGGTGTTCCATCCTGGCGCGCCGGGCGCTCAGTTCCAGCCCGAAGGTGCGAGCGGTCGCATCAGCGGGCCCGCGCCCGATCACGCGAGCTACCGCTCCTTCGCATCATTCAGCGATCCGGATGGCAACCGGTGGCTGTTCCAGGAGGTCACAACCCGGTTTCCCGGGCGCATCGACCGCGCCGACACGGCGTTCGCCTCGGTTAACGATCTGGCGAGCGCGCTTCGGCGCGCGGAGGCCGCCCACGGCGAGCACGAGAAACGCACCGGAGAGCGCGACGCCAACTGGCCGGGCTGGTATGCCGAGTACATAGTGCGCGAGCAGGCCGGCGAAAAGCTGCCGCAATGAGCGCCTGCAACTTTATCGGCGGCGACGCGCGCCAACACGACAAGATCGCATACGAGCAAAGTGACAGAGGAGAAGGCATGCCTTCGCTTTTTGTGATTCACCCGGAAGCCCCTTCAGCGCCAGCAATGCCTGATGTTGCTGGGGCTCGAGGTCGTACTCTCTGGCTTGCATCTCACTGAAGTGTAAGAATCGTCGGAGTTGAAATCGAAATTCCCCCAGATCTTGGTAGTCACCCAGCGTGAGGTCCATGTACTATACATCGTAACACGATATATTGTGATGGCGCCAAGTTCATGCCGGAGCGACCATCCGTGCCACATCGAACTCGGTTCAGACTCAAGACACTTGATCTGCGCCTAATGAGCCTCGCTGGAAGATTCGAGACAAGTGCCTATTTGACCTCTACCAGCGATATCGTGGCTCTGATGGTTCTTGAACATCAGACGCGAATGACAAACTTAATTACGCGACTCGGTTGGGAGACGCGGGTCTCCATCCAAGACGGGAAGCTGGAAGAATCGCGCCCCCGTCTGGAAGCCTTGGTAGATCAGATGACGACGTATATGCTTTTCGCCGACGAAGCATCCATTGGTCAAGGGATTGTGGGCGTTTCTACTTTTAGCGAAAGCTTTCCCAAACGAGGCCCGCGGGACCAGCAGGGCCGGTCGCTTCGCGATTTTGACCTTGACAAAAGGCTTTCTACTCAGTTACATGATCCACAGCGAGGCTTTTGACGGGATGCCTGGAATTGCAAAAGATTGGGTGTACCAGCGCCTATATGACGTCCTGAGCGGGAAAGACACCAGCCAGAAGTTCACGCGCTTTTCAGCCGAGGATCGCGCTGCCGTACTCGACATCCTTCGAAACACGAAGTCAAGCTTGCCACGCTATTGGAAAACTGCCCCTGACGGGAAGACCGCCAGCGAATCCACATGCTGTAATTGAATCAAGTGCAACTAACTCTACACTCCGAGTATGCGTTGCGGGTTCTTCTATATCTAGGTTCCCGCCACGGAGAAATCGCATCCACGAAAGAGATCAGCAACACTTTCGGCATATCTAAAAATCATCTGGTTCGCGTGATCCAGACATTGGCGGATGCCGGCTACCTTCGTGTGAGTCCCGGCCGGGGGGGAGGAGTGTCGTTGGCGATAGAGCCCTCCCTGATTCGCCTCGGCGATGTGGTCCGGAAAGCCGAGCCGAATCTGCGAATCGCGGAGTGCTTTGACGCCGAAAAGAACACCTGCGTGATCGCTCCGGTGTGCTCGCTTAAGCCCGTATTGACCGAGGCCCTCACTTCATTCCTGACAACTCTGGATCGCGATACACTGGCAGACTTGTTGGCTGGCTGCGCTCAGCGGAAGCTATCAAGGGTATTTACGCTCATTACAACGAACGGACACCGGGTGTAGATTTCTGTATGAAGAGCAGTACTTCATCCATCGCAGACGTACTGAAAAAGACCGCACTCTTCTCCGCACTTAGCGATGCGGAACTGCAATCGCTTGCGACGCGCACTCTCATCCGCTCCTACGCACCCGGCGAGTTGCTCTTCTCTGAGGGCACATCATGTGAAGGCCTCTATATCGTCTCTAAAGGGCGGGTTCGCATCTTCAAAACTTCTCTCGCCGGACGCGAGCAGGTTCTGGCGCTTGAAGGGCCGGGCAGTTCCATCGCGGAACTCCCGGTTTTCGACGGAGGAGCGTATCCGGCCTCGGTCACGGCCGTCGAGCCTTCCGAGCTCTTGTTCATCGCACGTAAAGATTTTAGAGCGCTTTGCATGGAGTATCCGGAAATCGCACTCAAGGTGCTGCAAGTGGCCGGCGCGAGGCTTCGCCGGCTGGTGGGCATTATCGAGGAACTGTCATTCACTACGGTTCGTCATCGCCTGATCTCCTGGATTCTGCGCGAGGCCAAGAGTGCGAGCGGAAGTAGTTTCGTGCTCCAGTCGAGCCATCAGGAGCTCGCTGCGCAAATTGGCACGGTCCGCGAGCTGGTCTCTCGCAACCTGACTCGGCTTCAGGCTCAGGAGTTTATCGGAATAAACGGGCACCAGGTCACCATCCTCGACCGGGAAGGTTTGGAGGCAGAGCTTTCTTCCGTGATCTAGCCGATCCGGTGACTTTAGTCACTGCTTTCTTCTCGGCGCCCGCTTATTCTGGGATTGGAGACAAGCCCTATGACACCGGATCTGAACCAGACTGTACGAGAGATCGCAAT
>JBDTTL010000009.1:0-31477 GCA_039930665.1 Acidobacteriota bacterium
GCCGCCGCAACCTCATCCCGCGCGCGGCCATGCCCTACAAGACGCCGATCGGCCCGACCTATGACAGCGGCGACTTCCCCGAAATCTTCGGCCAGGCGCTGATCGCCTCGGAATACGTCTCCTTCGCGCGCCGCAAACTCCCCGCTGGCGTGATCTTCTCCACTCCCGGAACCGCCCTCAAATACTCGATCAATTCCTCGGCCGCACGCTCCGCGAACGACAACAAGAACCGGCCTTGGCGCTGCCGATACGACGCAATCGACCGCAGTACTTTCCCTTCGAGCTTCGCCCCCATCCGCGGCAGATCCCGCAGCTTCTGTTCGCGGCACACCCGCTCCAAGTCGTCAACGGACTGCACCTTATGGGTGTCGTACAGCAACCGGATGCTCTTCGAACCCAGCCCCTGAATGTTCAGCAGCTCCAGCAGCGATACCGGATACTTCCCCAGCATTTCATCGCGCCGCTCAAAGCTCCCCCGCTCCTCAATCTCCGCGACCACCGCCGCGATGCCCTTGCCGACGCCCGGAATATCCGTGAGCTTCTTCGACGGGTCCTTCAGCATCGCCGACAATTGCTCCGGATGCCCCTCAATCACCCCCGCCGCCGTCCGGTAGCTGCGAATGCGGAACGAGTCTTCCGCTGAAATCTCCATCAGGTCGGCCGTCTCCGACAACATCCGCGCAATCGCTCGATTCTCCATTTACGGTTTGATTGTAGCTTTCGCGCCCGCCGCTTCGCGACAACGCCGTGGCCCGGCGACAATAGAATCATGCGGGACCCTCGCACCGCGAGCCCATCCGATCTCGATTCCCTTCCCGATCGCCCCGCTGTCTTTCTGCTGTGGGCCAGCGAAGGCGCGCCCTATCTCGCCCGCACCGCTCTGCTGCGCCGCCGCCTCCGCCGTCTGCTCTCCGAGCGCGACCGCACCTCGCGCGTCCTCAACCTCCGCGGCGTGGTCGAGCGTATTGAATACTGGCCAACCGGATCGCAGCTCGAATCCTCACTCACCCACCTCGAACTCGCGCGGCGGCATTTCCCCGACGACTGGCCGCGCATCGTCCGCCTCCGCCCGCCCGCCTTTCTGCGCCTCACGCTCGATAACCAATTCCCCCGCACCATGGTGACGACGCACCTCGGCCGCGGCCTCTACTACGGGCCCTTTGCCACCCGAACCGCCGCCGAGCACTTCAACATTGAGCTGCTGGACCTCTTCCAGATCCGCCGCTGCGAAGAAAATCTCCAGCCCTCGCCCTCGCATCCCGGCTGCATCTATGGCGAGATGAACAAATGCCTGCGCCCCTGCCAGACCGTCGTGTCCATCGAGGAATACCGCAACGAAGCTTCCCGCGTGGAACAATTCCTGCGCACCGGCGGCGCTTCACTCAAGGACCCCTCCGAACAAGCCCGCGACCGCGCCAGCGCCGAAATGCAATTCGAGGAAGCCGAGCGCCTTCATCAACGCACCGCGCGCATCGCCGAGGTTCAAACCGCTGCCGGCGAGCTCCCGCGCACGCTTGATCGACTCGCCGGAGTCGCCGTCGTGCCGTCCTCTATTCCCGATGCCATTGACCTATGGTTCCTGATCGGCGGCTGCTGGCAAACCCCGCGCCGCCTCCTGCTCTCGGAAGTGGACGGAGCCGGTCAGTCGATGGATCGCCGTGTGCGTGATCTCGTCGCCGCTGTCGAACCGCAAGGAACACCTAACCTCGAGCATCTTGCGATACTCACCCGCTGGTACACCTCCAGTTGGCGCGACGGCGAATGGATTGACCTCGAGTGGCCCTCGAAAATCCCCTATCGCAAGCTGGTCAATGCCATCGGCCGCGTGGCCCAGGCAGCCGCCAAACCCGAATCAGTATCATGAAGCATGACTGCCAAACTTAGTCTGTTGGTTTTCGTAGTCTGCCATTCCGCCGTCGGCCAGATCGACGCCACCGCGCTGCGGGCAAAGTATGGCGAACCGCTCGCCCGCGAAACTTTCCAGGTGCGCCCGAACATCGAAGCGATCGTGAGTTACGGACACGCCCGTCAGGTGTGCAGAATTGAGCTCCCGCCGGGCAACTACAAGAATGTATCTGGCGAAGTTCCTCTTCGCTTAGCCAGCAGGCAACAAGTGGATGAGGTCGCCGATGAGTTGGCTCCCCCTTCCGTTCGCGGCAAGGAACTTACCCACAGTGTCGCAGGCAGCGGCCGGACGTTCATGGCAATGGCCGAATACGAACACCTCACGGTCGACGAGCCGCAAGACCCGGATCATCCCGGCCGGCGAACCGCCGTGTGGATTAGGTTCAAGCGCCCCGACTGCCATTAAAGTTCACATGCACTGGTGGCAAAATCTCCGCACTCTCTGGCCCGGCGCCCTCCGCCAGCAAGTCACCCGCACCGGACTCGCCTACAGCGGAGCCATCGTCATCGTCACCCTCGCAGCCGTCCTCTCTGCCAATAATCTTCTGTTCCTCATCCTCGCCGCAATGCTCTCCATCCTCGCCATCTCCGGCTTCGTTAGCAAGCTCACACTCGCCGGACTCGAAATAGACCTGCTCCTGCCGCCCCACATCTCCGCGCGCCGCACCGTCCGCGCCACCGTGCGCCTCAAAAATCTCAAACGCTGGATGCCCTCGTTCAGCATCCGCTTCACCGGAGCCCCTCCCAGCCGCAACGGCTATCCCAGCAGCTACGACGGAGCTCTCTATTTCACCGTGATCCCCGGCGGCGTCGCGGTCGAGGAGCCCATCGATCTCAGCTTCCCCACTCGCGGCCGCCACAGCGAGCGTACCTTTCAGCTCACCACCGGCTTCCCCTTCGGTTTCGCCGAGCGCCGCGAAACCGTCACGCTGCGCCACGACGTCATCGTCTATCCCTGCCTTGATCCGCGCCCCAGCTTCCAGTCGCTCGCCGATTCCATAGCCGGCGAGATCGAAGCCTGGCGTCGCGGCCCCGGCCACGATTTCTACCGCATCCGCCCCTATGAAGCGCTCGAGAGCGCTCGCCATGTGGATTGGAAGGCCACCGCGCACACCCGCTCGCTGCAGGTTCGCGAATTCGCCCGCGATGAAGATCAGATGATCGTGATCTTCCTCGACCTCGACGCCACCGCCGATCAACGCGCCTGGTTTGAAACCGCCGTCGAATGCGCCGCCTTCGTGGCTTTCCATCTGAGTGAAACAGGCCACCGCGTCCGCCTGCGTACCCAGGATTTCGATCTGGCATCGCCCGCTGAAGGCGACATCTACGCCATTCTCGGCTACCTAGCGCTGGTGTCGTGCCGCAAAGGAGCCCGGCCACCGGGCCCGGATCAAAGCAGTCCCCTGCAGATCGTCCTGACCGCGAATCCCGAACGGATGTCCGCACTCGGCTGGGGACGCGGCCAAGGCTCGCGCATCTTGGGGCCCGGTACTCTGGGCGAAGAACCTCTGGAGGAAGAGGCCTCTCCCTCCGAGCAGCCCCTCGCGTTATAATCCGCTGAGAGCCTATGGATGAACGCACCTTGGGCGATAGCGGGGAAGTAACCCGCCTACTCGGAGAAATCGGACGTGGACAAAAGGGCGCTGTTAACGACCTTTTGCCGCTGGTCTACGATGAATTGCACCGCCTCGCCCGCTCCTATTTCCGCCGAGAGCGTGGCGAGCACACTATGCAGCCCACTGCACTCGTTCACGAAGCCTATATCCGCATGGTGGACCAGCGCGCCCCGCTCGAGAGCCGCGGGCATTTCATGGCCGTCGCCGCCACCCAGATGCGCCGCGTTCTTCTCGACTATGCCCGCAAGCATCGCGCCGCGCGCCGCGGTGGCGACGATCAAAAGGTACTGCTTGAAGACACCATGGTCATTTGCGAGCAGCGCCCGGTCGACATGATCCTGCTGGATCTGGCGCTCGAAAAGCTGGCGGCGCTCGACACCCGGCAGTCCCAGTTAGTCGAACTGCGTTTCTTCGCCGGCTTGTCGGTAGAGGAAACTGCCGAAGCCATGGGCATTTCCCCCGCTACCGTCAAGCGCAGTTGGAGCTCCGCGCGGGCCTTCCTGCATCGGGAGATCACCGGAGGTTCTCTTGACGCCGCAGCGTTGGGAGCAGATTCGTCAGGTCTTTGACGGTGCGCTCGAACGCCCCGCCCAGGACCGCGCCGCCTACCTCCGCGTGCTTTGCGTGCGCGACGACGAATTGCGCCGTGAAGTCGAGACCCTGCTGCGCAGCCACGATCAGTCCAGCGAATTTTTGGAAACGCCCGCAGCCCAGTTAAGCCACTTCATTTCCTCTGATTCCTCGCGTGATGACGACATCAGCGGTTACCCGGAAGGCTATCGCGTCGGTCCCTATCAATTCGTGCGCCGCATCGGCCGCGGCGGCATGGGCGCCGTCTGGCTCGCTACGCGCTTCGACCACGAATACCAGAAAAAGGTCGCGATCAAAATGGTGAAGCGCGGCATGGATTCGCAGGAAATCCTGCGCCGCTTCCGCACCGAGCGTCAGGTGCTCGCAAATCTCGATCACCCGAATATCGCCCGCCTGATCGATGGCGGCTCCACGCCCGAAGGGCTTCCCTACCTGGTGATGGAATATGTCGAAGGCACGCCCATCGACCAATACTGCGAGCGCCGCAGATGCTCTATCTCGGAGCGCTTGCATTTATTCCGCGCCGTTTGCTCCGCCGTGCAGTACGCGCATCAGAATCTGGTAGTGCATCGCGACATCAAAACCAGCAACATCCTGGTGGCCGACGGCATTCCCAAATTGCTCGATTTCGGAATCGCCAAATTGCTCAGCCCCGACGGCGCCACGCTGGACCTGGCGCAAACCCGTCCTGAGATGCGTCCCATGACGCTCGACTACGCCAGTCCCGAGCAAGTTCGCGGCGAACCCATCACCACTGCCACCGACGTATATTCGCTCGGCGTACTGCTCTTCCGCCTGCTTACTGGGAAAATGCCTTACGGCCCTAACCTCAAATCGCAGGCGGCCATGCAGCACGCCATCTGCGAGACGGAGCCGCTTCGTCCCAGTGCGCTCGTACTGGCGGACGACTCCACTGGTGTCCCGGAGGCCACCCAGAAAATCGAGGCGGTCTCAGAGTCCCGCGACAAGGCTCGCAAGCGGCTGCGCAAGAAACTGTCCGGCGACCTCGACAATATAATTCTCATGGCGCTGCGTAAAGAGCCTCACCGCCGTTATCTTTCCGCCGAGCAGTTCTCCGAAGACATAGGACGCTATCTGGAGGGCCGTCCCGTGATTGCGCGCCTGGATACGCCGGGCTACCAGCTCGCGAAGTTCGTGCGCCGCAATGCCGAAGGTGTCGCTGCGGCGGTGGTGATCGCGGTCGCCTTGATTTCCATCGCCGTCGTCTCTCAGCGTTCTGAAATCGTGGATGCGGCTGCCCGCCGCGAAGCCGAGCTTGCGTTACAGCAGACCCGTCATGAATTGGTTGCCGCCTACTTGCATGGCGGGGAGACCAGCCGCGCCTATGCCGCCGCTCAACTCGGCTACAACGCGTCTCCAGGGCAACCGCTGGCGCGCCGCGACCTGGCTCAGGCAGGGCAGGCCTTGGCCGATCAACGCGAGGCCGCCGGAGATCATCAGGAGGCCCTTCGACTTTACAAAGACGCGCTCACTCAGTATGAGGCTTTGGCTCTCACCAGCCCCCAGGATGCCGGCGTTCAACGCGACGTGATGACTGCTGACAATACGCTCGGCTCACTTCAGCTAGCAGCGGGCGACGTGCCTGGTGCGATATCCAGCTACACCCGCGCGCTACAAATCACGGAAGGCCTGGCGGCGCTCGAAGGTTCGCAGGTCACCCCAGGAACACGTGAAGAAGTGGCTGCCGCCTACCGCCGCATGGGCGAGCTACTCTTGCGCAACGGAGCGAAAGATGCCGGACTGGAGAAACTGCGGAAGGCGCTCGAGATCTACCGGCAACTTAGTGCGAGTCCTCAGGTTGCCGAACTCACGGGCGAACTTGCCCAATAGTTCCTGAAAACCGACGGGGCCGGCCGAGTGTATTGCCACCCAACCGGCTCCACCTGGCGCCCACCAAGAGGTGGCTCGCCGGAATCCTCCGATTCGCCGGTAATCCTCCGACATCTGAATACGCGCAATCCCTTAGAAAGAGGCTCAGGTTTTTGGAAACTTTTCTTGTAATTGTTTCAGGACCGCCATTGCCCGCCCTGAATCGATCGCATCAGCTGCTCTTGCCACGCCTTCTTGCGGTGTGGCGGCCAAATTTGCCGCCATCAATCCCGCAGCCGCGTTCACCAGAACGATATCCCTCTTCGGACCACGCAAACCTCCCAGCAACTCGAGTGCAATGATTGCGTTGTCGGCCGCGTCCCCTCCCGCGAGCGCATCCAGCGAGACTTTCGGCACGCCGAAATCCTCCGGCATCCAGACAACTTTTTCCACACGGCCGGTCCACACTTCGTAGACTTCAGTAGAACCAGTAGTACTCACTTCATCCAGTCCACGGCCTCCTGCCAGCACGCCGTGGACTACATAGGAGTGTCCCGTTCCCAGTTCCGCCAATGCTTCAGCCATGATTTTCGCGAACTCCACCGACGGCGCTCCGATCACCTGCGTTTGCGCCCGCGCCGGATTCGCCAGCGGACCCAGCAGATTGAACACCGTCCGCATTTTCAATTCGCGTCGAACGCCTTGTACGTTCTTCATCGCCGGATGCAGGTTGGGAGCGAACAAGAATCCCAGTCCGATTTCGCGCACCGCGCCGGCCGCTTCCTCCGGCGTCATGGCGATGCGCAGGCCCAGCGCTTCCAGCACATCCGCGCTGCCCACCTTCCCGGAGATCGCGCGATTGCCGTGCTTCGCCACCCGCGCGCCGGCGCCGGCAAGCACCAGCGCCGCGATCGTCGAAATGTTGAAGGTTCCCGCGTCATCGCCCCCGGTACCTACAATATCGATCACGTCCGGCCCCGCATCCACCGCGACCATGTGCCCGCGCATGGCCCTCGCGAATCCCGCGAGCTCCGATGCCGTCTCGCCTTTCACCCGCATCGCCACCAGAAACGCGCCCACGATAGCGTCGCTCTCGCCGCCTTTGAGCAGGAGCGTCATGGCATGGTGGGCTTGCTCGGAAGTGAGGTCCGCACTCGCGGCCACGTGGTGAAGATGAGGCACCAGCGACATGGATCTTCTATCATCGCGCACTACTCGCCCCTCATCGTGCGAGAATAAAGCCAGCCGGAGTGCACTTTATTTTGGTTACCAACCAGCAGCTCTATCTCGCCACCGGTATCCCGATGCTGTTCAACGCAACGTTGATCGGCCTCTTTGCGGTGCACGACGACATGCGCGATCTCTGGCGCGCCGAGCTGCGCCGGGTGGAAGGAGTGCTCGATGCGCGCCTCCGGCACCTCGAAGAACGCCGTTAGCTCGCCCGCGACCGCCGCCCCGCGAAACCCTGTGCCAGCAGCGATGTGACTAGCGTGTTCAGGCTGACGCCCTCCTGAGCTGCGCGCGCCACCAGCCGGGCGTGAAGACTCTTCGGAACCCTCCGCAGCCACTGCCCGCTTGAGGCGCTAAACGATGACGGACGCAGAATGGGATCGCCGAATTCGCGCACCGTGCGCAAGCACGAACGAACCGCGTCCCAGGCATTTTCGATCGCTTCTTCCGGAGTTTTGCCGTCCGAGGCGCAACCCGGTATATCTTGATATTCGATGAGGAATCCGCCGCCATCTTCTCTCGATAGGGGGCGGATCTGGAACGGATAGGCGTTCAAGTCAAATTTATCTCGGTTCACGCGCGTCCTCACTCCTACAGTCATCCTCGGAAACCTCTGCCGCATCTTGCGCCTACCCACGCGCCTTCTTCACCGTGAATACCATCCCGCTCCAGACTCCATCCAGCGAACAGATCTTATAATCCACCAGCCCCATCGCCAGGGCAGCCTCGCGGATGACGTTACCATTCAATCCGTCGCGCCGCCCCTTCTGCCACAGTATCCACAACCGGCTCCGCGCCGCCAGCGCCCGCCGCGTCGGCAGCGCCGCTTCGAACTCGCCAGGATCGTGTACGAACCACACCGTCACCGGGCACACGTGCCGCGGGTCTTCCTCCATCACCACCCCGTCTGGTATTTCTCCAAGTACCTTTAAGTAATCCGCCGGCGGATCGATCAGTCCCACCACCGTCCCCGCGCGAATCCCCATCTTCTGCGCCGCCGTCCGACCGGGCGCCGACTCCATCATCTGCTGTGGAACCACCGGCACGGCGGGCGCATGCGAAATTGCCTTCTTCACCGCCGCACCGACGCCCGCGATCGACGCGTACACAGCATCCGGCATCAGTTTTTTGATCGCCGCCACCTTCTCCGGTTCGCCGCCCACAAACACCAGCGGAATCTGCCGCGTGCTCTTCGATCCCCTCACCCATGCCCCCACGTATTTCCCGTGAGAAGGCATACGCGACAAATCAATCACCACCGCCACTACGCCGGATTCCTTGATCTCCCGAACCGAAGTCGATTGCGTCTCCGCGTTGTGCACTGCCTCATACCCCACCGCGCGCAGCTTCACGATCAGCGGCCCGGCTTCTTTCGAATTCCAGTGAAACAATCGTACGCGCGGCATCGCATTCATTTTCGCCGCTGCGTGTCGCCTGCGCTATGGCATCGCGGTCGCGCTGTATTCCCCGCTCCTGGCGACCTGCGCTATATTGGAACTTCCTGTTTCAACCATCCAAATGAAGATCCACGAATACCAGGCCAAAGCCCTGCTTGCGCGCTACGGCGTGCCAGTGCCCCGGGGCGAAGTGGTTCACACTGTACCTGAAGCCGAAGCGGCCGCACAAAGACTGGGAGGCACGGTCGTCGTCAAAGCGCAGATCCACGCCGGCGGACGCGGCAAGGGCGGAGGTGTCAAGGTCGTCAAGAATTCCGCGGAAGCGCGCGTAGCTGCCGACACCATCCTCGGCCGTACGTTAGTCACGCACCAGACCGGCCCCGAAGGCCGTATCGTACAGCGCCTGCTAATCGAAGAAGGCCTTCCCATCGAACGCGAACTCTATCTAGGCATCGTCCTCGACCGCGCCACCGGCAAGAACACGTTCATGGCCTCGGCCGATGGCGGCATGGAGATCGAGGAGGTCGCCGCGAAAACGCCTGAGCGCATTCTTAAGGAATCCATCGAACCCGGCCTTGGCCTCCAGCCCTTCCAGGCTCGCAAACTAGCCTTCGGCATCGGCATTCCCGGCCCCATGTCGGGCGCGGCAGCTAGGGCGATGATGGCGCTCGCCCACGCCAGCGAATCCCTCGACGCCACGCTCGCCGAAATCAACCCCTTCATCCTGACCAAAGACGGCCACGTCTACGCCCTCGATGCCAAGCTCACCCTCGACGACAACGCGCTGTTCCGCCACCGGGATTTACTCGAGCTACGCGATTTGAACGAAGAAGATCCGCTTGAAGTAGAAGCTTCAAAGTTCGGGCTTAACTACATCAAACTGGACGGCACCGTCGCCTGCATGGTCAATGGCGCGGGACTTGCCATGGCCACGATGGACATCATTAAATACGCCGGCGGAAGTCCCGCGAACTTCCTCGATGTCGGCGGCGGCGCCAACGCCGACCAGATTCGCAACGCCTTCCGTATACTTCTGTCTGACAAGTCCGTCAAGGCCGTCTTTATCAATATTTTCGGCGGTATTTTGCGATGTGACACTTTAGCCATAGGGGTAGTTGCCGCAGCCCGCGAACTCAACGTCACCCACCCCATCGTAGTTCGCATGGAGGGCACCAACGTCGAACTTGGACGCCGCATCCTTAAAGATTCCGGTTTGAACTTCACCATCGCCGAAGGCATGCTTGACGGCGCGAAAAAAGTCGTGGAGCTGGCCGCATGAGCGTTCTCGTCAACAGTAACACCCGCCTGCTGGTGCAGGGATTCACTGGTAAAGAAGGAACCTTCCACGCCCAGCAAGCCATCGCTTACGGAACGAATGTCGTGGGCGGCATCACGCCTGGCAAAGGCGGGCAGCAGCACCTGAACCGTCCGGTGTTCGATACTGTCGCCCAAGCCGTTGCAGCCACCGGCGCCAACGCATCCGTCATCTTCGTGCCGCCGCCCTTCGCCGCCGACGCGATCATGGAAGCCGCCGACGCGGGGCTCGCTCTGGTGGTCTGCATCACCGAAGGCATTCCCATCAACGACATGATCAAGGCCTGGGAATATCTGAAGTCGCATCCCGCAACGCGCTTGATCGGACCCAATTGCCCCGGCATCATCACGCCCGGCCAGTGCAAGATCGGCATTATGCCAGGTCACATTCACTTGGCCGGAAACGTGGGAGTGGTCTCGCGCTCGGGCACCCTCACTTACGAAGCCGTCGGCCAGTTAACCAATCTCGGTATTGGGCAGTCAACTTGTATCGGCATTGGAGGCGACCCCATCATCGGCACGACGCACACCGACGCCATCATGCTCTTCAACGATGATCCCGACACCCACGCCATCGTCATGATCGGCGAAATCGGCGGCAACGCAGAAGAACAAGCCGCCGCGTATATCAAACAGCACGTCAAGAAGCCGGTGATCGGTTTCATCGCCGGACAGACCGCGCCTCCCGGCCGCCGCATGGGCCACGCCGGAGCCATCATCTCCGGAGGCAGCGGCCGCGCCGAAGATAAGATGGCCGCGATGGCTGCCGCCGGCATTATCGTCTGCCCCACACCCGCCGAAATCGGCGACAAAGTAAAGGCCGCACTCTAGTTCTCCCGCAGCCCAGTCAGAAAGACAAGGACAATATGGAACGAACATTCGCCATCATCAAGCCCGACGCCGTCGCCGCAGGACAATCCGGTCAGATCCTCGCCATCGCTCAGAAGGCCGGCTTCCGCATCGTCGGCATGAAACAGAAACGCCTCAGCCAGATGGAAGCCGAAAACTTCTATGGCGTGCACCGCGAGCGCCCCTTCTATGCGTCGCTGGTCAAGTTCATGACCGAAGGCCCCGTCGTGGTGCTGGTGCTTGAGGCCGAGGACGCCATCAAGATGTGGCGCGACACCATGGGCGCCACCAATCCCGCCAACGCCGCCGAGGGCACCATCCGCAAGCAGTTCGCGGCCTCCATCGAGCGCAACTGCGTACACGGCTCCGACGCCCCCGAGACCGCCGCCGTCGAAATCCCGTTCTTCTTCACGGCGTCTGGACTATTGTAGGTCTTCCTATTTCTGTGGGTCTCCGGCGCTACGATAGTATGCCGAGCCTCAACCGAATGTGCTTGCCAGAAGGAAAATCATGGACCACGAAATGAAGCAATACCGGGATGCGATGGAAGCGCGCCTCACAGATAAAATGCGCGACAGGCAAACCGAGCTTCTCCGGGGCTTCGCGTCATTCTCCAACGGTCAGACGATCCGTCTGCGCAAAGTGGAAGCTGATTAACCAAACCTCCATACGGCACTTCCGTCCGCGTATCCGTGCTATCGCGACGGCTCGAAATCGAGCTGCTCCTAAGGTTGCGCGAATCACCTCGCTTAAGATCGGATCAAAGGCCTCGCGTCTAGGATCACGCGTCCGGCCAGCATACAAACACTATAGAAACGGGGCAAATGGCGCGAACAAGTCGTCACTTTTTCCAATTGGGTCTTTCGCCAATCTGGTCTTGTGGCTGACGATGTTTTTGTGTTAGTCTCCAGAACATTAGTTATCGTAACGTACCGTGTCGTATTGAATTGGGGGACTTCCGTGGTCAAAACAATGCTGCTTGCCTGGGCTGCGCCTGTCGAGCGCGCCATCTTGGGCGTTCTTGTGGTTCTGATGTGCCTGGCGCCGATGCGTGCCCAGGTTTCCACCGCTGACATTCTGGGAACGGTTACAGATTCCAGTGGCGCGGTGTTGGTAGGTGCTAAAATCACTGTCGAAAATCCGGAGACGGGCCTAACCCGCACCGCGACGAGCGATAGTTCGGGTAACTACGCCATCGCGCTTCTGCCGACCGGCCGCTACAACATCAAGGTGGAGCAAGCCGGGTTTCGCGTTGCAACAATAACTTCCGTCGCTCTCGCGATTGGCGACCGCGCCCGCCAGGACATTCGTCTTGAAGTAGGCCAGGCCACCGAGTCGGTGCAAGTCAGTGCCCAGGCCTCAGCGTTGCAATCCGACAGCGCGGCCGTCGGAAACTTGATCACCGATCGCGTGGTTCAGGACACTCCGCTGAACGGCCGCAACTTTATTCGCCTGGCCCAACTGGGCGCGGGCACCAACGAAAGCACGCCGAATGCGATGAGCAGCGGAAACCGTCCTGACGACCGCCGTCGTACCTCTGCCCTCTCGGTCAACGGCCAGCGCGACTACGCCAACAGCTATCTGATCGATGGCATTGACGACAATGAGCGCTACATCGGCACCATCATGGTCAAACCGTCGGAGGACGCACTGCAAGAGTTCCGCGTCCAGACCAATTCGTATGCCGCGGAAGTAGGACGCACCGCGGGCGGCGTCGCCAACCTGATCACCAAATCAGGTACCAACACAATACATGGATCGCTGTTCGAGTTTTTCCGTAACGAGCATCTGGATGCCAAAAATTACTTCGTCGCCGCAACTGCCCCTAACCCGCCGTACAAGCTAAATCAGTTTGGCGGGAGCGTGGGCGGGCCCATCAAAAAGGACCGGACATTCTTCTTCGGCGATTACGAAGGCCTCCGCTTGCGGCAGGGCATCACCTATGCCAGCACCGTTCCCACCCTCGCCATGCACAACGGCAATTTCGCGGGGTTGAGTACGATCTACGATCCTCTTAGCGGTACCACCAGCGCCACGCGCACTCCCTTCGCCGGCAACATCATTCCCGTAGGAAGAAGGGATCCCACAGGTTTGGCGCTGCTCAATCTCTATCCCCTGCCAACCATCGGCGGCCTGACCAACAACTTCACGTTCAGCCCGGTCAAAGCCCAGCGCGACGACACGTTCGATACCAAGATCGACCACATGTTTGACGAGCGAAATCAATTCTTCGCGCGCTATTCATTCAACGACACCAATTCCTATAAGCCCGGCCAATTGCCTGCCGTCGATGGGATCTTTGCCGGAGGCGACGCGGGTCAGTACGCTGGAGTCGCACGCCAGCGGGCTCAGCAGGGGGTCGCCAGCTTTATTCATACCTTCACGCCTGCGCTGCTGCTGGATTTGAAGGCGGCGTATTCTCGCTACGTGGTCCGGACCACACCGGTTAATTATTTGAGCGACGTCAACAGCAAAATCGGCATTCCAGGTACCAACATAGACGACGATAGTTCCGGTCTTTCGCCCATCGGCGTGGCCGGCTACGTGGGCATGGGCGACGCCACCTCGATCCCGTTGGCCACCATCAACAACGTGTTCCAATATCAGGGAAGTCTCACCTATATTCGCGGAAGCCATCAAATGAAGATGGGCGGAGACTTGCGCCGCCGGCAATTGACGCCGTTCCAAAGCACTTCGTCGAAAGGTCAATTCCTCTTTGACACCGGCTACACCAACAACTCCAGCGTGTCCGGCTCCGGAAACTCCGTGGCTTCGCTGCTGCTCGGATATCCAACTACCGAAAATCGCACTAAGCTGCTGGTCTATCAGGGATTCCGAAGCTGGGAATTTGCCGGCTATTTCCAGGACGACTGGCGCGCGACCCATTGGTTAACCCTGAACCTGGGAGTGCGCTGGGAAGTATTCACGCCCTTCACTGAAGTGGCCAACCGCGCCGCGAATCTGCCGGATCTCTCCACCGGAAAAATCGTGATCGCAGGACAAAATGGCGTCGGGGCCACCGCCGGCGTCGAAACCAACTGGCACAGCTTTGCGCCGCGCTTCGGCTTCGCCGCCACCGTCACCCCTAAGACCGTTCTTCGCGGAGGGTTCGGTATCAGTTTCTGGCCGCCGAACACCGGCACTGGATCGAATTCGGTATTTCGCGATCCGCCGTTTACCAGCGTTCTCTCGCTTACCAACAGTGGCCGTCTGATCTCGCAAGGGCTGCCCGTGCCCGTGGCGACCGACCCGAACAATCCAACCGGAACCATCTACAGTGTCGCCCACAACATTACCAATCCGTATGTACAGCAGTTCAACCTGACTCTGCAGCGCCAACTGTTTGGGGGGTTGGTATTCAACGTCGGCTATGTCGGAGCCCTGAGCCGGCACGTTGTGTTCAACTACAACGGGAATCTGGCTCCTCCCGGACCGGGCACTATTCAGCCGCGGCGGCCCTATTATTCGCTGCTTCCGAATGTGTCAGTCATTCAAGTCGTGAATTCGACCGGGAACCAGGAATATCATTCGATGCAGACCGGTCTGGAGCATCGTTTCAGCAAGGGCTTCAGCCTCTCGACAAACTACACCTGGTCGCATAACATCGACGACAATCCCGCCACCGGCGGCGGAACGCTCTTCGCCACCTACTTCCCTCAGTTGGTGACGAACTTCAAGAACGAGCGCGGCGACTCCGATATCGACATCCGTCAGCGCTTCAACATTATTGCCAGCTACCGGCTTCCTTTTGGCAGCCGCCTGACCGGGCTCTCAGGAGTCTTGGCCAAGGGCTGGCAGTTCAATGCGGTAGCCACTGCCCAAACCGGCAACGTCGAAACCATCCAGACCTCCTCGAATCTTGCGAACACCGGCCAGACCGCTGACCGCCCGAACGCGACCGGAATCCCCTACGGTGGCGGTATCTACGGCAACGGAACCAGTTCCATCAACAACTTTTTCAACAAAGCGGCTTTCGCAACCAATGCGGCGTTCACCATCGGGAACCTGGGACGCAATACCGTCAGGGGCCCGAGGACGGCTAACGTCGATTTCTCTGCGTTCAAAGAGTTTCAGCCGCGAGAACGGGTTACCCTGCAATTCCGGGCTGAGATGTTCAACATACTGAATCATCCGAATCTCGGCATGCCGAATAACGTATTGGGCACAGGGGCCTTTGGCGTCATCGGCACTACCGGGAATTACCTGGCGCGCAATATCCAATTCGCGCTGAAGCTGTTGTTCTGACTAAGCGGTACTTCCGATAGATCGCAGCCGTGGGCGTTTCCCTTTCGATGGGGAGCGCCCCAACCCGCATCCTCGTAATTTCCTCGATTTCCTAGCCCCATTTTGCGTGCTCTGAGCCATAATAGAGATCGTGGACGAGAGGGAATAACCGTGGTTGACGATTTCATGTTTGTTGACGACCCCGAGGGGCTCTATCGGTCGGAAGTGTCTAAAGTTCCGCCGCTGAGTCGCGCCGAAGAGATCAGTTGCTTCGAGCATCTTCGAGCCGGAGGCCCGCAGGCGAAATCGGCCGAGAAGCGTCTATTGGAAGCCAACTTACATTTAGTGATTTCAATTGCAGAACGATATCAAAGCGGCCGCGTTCATATCTTGGATTTGATTGTGAAGGGCAACCACGGATTGCTGGGCGCGCTCTACACCTTTGCCGATAGCGGTGAGGATAGCTTCTCGGATTGGGCCGCCGTGCACATTGAGCACGCCATCGCTGCCGCCGCGGCTTTTCCGGAAGATTGTATCGGGTCCGGATTCGATTAGTAGAATAAGGCCTTCTAGAAGCTCTTACACGGCTTGGGCCAGCGTCAACATGTCATCCAAGCTACGATGAGTGTAAGGTTGAAATATGGCAGCTCTAGATTGGTCCCAATGCCCAGCCGTTGAAAGCATCCCAGGCAAGCGCAGTGGTGCATGGGTGTTCCGGGGAACCCGCATGCCAATCTCGACAGTGTTCGAGAACCTCCAGGACATGAGCGTCGACGAGATCGTAGAAGAATTCGGCGTCACCCGTGAGCAGGTTGAAGCCGTTCTGCAATTTGCCGCGCAAACTGCGGAAGCGCCCGCGTCTCGTGGCTAATGCTGGTGCTGTTCGACAATGGGACACCGCGAACGCTTGCGCGCTTTCTGATCGATCGGCACTTAGTCACTGAGGCCCGTGCCCGCGGATGGGAAGAGTTGGAAAACGGCGAGCTGCTGAATCAGGCGGAAGCCGCAGGCTTCGAGGTACTGGTTACCACGGACAAAAATCTGAGTTATCAGCAGAACCTTGCGGGCCGTAAGATTGCAATTGTAGTGATAGGTCGCGGGCGATGGGGGCTCATCAAACCACATGTAGCCCGAGTGGTCGCAGCGGTTAATGCAGCCATCCCCGGCAGTTTTCTTGACGTGGAGATCCCTGACGAGTAAAGCAAACCTTCGCTGGGCCAAGCATTCCACGCGTTGATTCGTTCGACCACAGTGCTCGGCCCCGGCTCCCTCCCACCCCGCCATCCTGCACTAGCATCCCTCCCCGATTCGTGGGAACATCTTCTATAGCACAATTTCAAGGAGCTGGAACATGCGAAGCGTGGATTGTTTTGGTGCTTTCCTGGCAGTTACCGTAGCGCTTGCGGTCGCTCCCGTTGCCCTACCCGCGCAGACCGCTGGACCCGCCGCCTGGCAAAACGATCTCACGCCCATTGGCGCCAAGGACTGGAATCGCGACCTGGCGGCCCATCTGCTCGAACGCGCTGGATTCGGCGGCACGCCGGCTGAAATCGATGCTCTAGCCAAGATGACGCCGCAGCAGGCCATCGCCCGTCTGGTGCGCTACCAAGGTGCCGACATCAGCCATCTTCCTGCCTTCGATGAATCCGGCATCCGCGATCCCGGTCTCGAGCCCTTTCCTCCCAGCCGCCCCGCCGTCACGGATCTCGCCAAGAAAAACGGTGAAGCGCTCGGCATCAAGGTCAAGCCCTCCGGCAACCGCCCGCTCCAGCCCATCGTCGACGAGTTCTTTTATTGGCTCCGCGCTAGCGTGCTCGAAACCAATCGAGTGGCCTACTGGTGGGCGAACCGCATGCTCACCAGCCCGCGTCCGCTCGAGGAAAAGATGGCGCTGTTCTGGCATGGCCATTACGCCACCAATGAGCCCAAGGTGCGCGATTACCGCAAGCTTCTCGCCGAGTTGCGGCTCTACGAAGACCACGGCACTGGCAATTTCCGCGATCTAATGGTCGCGATGGCCCAGGACCCTGGCATGCTTACGTTCCTCGACGCCGGCGTCAACGTCAAGGGTGCACCCAATGAAAATTTCGCGCGCGAAATCATGGAGATGTTCACCATGGGAGTGGGCCACTACTCCGAAAAAGATGTGCGCGAGGCCGCCCGCGCTTTCACCGGCTGGAACTATGTTGATTTGAAATTCGTCGTCAACAAAGACAAACACGACGACGGCGAAAAATCCTTCCTGGGCAAGACCGGCAACTTTGACGGCGTGCAAATCATCGACATCATCATGCAGCAGCCGGCCACTGCCGATTACATCGCCGGCAAGCTCTACCAATTCTTCGTTCGCCAGGACCTCTCTCCCGAGCTGCAAAAGAAGCTGGGCTCCGTGCTGCGCGATTCGCACTACGAAATCGCTCCGCTGCTCGAAACCATGTTCCTGTCGCGCGATTTCTACAGCCCCGCTTCGGTGGGCACGCACATCAAGAGCCCGGTTGAGCTCGCCGTATCCACATATAAAAAACTCGGCCTCGACGTCATTCCCGGCGAGCCGGATTTCAACGCCGCGACGTCCGCTCTGGGTCAGCGCCTCTTCTCACCGCCCACGGTCGCCGGCTGGGCCGGAGGGCGGAGCTGGATCACTCCCGGCCTGCTGCTCGAGCGCGGCAACTTTTCGCGCGACATACTGTTCCCGGACATCAACTTCGTTGCGCCGGACCGCGTCGCTGCCAGCGAAGAAGTGCGCCGCGTAGCCGACCGCATCCGTGAGGGCATGGACATCACCGCCGCAACCAAGCCCGACACCAAGAGCGGCATGATGGCTGAATCCAACATGTCCGCCGATCGCGACGAAGACTTTAACACGCGCTACGGCAGTTTCCGCGGCTCGCAGTTGGCCCTTGAACGGGTCAAGCCCATTCCGCGCGATACCGCGCAGATCCGCCTCTCCAGGATGGTGCTGGCGGAGAATCCACAAAATACAACTCAGGTAGTCGATTACCTGATCGGCCGGTTCATGCGCGTCCCGCCGGGCGACGATGTGCGGCATGAGCTGGTCGCTTTCCTCGATCGCGAACTGGGCACCTCCGACGTCTCGCGGGCGCGTACATATCTCGAAGAACCCTTGCGGCTGGTCCTGCATTTGATCATGAGCCAACCGGAATATCAGTTAGGTTGAGAGGAACTTTATGAGCTTAAGCAAACTGAATCGACGCGATGTCTTGCGGGCCGGTCTCTCCGGCCTCAGCATGTCCGCGGGTACGGCCCTGCGCGTCGGCGTTTTCGGGCAAGCGGCTGCCGCTCTCGCCGCCGAAGCCGAATCCAACGGCAAGATTCTGGTGGTGCTCGAGCTCTCTGGCGGTAACGACGGTCTGAATACCGTGGTCCCTTACGCCGACGACGCTTATTACAAGCATCGTCCCAAGATCGGTCTCCCCCAAAAAAATCTCCGCGTCATCGACGACCACTTCGGTTTCAATCAGGGCATGGTCGGCTTCGAGCGGCTTTTTAAGGATGGCAAGCTCGCCATCGTTCACGGCTGCGGCTACGATAACCCGTCGTTCTCGCACTTCTCGTCGATGGCTTACTGGCAAACCGCGGCGCCCAACAGCGGGGAACAGTACGGTTGGGTCGGCCGCCTCGCCGATACCATTGCGCCCGATGCGCCCCCCAACTACTTGGTCAACATCGACACCCACCAGTCTCTTGCGGTTCGCAGCCGCCGCCATGTGCCGGTGGTTTTCGACGATCCCAACAAGTTTTCGCGCGAGAGTTTCTTCGACGAGAATGAAGTCTTCAGGTCCAATCCCGACTCCGGCAAAGTCGTCAACCCCGCGCGCCAATTCCTGCTCGACACCAACAGAAGCGCCAAGAGCGCATCCGCGCTGGTGCAGGAAGCGTGGGCGAAATATCATTCGCCGGTCGATTACGGCATCGTCGGGCTGGACCTGCCCAAGATCGCCGCGCTCATCGAAGCCGGTATGCCCACCCGGCTCTATTACACGGCCTATCGCAATAACGCTTTCGACACTCACGTATTTCAGAACGATGTGCACCAGCGCCTGCTGACTTACGCTTCCGATTCCATTTCAGCCTTCATGCTGGATCTCATGCGCATTGGCCGCGCCGACGACGTGGTCCTGATGGCGTTCTCGGAATTCGGCCGCCGCGTTCCGGAAAACGTCAGCCTCGGCACCGACCACGGCGCCGCGAACCTGATGTTCGTCGCAGGCAGTCCTGTGAAGGGCGGCCACTACGGCCAGATCCCCAGCCTTGCGAAGCTCGATCCGGGCGACAACCTGCTCCACACTACAGATTTCCGCCGGGTCTACGCGACTATGATCGCGGGCTGGCTGCAACACCCCGACACACGCGAGCTTTTGAACGGCGAATTCGAGCCGTTCGACATGTTCCAACGCAAAGCGTAATCCGTCCACATAAACCAAAACTAGTACTACGTAAACCAAACGTATAGCATTTGTAAAGCAATATACGTTACTACGAGGTCTATCTTTCGATACGGTTTAGGGCTATACTTCTAAAAACTTCAGCGAAATGGAGATGCAGATTTTAGCACTCGCCTGAAGGTGCGGTGAATATGGGAATACCGATGGAGAAAGGATTGAGACTGTCGTGACGGACATTGCACAACGCCTGTGGACGAATGAACAGGGACAGGATCTGACGGAATACGCGCTTATCCTAGCATTTGTGGTGCTAGCTGCAGCGGGTATTTTCCTGGTGGGCGGTTCTTCTATCGTCACCATCTGGAGTGTATCGAATAATATTGTGACCAACGGAGCCGCTGTGGCAAACGCGGGCGTATCTTAGGATGAGTGCCTCCGCTTAACGCGCGCCCGGGAACACGGCCGGTACCGGCAATGTGCCCGCTGGTTCAGGCACCGGTTCGATGCGGCCCAGCAGAAATACGAAGGACGCAACGCCTATCAGTAACACCACGCCTGCCACCAGGAACGCGTTGGTGAAGGATTGCGTGCGGCCCACGATCATGCCCGTGACGATCGGCGCCACCGCGCCCATCAAATTGTTAGCGAAATTCATGATGCTTCCGACGGTCGCTACGCCGCCGCGCGGAGCAATCAGCGAAGGCAGAGACCAGCCCACCGGCGCAGCCGCCGCGAGCCCGCTCAATGCCACCGAAATCCATACGATCGCAGTCACCGGATCCGTGGTCGTGGTCGCTCCGAAAACCGCCAGCCCGCAGCACATGCCCGAGAGCAGCACGGTCTTGCGCACTCGCGTTTCATCGTGGCCGCGCGCGATCAGATGATCGATCAGCCACCCGCCCACCGCCAGGTCCGAGACCGTCGCGCACATCCAGGGTATCGCCGCAAACGTCGCCGACTTCAGAATGCTCATGTGCATGGACTGAACCAGGTAAGCCGGCAGCCACGTCAGGAACAGATAGAAGCAATAGCCGTACGCCGCGAACCCGATCGACAAACCCCACACTTTTCGACTGCGCAGCAGATGGCCCAGCATTCCGGTCGGGCTGGTCGAGATCTGTCCCTCCGGCGTTCCGCCGCCCGCCGCAATATATTCCCGTTCGTCCTTCGAAAGCTGCGGATGCGCGCTGGGGTCGCGATAGATGAGATAGAAGGCCGCGAAGTAGGCGAAGCTCAACGTCGCCACCAGTCCGAAGCCCCAGCGCCAGCCGAAATGCACCACCGCTAAGGCCACCAGCGGAACTCCGACCACGTTGGAGAACTTCGCCGCTGCATCGAACAGCGCCGTCGACGATGCCCTCTCCTGGCGTGGAAACCAGTAGCCGGTGGCTTTGGAATTGGCCGGGAAACTAGGAGCTTCGGCAATGCCGAGCAGCATTCGCGCGACGAAGATGCCGATGAATCCGCTCGACACGGCAGTGATGGCGGACGCCACGCCCCATAGAAACGCGCTCCATCGCCCCACGCGCGTCACGCCCCAGCGGTCCAGAATCATACCCGCCGGAATTTGCGACAGTGCGTAGGTCCAAAAGAATCCACTGAACAGCCAGCCAAGTTCCGCCGGACTCAGGCCCAGCGTTTCTTGCAATTGCGGACCCGCTACCGACAAGCTGATGCGGTCGAAGTAGTTGATCAGCACTCCCACGCCCAGCAGGCTGCCGATGCGCCAGCGTAGTTTCGGAATCCCGCCGCTCGTCATGCGGCCTGCCCGCAATTCCCGGTCAACCACTCGACGGATCGATCCGCGAGTGTCTGCAAAGGTAGACTGGCGTCCAATGGGAGAACCCTCAGTTCACCCAGCGGTGCTTCAAGAGTTGCAAACTGGCTATGCATCAGTTCCGGAGGAAAAAAGTGCTGGCCGCGAGCACCCACACGCTCGAGTGCGTCCTCCTCAGTGATTTCCAAAAAGACAAACCCCAGCCCCGGCGAGGCAACCCGCAGCAGATCGCGATACCTGCGTTTTAAAGCGGAGCAAGTGAGGACCGCGCCATGCGGATACTTCTGGATCTCTCGCGCCAGGCTCTGCAGCCAACCTTCGCGGTCGGCATCGCTCAATGGGATACCGGCACGCATACGCACCTTGTTCTCATCGCTATGAAAGTCGTCGCCTTCAATCATCGGCCACCCCATTCGCTCGGCGATTACGGCCCCTAATGTGGATTTGCCGCTACCCGCGACACCCATGATCACGACGCCTCGCACACGCGCAGTTGATGATCCAGGCGAAGTCAATTGAGCCAGTATACATCCCACTCTCGCCCGGCAGTGGGCGTGCAGGCGGCCGTTATCCCATGGGGTTTCGGTTCCGGTGCAGAATACGACCGCCCAAAGTGAATTCCGCCGAGCGTGAAGAAGCTTCCACCCCGGTGGGGAAGGAAGCACAAAATGCCGGGCACGACGCTGCCACCGCGCGGGGCAAGGTGGCCATATGGAATACGGCCCTGACGGCCTTGTGCCCGGCACGCTGAAGGTGTATGCTTTCAAGTGGATAAAGTTGGAGTGCGAGCTCAGTCGCCGCACCGACGTGTACCGTCAAAGAGGAGAATGCGATGCCCATGCAGTCCCCACGTAGAACCACCAGAAACTGGATTGCGGCCCTGTCGATATGGGCCCTGGCGGTGCTGTCTCTGTTGATGCCAGGATCTGCGGTCTTAGGCCAAAAATCGGCTCCGAACGTGAGTGCGGTTCTGGCCAAATGCCAGCAGTGTCACGGCGAAAGCGCGCAGATGTCGCACCTCAGCATGGTAAATCGCGACACCATCCTGAAGGGCGGCGATCATGGCGCGGGTATCGTCCCCGGCAACGCGGCCGAAAGCTTGATCTATAAACGCATCACTGGCGAAATGCAGCCTGCCATGCCCATGGCGCCGATGCCCAGGTTGACTGCCGACGAGATTGCGACGGTGAAGGATTGGATTGACGCCGGCGCTCCCGCCTTCGACGGTCCCAAAGCCGCGCCTACCACGGCGACCGCGGCGGATGATCCTTCCCTCCTCCATTACGGAGGTTATAGCGAGAGAAAAGTCACGGACGCCGACCGCCAATGGTGGGCCTTCAAGAAGCCGGTTCGCGGCGCAGTGCCGGTAGCGGCGGACGCACGCTGGAATAAAAATCCGATCGATGGCTTCGTGCAGGCGATGCGCCAGGAAAAAGGTGTCTCAGCTGCCCCGCCCGCCGATAAAAACACTTTGATCCGCCGCGCGTATTTGGATTTGACCGGATTGCTGCCCACTCCCGCCGAAGTCGATGCGTTCGTGAACGACAAATCCCCCAAAGCGTACGAGAACGTGGTCGACAAGCTGCTTGCGTCTTCGCACTACGGCGAGCGCTGGGCGCGCATGTGGCTCGATGTGGCCCGTTACGCCGACAGCACCGGGTATGAATACGATTACGATTTCCCGGATGCCTGGCGCTATCGGGATTATGTGATCAAGGCGTTCAACGAGGACAAGCCTTATAACCAGTTCGTCATCGAGCAACTGGCCGGCGATGAGATCGCCAAGCCGACATTCGACAGTGAGACCGCGACCGGCTTTGTGCGCCTGGGACCCAGGGTGCTCGACCGCGACCTCGAGAATCCCAACTACCGCTTCGACTACATGGATGATATGGCACGCACCGCTATGCAGGGTATGCAAGCGCTCACCATCAACTGCGCGCGCTGCCACGATCACAAGTTCGATCCCATTACTCGTAAGGACTATTACAAGACGCTCGCCATCTTTAACAGCTACGTCGAATACGACTTCCCGCTGGTGCCTCCGGCCGAGTGGGAAAAATACGAAACAGCCGCGAAAGCCATTGATGGCAAGGTTAAGGACCTGACGAAGCAGGTCGCCACCATTGAAGAGCCTTACAAGAAGATCCTATTCGCAAAAACCCTGAAGAAATTCCCGCAGGACATCCAGGACGCCTTTGCCACGCCGGAAGACAAACGCACGCCGGGGCAGAAACTGCTGGTGGCGCAAGTATCTACAGTCCGTTTGGCGGATGACGACGATCCCGATGCCAAGACCGCCGAAATCAAGGTGAGCGATGCCGACGCGCAGGCGCGCAAGGGTCTGAATGACCAGATCAGCGCGCTGAAGAAACAAATGCCCAAAAAGCCTGAGACGGTGATGGGAATTCGCGACGGCGACTTCCGCTTCACGCCTCACAGACCGTTCCAACCCGGAACAGTCGGAGGGATCAATTACGAGGAGTTCGGATTCAAGGGCAAGCTGCTTCCCTCCCCCGGCGATCAATACACGCCGCCGCCGATTTATTTCGAATCGACCGGGCTGGGTACCTTCGCCGACGAGATGAAGGCGCCGGTGATTGAACCAGGATTCCTGACTGTTTTATCAAAGGGAAAGCCCTTCGATCCAAAGCCGATCGCGTCTCCCTACCCGAGCAGCGGACGCCGCTTAGAGTTCGCTGAGTTTATCGCTTCCCCGGATAATCCGCTCACCGCGCGCGTGATGGTCAATCGGATGTGGTATCAACACTTCGGTCAGGGCATCGTTTCCACTCCCAGCAATTTTGGGAAGATGGGCACTCTGCCATCGAATCCCGCATTGCTCGATTGGCTGGCAACCGAGTTCGTCAAGGAAGGCTGGAGTATGAAGCAGATGCAGCGCATGATCATGACTTCCGAGACCTATAAGATGGCGTCCGCCTTTTACGATGAGAACAGCTTAGCCAAAGACCCCACCGATCAGTTCATGTGGCGGTTCCCGGTCAAGCGCCTGGAAGGCGAGATCGTTCGCGATGCCATTCTTTCCGCTAGCGGCGATCTTAACCTCGAAGCGGGCGGTCCGGCATTTTTCCCGCCGGTGCCGAAGTCTTTGGTCGCCGGTGCGCCCATCAAGGGCAAGTGGCCGATCACGAAAGACGATCCTTCCACCTGGAGGCGTAGCGTCTACGCGACCGTGAAGCGCAATCTGAAGTACCCGATGTTTGAGGTATTCGATCAGCCGAACGCCAGCGTGACCTGCGAACGGCGTGAGGTGACGACTGTTCCCACGCAGGCGTTGACCATGTTTAACAACCAGACCTTCCTGACGCAGGCCCAGCACCTGGCGCTGCGCGTCGAGAAGGAAGCCGGCGCCGATCAAACGGCGCAGGTGAAACTGCTCTATCGCATCGCCTTCAGCCGGAATGCGACCGACAAGGAAGTGCAGCAGTCCTTGGAATTCCTGAAGAAGCGCGCCACTGCAACCGACGCGCGGAACGAATCCAGCAACCTGGAGCTCTCTCCGTTTGCGGAACTCGCCCATGTCGTGCTGAATTCTAACGAATTCGTTTATATCAATTAGGATAGGAGACGCAATGAAACAACCAGAGTGCAACGGAAAAAGCCCACAGCGTTATTTTTCCCGGCGTGATCTTCTGTTTCAGGTAGGCGAAGGCTTCGGTGGAATTGCGCTCGCCTATCTGTTGACCCAGGACAAGCTGCTGGGGGCCCCGGCCGAAATAAAGCCGCAGGCTTGCGAGGGGTCGGCGGGAGTAACGGATTCTCCCTTCATGCCCAAGGCGCCGCATTTTAAAGCGCGCGCAAAATCGGTCATCTCGCTATTCATGTGCGGCGGCATGAGCCAGGTCGACACCTTCGACTACAAGCCGTCGCTCGAGAAATATCACGGCAAGCCGCTCCCCGGCGCTACTGTGCGCCAGGGCTACCCTGGCCCGCTGATGAAGAGCCCCTACGCGTTCAAGCAATACGGGCAGTCCGGGAAGTTCGTCTCCGACCTGTTCCCGCACGTCGGCGGGGTCGTCGATGATATCGCGTTCATTCACTCCGCTAAGGGCAGGTCTGTCGATCACACGCTGTCCAGTTACGAATGGAATACCGGCATGATCATCGCCGGCTTCCCCAGCGTCGGTTCGTGGGTCACGTATGGTCTGGGCAGCGAGAACCAAAACTTGCCCGCTTTCGTGGTGATTCAGGATCCGCGTGGCGGCCCCTTCACTGGTTCGTCGCTGTGGAGCTCGGGCTTCCTTCCCGCCGCCTATCAGGGAACCATGTTCCACGCGCTCGGCGACCCGATTCTCGATCTGCATCCGCCAACCGGCTCCATGGATCTGGACCAGCAGCGCGCCGAGCTGGACCACCTTGCCCGTATGAACCAGAACTACGTCGAAGCCCATCCTGGAATCAGCGAGCTGACCGCCCGCATCAGTTCCTATGAGCTGGCGTTCCGCATGCAAGGCTGCGCACCGGAAGCCGTCGACATCAATTCCGAGAGCGATGAAACCAAGCGCTTGTACGGGCTCGATGACAAGGTGTGCGAACCGTTTGGCAGGCAGTGCCTGATGGCCCGCCGTCTGATCGAGCGGGGCGTGCGTGTCGTGCAGCTCTGGAATGGCGCCGTGGTGAATCAGAACGTAGACACCTGGGACGCCCACAGCAACATCGTGGATAACCACGGCCAGCATGCCCATGAGGTCGATCGGCCGATTGCCGGCCTGATCATCGATCTGAAGCGCCGCGGGCTGCTCGACGAAACACTGGTGACCATGCAGTCGGAGTTCGGCCGCATGCCGCTTTCACAGAAAGGCGTTGGACGCGACCACAACCCGGGAGCCATGACAGTATGGATGGCGGGAGCCGGGATCAAAGGTGGCCAGTCCATCGGAGCCTCCGACGAGTTCGGCTGGAAAGCCGAGCAGCAGATTGTCTCCGCTAACGATTTGCACGCCACCATGCTCAACCTGATGGGAATGGACCACAAACGGCTGACCTTCCACTTCTCCGGCCGCAACATGCGGCTGACCGACGTGGCGGGTGAGTTGATCCCGCAGATTATCGGCTAAGTGATTTGAAGTTCAATGCAAAAGGGCCCGGGAAGCGATGCTTCCCGGGCCCTTTTTTGTATCAGATTCTGTGGAATCCGGCGAGAAACCCTACTAGCGAATGGCTAGTGGCCCGGGGCTCTTACGCTCGACGGGCTTGGCCTCGATCAGCCAGGAATCGCGAAACCGCTGCAGCATTGCCAAACCACCGCCGACCGCCCCTACCAGCATAAGAGGTCCCACGAAGAGCGCCACGCCGTTAAGAATCGATTCCATCAAGTGGATCACAATGCCAACTCCCTGTAAGAAGCGATTTGGTACGCCTGCTTACGTAACGATACTACTGGGCTCGGTTGGAGTAAGTCCTTTGGGGCTATGGAGGAAAGCCGCTGCAACCGCTAGCGTCTTCTTAGCAAGTTCTTTTAAACCTGCTATGTCCTAGGGATGAAACGTGATCGGACAGCGGAACCGCGATCCGGCCCCGCCGCCCAGGGAATCAGAGTCGATTGAAGCTTAGACTAATTCGATCTTGAAGATCCATCCGGTGGTAGGGCTATCGCCGACCGGCCAACCAGGGTGAATGCCCGCGTCGCAGCTCACCAAGGCACCCTCGTGCATGGCGAGCCCGTGCGGGTCTGCGGACCCGGGGGCGAAGTCTGCTGTCTCCAGCACCTTGCCGTTAGATGCGTCATAGCGGACCAGACCAGCCCGGCCCTCCGCGTAGTTGTGACTGTCGTTCCCGGTGACCAGCCAAATGGTTCCATCGTCCCAGGCGATACCGTGGTAGCGCGGCCGTCCGTCCACCGCATAAAACGGAATGAAGAACTCCGGCTCCCAGCTTGTCGGATCCACCCGCAGAATGCCGCGCAGGCGCAGCGACGCGATCCACAGCTTGCCTTCGTGCCAGAAGGCGCCGTGGCAGCCGCCGCCGTTGTCCTTCGGGCCGAGGGGGATCTGGCGGTGGCTGACCAGTTTGGAATTCATATCCACCTGGAATACACCCTCGGGCGCCGTGTTCGCGCACATCCAGACGTAACCGCCGCCAACCGCCATCCCGCTGGTATTCCTGGACGGAGTGGTCACGGTTTTAAGCAGCTTGCCGTTCCAATCCACCAGCCAGGCGGCTTCCTCCAGCGTTGTCGCTGGGGGCGTGTGATACGAGGCGGCCTGCTGGCCCGAGAGCTTTTGCTGGGCAATCCACAGGCCCTCCGGCGTCACCGCAATCCCGTTGGGAAATCCCGGCGGGCCCTTGAACAGCTTGGTGGTTTTTGCCCTGCGCGACGGAATCGGCGGATTGCCGGCGGCGCGCGGCGGGGCGGCGGCGGCCTGCTGCGCGAACGCGGACCCTGCTTTCGCCAGCGCCAACCCGGCCCCGGCACTTACGGCTAGGAATTCTCTTTTGGTCATAAGGTCTCCCCAAAAACTTGGCTTGTGTCAGGGACTATATCACAATTTGTTACTATTTGTAGCGGGCACCGTTGAAAGGGAAAATACCGCATGAAGACACTCACCTCGCTTGGCATTGGAATTCTCGTAATCGGAGCTGTGGCCGGCGCGCTCGCGGCATCGATGTCCGTCGTCACGCTGGTAGGAACCGGCAAGCCGGGATCCTCGGAGAGCGAGGTAAACAACCCTTATGGCATGGCGCTCGGTCCCGACGGTGCACTCTACTTTTGCGATCTGGACAACCAGCGGATCCGGCGCCTGGATCTCAAGACCAAACAACTCACGACAATCGCCGGGAACGGGCAAAAGGGCTACAAGGGCGACGGCGGCCCCGCCAAAGATGCGTCGCTCAACATGCCGCATGAAGTGCGCTTCGATGCCAAGGGCGATCTATTCATCGCGGAGCGCGACAACCACGTCATCCGCAAAGTCGACATGAAGACCGGAGTCATTTCAACTGTAGCCGGGACCGGAGCTCCAGGCTTCAGCGGGGACGGCGGGCCGGCCACCAAGGCCCAGCTTCGTCAGCCGCACAGCATATTCTTCGACCGCGACGGCACGCTGTTGATCTGCGACATCGGCAACCAGCGCATCCGCCGGCTGCATCTCGATAGCGGAATCATTCAAACCTACGCTGGAACGGGCGAAGCGGCGGCCACGCCCGAAGGAGCCCCGGTCCACGGAACGCCGCTCAAAGGCCCTCGCACGCTGGCGATGGCTCCCAATGGCGACTTGTATCTCGCGTTGCGTGAGGGCAACGCCATATACCGCATCGATGCCAAAACCCAAACGCTGCACCGGGTAGCGGGCACGGGAAAGGCGGGTTATAGCGGCGATGGCGGCCCGGCGCTCGAAGCCAACTTGGGCGGACCCAAGGGCCTGACCTATGACGGACGCGACAGCCTCTACCTGGCGGATACGGAAAATCACGTCATTCGCAGCGTGAATCTTAAAACCGGAATCATATCGACGGTGCTCGGGACCGGCGTCCGCGGCGACGGCCCTGACGGGAATCCTCTAGCCTGCAAGCTCTCTCGGCCCCATGGGGTTTTATTCGCGAAGGGCGTTTTATTCGTGACCAACAGCGAAGCGAATCGAATACTGGAACTGCGATAGCCGATTATTCCTCTTCACTCGTCGCCGCGTCCGACGCTGACGCCGACAACCCGCGCAAGACCGTGTTCATCACATCGTCGAAGTAGCCGTTGCCGACAAAGCGCTGATGCTTGATCGCGGGGAAACGATGCGCCTTCGCGGACTGGAACTCCTGCTCCTGCAATTTCGCGTAAGCCATCATGCCATCCGTCGCGTATTCTTTGGCCAGGGTAAACATGGAGTGGTTAATCGCGTGGAACCCCGCGAGTGTCACGAACTGAAACTTGTATCCCATGACGCCCAACTCACGCTGGAAACCATTGATGGCCGCCTCGTCCAGCTTGCGCTTCCAGTTGAAGGACGGCGGGCAGTTGTAGGCCAGCATCTTGCCCGGGAACTCGCGATGAACGCCCTGAGCGAACTTGCGGGCCTCGTCGAGATTCGGCCGGGCCGTTTCGTACCACAGAAGATCGGCATACGGCGCGTAGGCGCAGGCGCGGGCGATGGCGGCGTCCAGTCCGCCCTTGTAGCCCAGGTAGCCGTCGCTTGAATCGTCGCCAGTGAGGAACGGCCGGTCGCGTTCGTCGGCGCGTCCGGTGAGAAAGCGCGCGCCCTCGGCATCGGTGCGGGCGATGATCACGGACGGAACCGCGCACACGTCGGCGGCGAGCCGTGCGGCCACCAGCTTCTCGACGGCCTCGGCTATAGGTGTCACAGCCGCACCGTGGCTGCCGCGCTTCGCCACCGGTTGATCTTCAAAATGGACGCCGGCCGCGCCCGCCTCGATCATCCACTTCATCAGCTCGAAAGCGTTCAGCGGACCACCGAAGCCGGCCTCGGCGTCCGCCACAATGGGCGCGAACCAATGAACATCGCCCGCGCCCTCACGCGTCTGGATCTGATCGGCGCGCGACAGCGCCGCGTTGATGCCTCGCACCACGGCCGGGACGCTGTTGGCCGGGTACAGGCTTTGATCCGGATACATCTGTCCCGCGAGATTACCATCGGCAGCGATCTGCCAGCCCGAAACATAAATCGCCTTCAGCCCCGCCTGAATCTGTTCCACAGCCTGATTGCCGGTTAGAGTGCCCAAGGCGGGAATATAAGGCTCGGAGTGCAGTAGATTCCACAAGCGCTCGGCCCCAATGCGCGCGAGCGTGTATTCAATCTGAATCGAGCCGCGCAGTCGGACCACATCCTCGCCCTTGTAGGGACGCCGTACGCCGGTCCACCTGGGATCGGTTTGCCAGAGTTGTTCGAGTTCCACTGCAGTCATTCCGTGATGATACAACGGCACTCGGCGCGGATACGCCGCTGCAGAAAGCTGCGATCTAAGTCCGGGTAGTGCGCTATTTAGCGCACTACCTAAGTCCGCATCCGGCGACAATGCGTTAAGCTGAAGATATCCATGGCCAAGATCTCGGAAGTTTTTGGCGGAGCCGCCGCCATCGTCAAAGGCATGGGCATCACCTTCGGCGAGATGCTCAACCCGACCATCACCGACGATTACCCGGACGCGTCCGCGAAGTTTCAGGAGCGTTATCGCGGCGTCCACGAATTGCAGCGCGATGAGAATGGACTCGAAAAATGCGTCGCCTGTTTTCTCTGCGCGGCCGCCTGTCCGGCGCAGTGCATCTATATTGAAGCGGCCGAGAACACCGAAGAGCTGCGCATCAGTGGCGGCGAGCGCTACGCCAAGGTCTATAACATCGATTACAACCGCTGCATCTTCTGCGCGTATTGCGTGGAAGCCTGCCCCACCGACGCCATCACGCATGGCCACGGATTCGAGATCGCGAGCTACAACACCTCGACGCTGATCTACCGCAAGGAACAGATGCTGGTGCCGATACCCGAGGGCGCGCACTTCCCGCTGAAAGTGGACCCTGCCGCCGAGACCAGCGGCCACTAGTCGAGAGCCTATTGAACGCCACGGGCGATGAGCACAATACCCGCGATCGCCAGCGCGGCTCCCGTCATGCGACCCAGCAATTCGCCCCGCGCGAGGATCTTCTCAGCCATTACGAAGATCGCGATCACGGCGACCCACAATAAATTCATAACGCCCGCCACGAAGAGCAGGGCCATAAGTACCCAGCAACATCCCACGCAGTAGGAACCATGCCGCAATCCCATGACGAACGCGCCGGCCGTACCCTCGCGCCATTCGCTCATCAGAAAAGAGAGCGGCGAACGGCAGCCCTTTAAGCACGCGCGTTTGAGCGGGGTCCATTGGAAGACGCCCGCAGCGAGCAGAAGCCCTCCGTTCAGAAACGGACTAGTCGCAGCCATCGCGGGCGAGAGGAGTGAGGCCTGGTGCAACTCCCACTGGGCTAGCGTCGCCACTGCGGAGTATGCGGTCCAGACCGCGAGGTATCCCAAAACAAAAATGCCGACCGGTACGAGCGGCCGGGACGCCGCCTGCCGGCGTTGGTTGACGGTGAGAAAGGCCAGAATCATCGGCGCCGCGGATGGCACCATCATGGCGACCATCATCACATCCCACATCACGAAGAGAAGGAGCACGGACATTGCGCCCGATTCCGGCGTACGGTACATGACCATGCCGGGCATGCTCATGTCCTCCATCGCCGCCTTCGAGTGCAGCAGGTATGACCAGGCGATGAGCGTCATCGCGGCAAGGCAGCCGCCAATGATCAGCCGTTGTCGCCGGAGGACCGTCTCCAAAGGATCTATCCGTTGGTCCAGTCGAAACTATACAGAATCCAGTTGGATTTCT